>JAEUQN010000075.1 GCA_016789725.1 Blastocatellia bacterium | reverse complement strand
AAATTGCATGCATAGTTCAGAGAAAATTTTAATTGTGGATGATGATGCGATGATGCGCTGGACCCTGGGCGAAGCCTTGCGCGAATGGGGGTATGACCCTATCGAAGCCGAAACCGCCAATGCGGGGTTGGAACAATTCGATCAGGTGCATCCGGCGGTCGCTTTGTTGGATATTGGATTGCCCGATGGATCAGGGTTGGATTTGCTGCGAGCTATCAAACAACGTCGTCCGCAGACGGCGGTGATTATGATGACTGGCGAAGTGGTGGTTGAAAATACAATTGGCGCTTTGCGTGGTGGGGCCGATGATTTTGTCGGTAAGCCAGTGCATCTGGACGAGCTACAGTTTGCTCTCAAACGCGCGCTGCAACAACGTAATCGCCAGCCCCGCTCTATGCTGCCGCGCCTGTTGATTGTGACGGACTCGCAGGCGTGGGCGAACCATTTGATGACCGCGCTGCGGACGACCGATGTTGAAGTGACAGTGACGACTACGCCTGCCGAATTACAGCGTGCGACAGAAGAAGAGCATGATTTGGCGGTGGTAGATGTTGAGGCGACAGAGTTGCGAAACGTGTTGGCTGCCTTGCGGGCCAGCCCCTTGCATGCTGAGATTCCGATTCTGGTGGAAATCAGTCGCATTGCACATACCTCGAACCTGTCTGGGATTATGCCGCAGTATCGGGCCATGCCTTGCAATCCGACAGAGCTAATATCGTTGGCGCGCCGTCGCATTGCTTCGATGTCAGTGCATCCTGCCAGCTACGATGTAGCGGGGATGCGACCTCTTCTCTAACCTCTGAGGTTCTGGTTGGAGGGGCTATAAAATCTCAACCAGCATTTTCAGCAATCTATCGGCAGTGTAAGGTTTGGGCAGGAAATGGCGAATGCCCAAGTCTGCGGCTTCGACTGCTTTGCCGTTGTCGGCGAGGCCGCTGCTGGCAATGATTTTGATGTTGGGGTTGAGCCTTTGCAGGGCGCGAATAGTCGCGGGGCCATCCAGGAATGGCATCATCATATCAGTTAGCACGGCTTTGATTTCCTCACCGTGTTGCGCATATAGCGCCAGCGCTTCTGTCCCGTCTGACGCCGTCAGGACGCGGTAATTAAAGGCTTCGAGCGTTGCTTTGGTGACTTCCCGAATTGCCAGTTCGTCGTCTACTACCAGAATCAATTCGCCTTGTCCGGCAGGCAATTCAGGGTTGGCGATCTGGACCTGCTCAATTTGTCCGGCTTCCATCGCGGGCAGATGAATGCGGAATTCTGTGCCTCTGCCAATTTCACTATAAACATTGACGAAGCCGCCGTGCCCCCGCACGATGCCTTGGACGGTGGACAGTCCTAAGCCTGTCCCTTTGCCTTTTTCTTTAGTCGTAAAGAATGGATCAAAGATACGCGTCAGATGCTCCGGTGCAATGCCCATTCCATTGTCCTGAATGGTCAGCAACACGTAGCGCCCGGCTTTGGCTTCCGGGATCATCTGGGCATAGGTTTCATCGAGGGTTTTGTTTTCAGCTTTGATGTATAACTTGCCGCCATGAGGCAGCGCATCGCGCGCATTGATGCAGAGGTTCATCAGCACCTGATGCAACTGGGTGGCATCGCCAATAATCGGCCACAAATCTTCGGCAATATAAAAACTAATCTCGATGGATTTGGGCAATGTCTCTTTGAGGATTTTGATGACTTCTTTGATGAGGTGGCGCGGCTGTAGTGCTAGACGTTCGCCTTCGACGCCACGCGCAAACGACAGTATCTGTCGAACCATATCTGCCCCACGTTCCGCATTGACGCGCAGCAATTGCAGCATCTTCTGACTTTGCTCATCCGTGAATTTCAGTTGCAGCATTTGCACTGCCATCAACATGGGGGCCAGCAAATTGTTCAGGTCGTGTGCGATGCCACCTGCTAATGTGCCGATACTTTCCATTCGCTGGGCGCGGAGGAATTGCGCTTCGAGCCGTTTTTTCTCTGTGATGTCGCGCAGAATGACGGTGTAAAATTTTTGCCCGTTGGCTTCGACTTGTGAGATCGAAGCCTCAATGGGAAACTCTTCGCCATTTGAACGGACGCCGCTGATGGCCCCCAATCTGCCCATCGAACGTTTGGTCGTGTGAGTTGTGCCGAACTTCTCCACATGATGGTGATGCGCGTGCCGAAATCGCTCCGGCAATAATCGCTCCAACGATTGGCCCATCACGTCCGCCGCCACGTAGCCGAAGATTTTTTCTGCCGCTGCATTGAACAGAATAATGTGTTGTTGGGCATCTACTGTGATGATGCCATCCATCGCGGAACTGATAATGCTGGCCAGGCGGTGTTCACTTTGCTGCAACGCCGCTTCGGAGCGAAGGAATTTAGTCACATCGTTGACGATGACCAAGCGTGCGGAATGCCCCTCAAAGAAGATATCCTTGACGGTTAGTTCCACTTCGATGACTTCGCCATTTTTTTTGCGATGCCGCCAGATGCCCGCGTTTTCCATCTTCGGCCTGGACTGCGTGATGTACTCCACCAACTTGCCGATATCTTCTTCCGGGCGAATGTCCTTAATGCTCAGCGCGAGGAACTCCGCCCGGCTGTAGCCGTAATGGGCAATCGCCGCTTTATTCACGGCCAGAAACGCCAGCGAATCCAGCGAATAAATAAACATGGGTAACGGATGCTCGTCATACAGCAAGCGATAATCCGGTTCAGCAAAATGGGATGAGTTCGACGTCGTCATCAGAGTTTGTACAAAGCTGATTTCTGGAATAAGGCTGCATTGTAGCAGGGAATTCCGCGATGTGCGAAGAGCCTGCGGCCCTTAATTTATACTTACTTGTTGCTGCTGCTGGAACCTTCCCTAATGGTCGTTATCTGATTGGCTCTGACTCCTGAAACCTTGTCCACCTGACCGCTAGGCCAATAGACTGTGACCCGATCCGCTTGGTTACGGACACCTAGTCCAAAATGCAGCCGCAGGTCATTGTGCGAATAGTAGCTGCTTTGGCTCAATACGACCTGGGCCTGTTGCTGTTCCCCAACTGTCACGATCACGCGTGCGCCCAATGCGGTGCGATTGGATTGGGTGCCGATTAATTTGATTTTCAGCCAGTTGTTTTGGCCCGCATTTTCATTGCGCAATAACGATGGTGGTTCATTCATATTCATAATTAACCAGTCTAAATCGCCGTCGTTATCAAAATCTCCAAACGCACTGCCGCGACTGCTATGTGGCGTCGTGACCCCGGAGCCGCTCTCGGCACTGACATTCGCAAAGCGACTATTGCCGAGATTACGAAACACCAGGCGTGGGCTGCGATGCGGATAGTCTTTGAAATATTTCTCGACTTCCGGGTACACATTACCAGTCACAAACGCAATATCCGCCCAGCCGTCATTATCGAAATCAGGCAGCCCCGCGCCCCAGCAAACATATTTCGTTGCGGTGCCGAAGCCTGCGGCAAAGGTTACATCTTCAAACAGCCACTTACCCACATTGCGATAGAGCACAGGCGTGTCTTCGGCGAAATGCGTTTTGAAAATATCGAGTTTGCCATCGTTGTTGTAATCGCCAATGCCAAGACCCATTCCCGCTTGCGGCTGCCCGTCTTCGTTGTAGGCCGTACCACTTTCGAGCGCGACGTCGGTGAACGTGCCGTCCGCATTGTTGCGATATAAAATGCTGGCTGTCGAATCGCACGCGACGTAAATATCCTGCCAACCATCTTCGTTGAAATCTGCGGCGACCGCCGACATCGGATACCGCTCAAAAACTTTGCTGATACCGGAACGTTCAGACACATCGCTGAACGTGACTTCGCCCCCTTTGCCAACGACGCCGTGATACAGCCAATTGCGTGCGAAAGGTAATCCTTTCGGGCCGCAATTCACGGGAATGCCTTTCCACACGCAGGTCGCGCCTTTGCCCGGTTCGGCTGCCGCTTGCAAATCGAATGTCAGATAGTTCGACACAAACAAATCTAATTTGCCATCGCGGTCATAGTCAATGAACGTACACCCCGAACCCCAGCGCGTGCCTGTAAAATCAAGCTTCGTGCGCTTCGTGACATCTGTGAAGCTGCCGTTGCCGTTGTTTTTGTAAAGCGCATTTTTGCCGTAATACGACAAAAACAAATCGTCCCAGCCGTCATTGTCGTAATCGCCAATGCACAAAGCGGAAGCCCACCCCGTGCGCGTCAATCCCGCTTTTGCCGTAACATCGGTGAACGTGCCGTTGCGATTGTTTTTGTAGAGCCGATTCGTCGCATCTTTCGGCGCGCCTTCGAGCCGTGATCCGCCCAAGGTCACAATGTCAATCCAACCATCATTGTCGTAATCGTAAAAAGCGACGCCGCAACCGTTGGTTTCGATGATGAACTTCTTGCTTTCCACGCCGCCGTAAACAATCGGCTGCGTCAATCTGGCCTGTGCGGCGATGTCGGTGAAAGTTGGTGTTTGTGCCTGACTGAGCGACAGCGCAAACAGAAAGAAAGCGGCTTGCAGTAAACGTTTCATAGAGTGGTGTTCAAGTGCGTGCGCCTCGTGTGGTGCGCCTGCTCCAAGCGCAGACTAATCGTCGCAGGTGTTTCTCGCTGTCGAGAAAGGAACCGTTGACCAGTGCTTGCCTGCGGGGGCGCAGGCGCACCCATCCGAAAACGGCTATGTTAAGTGACGTGTCGTTCAATGATGAGAAGGCGGTTGTTTGGAAGTCGCCAACCGAAATTGTTTTCGCTGCACAATGGCAGGCGTTTTCGCGTCTTCGACAATCTGATAAAAGCGGTCCGATTTCAGATTTTGGAAGCGTTGTGTTTTGCCAGAAGCGGGCCAGCGGATTTCGAGTTCTGTGATGGCGGTTGCCGCTCCCAACCCAACGTGCAAACGAAACGGCGAACCCCCAAAGCTGGACACTGCGCCGACGCTGCGAAACAGCTCGCGCGTGCCAGTTTTGGTTTCGATACGCCATCGCACGCGCGCACCGACAGCCGAGGCGTTGGATTGTACCCCGCGCAGATCGAGCGAAACCCAATGATTGCCGTGGCCGGGGTTGGCAAAGAGAACGCTTTGATATATGTCGCCGGGATATGCGCCGCCGATGACTTCAAAAACGTCTTCGTTGCCGTCGTGATCCAAATCGCCGAACGCGATGCCGTGACCTTTTTGCAAATGGCCGAAGCCGCCCGATGTGGTCACATCCTGAAACGTTTTACCGCCTGCGTTGCGAAACATTTTGTTCGGCAACAACGCGGCGAACTCTGGTGTGCCGGTGCCGAAATAACAATCCAGCCAGCCATCGTTGTCTAGGTCGCCGAAGTTTGCGCCCATCGCTAAAATCACACGATCCAGCTTCATCGCTTTGGTCACGTCTTCAAAAGTCCCATCCCTCCGGTTCCGAAACAGGCGTGGCGTTTCTCCGCGATGCGATTGGCCGAGGTGAAATGCGCCGATGTCGTTGAGTGTTTCGGTGTAAAAACCGGCGATTAAAATGTCTTCCCAGCCATCGTTGTCGTAATCCCAGAACCACGTCGCAAAGCTGTGCAATGGTTCGCCGACGCCTGCCTGCGTGGTCACGTCCGTAAATTTCCAAGCCGTAAAATCAGGCTTTTGTTTATTCATTGGGCCATCGTTGCGAAACAGACGATTGGTTGCGCCTTTGACGGAAACATACAAATCCGCGCGCCCGTCGTTGTTGTAATCGCCCCACGCGACACCTTTGACAAAGCCTAAATCCGCGAGTCCGAGCTTGGCTCCAACTTCGGTAAACGTGCCGTTGCGGTTGTTGTGGAAGAGTTGCGACGGATGTTTGGTTTGCGCGTTGGATTCGTGGCCGATGAACAAATCGAGCCAGCCGTCGTTGTCGTAATCCGCCCACGCGGCGGTTTGCGTCGGATGAAACGAAAGCAAGCCCGCCGCTTCTGTGACATCGTCAAACGTGCCATTGCCGTTGTTCTTGAGCAACGATGGCGGATAGTTGCCGTGTTCACCCCACCAGCCGCCACGCAGCACCAAAACATCGGCGAAACCGTCGTTGTTATAATCCGCGTGAATCAAATTTAACCCGCCGATTTCGCCCGTCAAGCCGGCTTCCTTTGTGCGTTCGATGAACCTACCGTTGCCGTTGTTTTTGAAGAAGCGCAATTGATCGAGCGGGCCTTGTCCTGAAATCATCAAGTCTAAGAATCCATCGTTGTCGAAGTCCTCCATCGCTACGCCGCCCGCGTGTCCGGTGAGGTTGAGTCCGACGTTCGGCGCGACATCAGTGAAACGTTTGATGTCGTACTCAGGCGCAAAGCGCGCTTCGGGAATCAGCCATTGCGCAGGCACTTTGTCAGGGTATTCGCCGAGCGTCATGTGCGCCAGATTCAATAACCAGCGCGCGGCAAGGTCGTTTGGATCGGCTTGCAACAAGGCGCTGAATTCGCGTAGTGCGCCACGAGAACCGCGCGGCAATTGATGAATGCCCGAACCGCGAATCGGGAAGATGCACGATTCGACGCCGTGATGAAGCAGGCAGTTTTCCTGTTCGCCGAGGCGCAGGTATGACACGCCTAATAATTGACGAACTTCTTTTTGAAAGTACGCGGCAGGCAGGATGCCTTTGTCCTGCATCATCGTGCGCAGCGATTCGAGTTCTGTGACCGCGCCTTCGCTATCACCTGCCCGTAGCAGCGCATCGGCCAACGCCACGCGCGCTTTGAGTTCGGTGCGAAGGTCGAGCGGTTGTTGCAAGCCGTTGCGGTAATATTTTGCGCGTTCAGCATCTTTGCTCGGATCGGTGCGCCAATCTTGTTGTTCGTAAATGCGCCGCAGCAAATCAGCCATCCGTTTGGTGCTCGCTGCTTGATAGGTTGTGGTTTGTGCAAGAACGGTTGCCCCAATGCTGAGCAGTAAAATCGTAACGAAAGTTTTTAAGAGAAGGAGTTTTTTCTCCACGAAGACACACGAAGATTCACGAAGAACAATCCTGAATTGGTTGTAATTCTTCGTGAATCTTCGTGTGTCTTCGTGGAGAAACATTTCTGGGGTTCTATTGAAGTTTATTTTTCGGGCTGGTCGTTGCTGCCTTGTAGCTTTTCCGCAATGGCGAACTCGCGTTTGGCTTCGTCGGCGCGTCCGGTTTGTTGCAGCAGTTGCGCCAGCATGTAATGTGCCGATTTGTTGTTCGGGTCCATTTGAATCGCGCGGCGCAGCATTCCTTCAGCATTGCTAAAATCACGTTTCTTTAAGTATGACTTGCCGAGCAGAATATATGGCCCACTGAAAAACGGATTCAGCCACACGGATTTTTGCAGTGCCGGAATCGCTTCCTCCCATTTCAATTGGCGCGCGTACGCATCGCCCAGCCGATAAAACGCCATCGCATTGGCCGGGTTGAGTTCGATTTCTTTTTCAAGCAGTACGACGGCTTCGTCAAACTTCGAGAGTTGAATGGCGATCACGCCGAGCTGGAAGTTGGCTTGCGGCAGCTTGGGATTTTTGGTGAGCGCCTGTTTCAGTTCGGCTTCGGCCTGTTCGTTGAGTTCGACGCGAATCATCATTTGGGCGGCGAACAAATGCGCGGCGGGCGAATCAGGCGTAACACGAAACATTCGTGCGAAGGCGGCGCGGCCTTTCGCTTCCTGACGCGTTTGAATACTGGCCATACCGAGCGCGTAATTCAATTCGTTACTGCTCGGCGACCACGCGAGCGTTTGTTCGAGGAAGGGAACTGCCTCCGCCATATGCCCCAACACATAATGCGCCATGCCCAGTGATTGAATCGTTTCTTTGCGTTCGGCGGAATTTTTCGGCAAGGCTTCGGCAATTGGCGTCAGCGTCTCAATGGCTTTGACGTAATCATTGGTGCGGAAGTACGCGACGCCAAGCAGTTGTTGCGTGCGCGCATCCGACGGCAGGGCTTGTAATTTGGCGATAGCGTCTTTGGCTTTACCTTGATTCAGCAGTGCGCGGGCTTCGGTCAAAGTATTGTCCTGTGCCAGTCCAAACGCGGGGAGCACGCAAAGAAGGGCAAATAGTAGGTGCTTCATAACTTCAAAATACGTGGCTCAATCGCTTTTCATTTGCCATTTGCTGTTTGCCAATTTTCATTGGTCATTGTCCGTGGGGCGCGTCCGACGATGACCAATGAAAAATCTAAAATGAAAAATGGAAAATGAATCATAACAGAAAAGGGGAACCTGCCTGAACAGGTTCCCCACCCAGGAGGACAAGTTCCGCCGAGCTTATCCTCGCTAGTCAATAGCAGCAGGTCGTAGGTTAGGGGCTGACAGAGAGATCGCTGATCTCTTAACGCTCAGACCTGCTGCCAACTCTTTCGCGCTAGAACTTGATTCTCAGCGCGAATTGCAAGTTACGTTGCGGGTCAGACCCGAAGTACGCCGTCGAGTTGATCGTTCCTGCGCCGCCGCTCGGCACTAAAGTTCCGGCGGCTGTGAAGCTGCCAATGAATCCATCGGGATTGCCCAGGTTGACGTGATTGAAGAAGTTCACCGCTTCGATGCGGAATTCGGCAAAGACGCGCTCTGTGAAGTTGAACTTCTTGAAGAGCGACGCATCGGTGCGCCAATAGCCCGGCCCACGCAGTGCATTACGCTTCTGATTTCCAAACGTTCCGACCGCCGGACGGCTGAAGCCGCTCAGATCGCTATAGAATTTATAGGAACCATCGGCTTGTCGTGTTGCGCCAGTCTTGGGAGCATTGCTCATATTCGGACGGCAGGTTCCGGTGTCGGAAATCCCGTTCGTGTCAAAGCAATTGTCGAACGGCTGGCCGCTTTGGATTGTCGTATTGGAATTGAATTGCCAGCCACCCAACGCCAGATCAGCACCTTTTGACCAACCACTGCCAAACTTCTTCCCTTTGCCAAATGGCAATTCGTAGACCTGCGAAAGAACAAAGCCGTGATCGCGTTGCCAGCCCGACGGTCCACGATTCAGATTCGCGTCGTAGAAGAAGTATCCACCGTCATCGGCTGCCTGATCCTGATAGGTGTAGTGCATCAGAATCGAGTAACCATCTGAGAACCGCTTGTCGAGTTTGACTTGCAGCGAGTTGTAACGGTTGTCGGCGCAGTTGCAGAAGAAATCAATGCCTTGCGTCCAGCCAAACTTTTGGAAGAGCGGTTTGGCCAGCGTGCTGTTACGACCGGGCGTGTAGCCTGTGATCGGCACCTGATTGGCATCAATCGCCGGGCCGTCACCCGCGAACACGTGCGTTCCTTTGTTGCCGACAAACGCGGCTTCAATGGACATCTTGCTGGTCAATTGATACTGCACGGTCACGTTGTACGCATCCACGCTGGGCAGCCGCATTTTGCTGGGCAACACGCGAGCAAAGACACCATTCGGGAGGAAGAATTGACCGCTGGAAGGCAGCGAAGTATTCGCCACGGCGGTCGGGTCTTTCGGCGCTTTGTTCAGCCCGAAGAATTGCGTGAAGGCGGGCGCGCCATCGGCCAGATTGAAGGCACGATTGAAGGCACCGTTGTCTACGCGCTGCACGGCTAACACGGGCAGGTTTTGCGTGACTGAGTGACCGAACACCGAACCGAACACGCCGATGTCGTAGCTGCGACCGTAGCCCGCACGAATCACGAGTTTGTCGGTCGCTTTGTACGACAGCGCCAGGCGCGGGGCAATATTCACGGAATTCTCAACATTGCCATTCAGCTTGGTGCTGCCCACACCAACCGTGCTGATTTGCCCCGTTTCCAGGCTCAGGAAGCCTGCGTTGCCTGTCGCGTTAATGGATTGCGGATTGATGACATCAGCCCGTAATCCATAGTTGATGGTCAGCTTGGAGGTGGCACGCCACGAATCCTGACCGTAGTAGAAATGCCGCCATTGGCGTTCACGCGCATCTGTGCTGGAGCTAATGTAACGACCAAAACTGGTCACATCTCCCAGCAGGAACGTGGCGAGACCGAGGCCGGTTCCGCTGCCAAATGAGGTCCTTTCGTTATTGAAGGACAACTCGCCCGAACGGTGTGTGTCACTCGGCACGCGCAGGTTGAAAGCGCGGCGAACGTCAATGCCAAACTTGAAGGTGTGATTCCCCACGAACTTCGTCGTGTTGGTCACAAATTGGAATTGATTTTCGTCCTGATCCAAGGGGCAGTTGCAGCGATTAACGCCGAGGCCGGAACCAAAGTTCGTGCCGCCCGTACCGCCGTTGCCACTGATGAAACCTGCGAACAGACCGGAGCTAAACGCGTCATTGTTCAGCCCGCGAATGCCCGCATCCGTCGCCGTGTTTTTGCCGAAGTCGAACGGCAACACGTTCACTTTGTAGCGAAAGAATCCAAACCGGAAGTCGGTGACGAGTGTCGCGCTCCAGGTGTAGTCAAAGCCATAGGCGACGCTTTGATTACGCACTTTGGAAGAACCTCCGAGTGACACCAACTCAGAACCGCCGCCTGCGCCGAAGGCCGTTGGACCGATACGAACGAAGTCCGCAAAGCTGTAACGACCAAACATGCTGAGTTTGTCAGAAGAGCGATAATCCATGCGGACATCGAAGCTGTCTTTGTCGAAACCTTCGATGCCTGATGCCACATAGTTATCGGTTGTACCATTCAATCGGCCCGGTGCATTGGGCAGAGGGATGAGCTTCAGCACGTTGAGGGCTTGCGCGGACAAACGAGCTGTCGGAATCCGGTTGCCCGTGAATTGTGTGCGCGCCGTCAAAGCACCAGAAGCATTGAAGACCGAGGTGGCAGGATCGAAGATATTCACGCCATACGCGCTCAGATCGCCCGTGCGTGCCGCTGCTGTGGGGACGGACAGCAAACGCGTGCCGCCGGTTTTGCTGCGCAGTCCTTCAAAATCGCCAAAGTAAAACAATTTGTCTTTGATGATCGCGCCGCCGATGGCTCCGCCGAATTGATTGCGCAAGGTGTCAGGAATGAACTTGCCAGTGAGTGAATCTTTGCGCGCTTGCGAAAAGGGATTGCGGGCTTGGAACAAATCATTCTGCCGGAACAGAAACACGGCTCCGTGAATGTCATTGGTTCCTGATTTGGTTGAAACAGATGCGACGCCCGCGATGGCTTGCCCAAATTCTGCATCGTAGTTTTGTGACGTGACTTTGGTTTCGCCGATGGCTTCAAAATTGGGGTTGACGACGATGATGCCAAGAATCGGATCGCGGTTCTCGGTGCCGTCTAATTGGAAACCTGTGCCGCTGAAGCTTTGCCCGTTGACCATCGTCTGAGTGGAGCCTTGCGGGTTTTCGCTCGCGGCGTGTTGCCATTGCAATTGCTGCGTGCCGGGAGTGAGCAAGATCAGTTTGGTAAAGTTGCGATCCAGAATCGGCAAGTCAGTAACCTGCCGCGATTCAAACGTCGTCGCCACGTCCGCGCGGTCAGTCTTGAGCAACGGCGCTTCGGCAGTGATCGTAACTTCTTCCGTCACCGCGCCAGTTTGGAGCTGAACATTGATCGGGGTTCCCGTATCCACGTTGACGGTGACATTTTCCTGGATCGCTGCCTTGAAGCCAGCGGCTTCGATTTTGATGCGGTAGATGCCGGGAATCAGTCGGGTTTGGTTGAAATTGCCAGCGTCATTCGTTTCTACGTCGAAGCTGGTATTTTGATTCACATTAGTGATGGTGACTTTAGCTTTGGGAAGCGCAGCGCCGGAGCCATCTGTCACCGTTCCAAAGATGCTTCCATAAACTGCTTGTGCGAATGTGTTCACGGCAGCCAAGGTCACACACAACAGCAGGCCGAGCGCGAGCCGAGAAACCCTCTCAAAAGCTCTCATAAAATTCCTCCTCTTGGTGTCTGAAGTAATCATGGGTTAGCACCAACTCAAACGGTAAGGCGCTCCGTCAGGGAGCGGCTTGACCGTTTGAGTGGTTAGGGGATCAATACTTAAAAGTGGATAACGTTTCTGACGTCAGCGTCAGAGTTTTTCATCTCAGCAGGAATCCAGATGTCTTCAGATCGTCCTGTGCCTTTAATGCGATGTGTGTCTGAAGATCACTGCAATGTACAGTTCGCAATGCTTTATCGGCGAAGCCTCTACGCAGCAGAAAAGACGTCGCCCCGTTCATGATTGGGAATCACTCCCACCGCAAAGCTTTATTTGTTTATTGATTAATAATCCAGCAAAACCAATTGAGGCTGCGAGAGTAACCGAGCTTGCCTTGCTTTAGGCGTTACAGGGGGTATATTCTCGTTACCTCTTCGTTTTTCTGGGTTTTGAGCAAAAAATACTGGTCGTTACATACTGTGAGTAACATCTCCATGACCATTCCTAAATCAGAACAACTTGCCCAACTGGAAAAGGTTTTGAAGGCGCGCTTGTTGCAAGGTTCTGAGGGCCTTAAGGCTTTTCTGCGCTTTATTGGAGAACGTGCAATCAATCAACCTGAAGGTCAGTTGAAAGAATATGTGATTGCGACGGAAGTATTTCGTCGGCGCAGTGATTATGACCCGCGCGTTGATTCGGTGGTCCGCGTGCAGGCGGGCCGACTCCGTGCAAAATTGCTGGAGTATTACGCAACCGAAGGCAAGAGTGATCCGATCCTCATTGATTTGCCCAAGGGGCAGTATCGCCCGGTTTTTTTACCTGCTCGTCCTGAGGAGCCTGTGCCTCAAAATGGAGGGCGGAAAAAGACTGAGACGGACGATTTTGCTCGCCCCTCATTTCATCAACAATCGGTGTTGCCCTTGTGGGGAGAGTTGCTCAGCGCGACGGAACCCATGTTGATGGTCTTCAGCAATTCTATTTTTCACGGCACCTACGCCAGTATGAAATTGTTCAATTCGCTCGACCAGGTCGAAGGGCAGTCCGACATTCATTCATTGCAGGGGTTGGCCGGGCAAAATCAAAATCCCGTCATAGACCACTACACCGGCATTGGCGAAGTAATGGGCGTCTTTGTCTTGGGGGATTTCTTCGCCCAAATGCATCATCCGTTTCGCGTCAAACGGAGTCTGTTGCTGACGTGGGATGATGTGAAAGTGGATAACCTGGTAGTGCTGGGGTCTCCGGCGGAGAATTTGTTTTTATTGGACTTACCACAGCCTCAGGATTTCATCTTTCGATGGGTACAAGACAGCGATGGACAATACGTCAACGCTATCGTGAATACTAAGCCACAGGAGGGAGAACAGGAACTATACCGCGCCAAACATTTCGGCACTTCGCCAAGTCAAATTTCCGAAGACTATGCCATCGTGAGCTTGTTACAAGGATTGAGCGAAAAGAACCGCATTATGATTTTGGCGGGCATCAATACATTTGGCACACAGGCTGCCGCTGAATATGTTACCCAACCCGAATACATCAAGGACTTAATCACACATCTCAACATCGCTCCCGCCGAAGAAGCAGCGAAACTGCCAACGTATTATCAAATTTTGCTCAAGGTGAAAGTTAGCGGCGGCGTGCCGATCCATATTTCCTACGTTACGCATCACGTTTTGTGAAACATCATTTCAACCCCGAAGTCGCAATGCCTTTCACGAACTGTTTTTGTCCCAGGAAAAACAGCAACACGCTTGGCACTGTCACGAACACGACCGCCGCCATCAGCAACGCATAATCTACTTTGAATTGTTCCTGAAATACCGTCAGCCCAAGCTGCACCGTGCGCATGTCTTTGGTCGAAGTGAAGACGAGCGGCTTGAACAAGTCATTCCACTCCGCAATAAACGTGAACAGAAACAGCGTCGTGATCGCCGATTTCGAGAGCGGGACCATAATTTTCCAGAGCACCGTCCAACGGCTCGCGCCGTCAATGTACGCCGCTTCTTCGAGTTCGTAGGGAATCGTTTTGAAAAATTGTGTGAACAGAAAAATCCCAAACGCATTCGCCAGCGACGGCACGATCAACGCCCAATAGGTATTGATCCAGGCCAGCTTGACCAGAATGATGAACACCGGAATCACCAGAATCTGAAACGGAATAATCAAGGTTGAGAGCACGACCAGAAACAATACTTTCTTGCCGAAAAACTCCATCCGCGCAAACGCATACCCGGCGAGCAGCGACGTGAAAATCTGTCCCGCCGTCACCGTCAATGCCATGATCAGCGAATTGATGAATTGTCGTGGAAAATTCGTCGCGCGCCACGCTTCGACATAGTTTTGCCAATGCAGCCCATCCGGCAACAACGAAAACCCCGCCGCCGCCTTGGCCGGATCGCGCAACGAAGTCACTAGCATCGCCAGCAACGGCAACACGAAAATCAATGTGACGAGGATCGCCAGCGCGTAATGCAGATAAGTTTTTCTGGGTGTTTCCATCTCACATCTCGAATTCTTTTTGTCCGCGAAATTGCAGCCAGGTGATCAGCAACACGATCAGCACCATCAGCGTCGAAATCGCCGCAGCGTGTCCCATATTGCCGAACTTGAACGCCTTGTCGAAGATGTAATACACGAGCGTTGTCGTTGATCCGACCGGGCCGCCGCGCGTCATCACAAACATCTGCTCGAACGAACGAAATGCGAAGATGATCGAAATGACCAGCACAAAAAACGTCGTCGGCCACAGCAACGGCCACGTGATGTAGCGAAATGTTTGCCAGCCGCGTTTCGCGCCATCAATTGCCGCCGCTTCGTAATACATTTCCGGGATGCTTTGCAGCCCCGCCAGAAACAAAATCATGTTGTAGCCCGCCTGCTTCCACACCGTCATCAAAATGACCGCTGGCATCGCCCATTGGTCGCTCTGCAAAAAGTTGATGCGCGAGATTCCCAGCCAATTCAATGCTGCATTCACCAGTCCTCGGTCATAATCCATCAGCCAAATGAAAATCACGCCCGCCGCGACGGTCGAAGTCACAAACGGCGTGAACACCGCCGTGCGCAAGAAGCCCACTCCGCGCAACTTATCATTCAGCAGCAACGCCAGCCCCAGCGACACCGCCATTCCCAGCGGAACCGTCACCGCGACGTAATAAATCGTATTCAGCAACGCTTGCCGAAAGCCGTCTTCCGCCAAAATCGCCTGATAGTTTTTCACCCCGACAAAGGTCATTTGATCTTTGAGGATGTTCCATTCGTTCAGGCTCACCCACAGCAATTGCAGCAGCGGATACAACACGAACACACCGAGCAAGAGGCACGCGGGCAAGAGGAAGAGGTAGGCCATGAGATTGTCTTTGCGAGAGTTCATAAGCTTCTTTCACTCCCAGCTTTATTTCCACACCGCTTTCAATTGCCAAACCTTCAGCGCAAGGCATTTGGAATTTGCGCCCTGCAATTCGACTTGCTGCACCTTCGACGCCGGGAAAATGCGATCTGTCAGGGCCACTTCGCCATCGTTGCCAAAGACTTCGACGGATGAGCGATCCACAAAAATATGCAATTTGATTTTGCCTTGTTGTGGTTGCAAGGAAACTGCGTGGCGGCCCGGAAAATTGCGGTCAAAACTCACTTCGCCGGACTTCGTGCGATCAATGAACAGCGTTTGCGCGGCTGCGTCATAGCCGATCAGCGTCTCACTTGTTCCTGCGCTGAGCCGAATGATAGCCGTTGCATCTTTGCTTACCGAAAACTCACCACTGATTTCCAGTGCTTCGCCGGACGCGATGACTTGTGGCTTGCTCAATTCGAGATTGCGTTTGGTCGTGACTGCGCCGCGCAAAGATTGCAATTCTTTGACAGCCGTATGCACGAGTCGCAAGCCTGCTGCGGTTTGCTTCAACTTCAATTCGCGCGGAATGGATTGCGCGGTGCGAAAGGGCACTGTCGGTTCTTTGCCCGCGTACTGCCAATTGCTCATCCAGCCAATTAAAATGCGGCGTCCGTCGCGTTTCGGAATGTCAGAAAACGACACGGCAGCGTAAAAATCTTTGCCGTAATCCAGGAACAGTTTCGTCTCCACTGGATTGTCATTCGTGAAGGTTTTGCCGTCGAACTTGCCAACAAAATATTGCCCGCCCGAACCGCCTGCGACACCGCCCGGATTGATGTTGACGATCAGCACCCAACGCTTTTTGTTCGGTTGTCCGATGATCGGAAGCTCGAACAAATCAGGGCATTCCCACAGCACGTTTTTGTCCGCCACGCCAGCGCCGCCGAATTCGCTGAGTAATATCCAGTCCTTCAAATTTTTCGAGCCATAAAATCGCGCCTTTTGTTCTTTCGACAGCACGACAACCATCACCCATTGCTTCGTCGCTTCGTGCCAGAAGACTTTGGGATCGCGGAAATCTCGGTAGCCAATATCAATCACCGGATTGCCTGCAAACTTCGTCCACGTGCGCCCGCGATCATTGCTGACAGCGATGTGTTGCGATTGATTTTTGCCTTCGATGTGGCCGGTATAAATCGCAATCAGACACGACTTGTCTTTGGGATCAGAGCTTTGGCAAAGACCGCTGGAATTGTTCCAATCCACGACTGCGCTGCCCGAAAATATCATCACGCCGTTTTCTTCGGCGAGCGCGACGGGCAGGTGTTTCCAATGCATAAGATCAGTGCTGACCGCGTGTCCCCAACTCATGTGTCCCCACGAATTACCGAACGGGTTGTACTGATAAAACAAGTGGTATTCGCCTTTGTAATACACCAGCCCGTTCGGATCGTTCATCCAATTCTTTTCGGGCGTGAAGTGAAATTGCGGACGATATGGTTCGTTGTAGCTGCCTTGGGCCATTGCGGTTTGCGCGATTGTCATCCCAATCAGCACAAGTAGAAATAATTGAAATCGAATGTTGCGCATGGTTTTTTCAGGAACGTTTGTTGCTGGTTATTTCAACAACGCATTCACTTCTGCCGCCGCTTTGTCCAACGCTTCTTTCGACGACAGCTTGCCGTACAACGCCGCTTCCAAATATTTGCCGAGCGTTTGCGAGAGCGCGGGATATTGCGGAATCGAGGGGCGCGTTTTCCCCGACGGCATCTGATCGTTGTAGGCTTTGATGAATGGGTTGGCCTGCAAAAATTCCTGATAACGTGGGCTATTCGCGGCGGATTTTGAAACGGGCAAATAACCGGTGTTCATCGCCCAATCCACTTGGAAATCGGCGCTCATCAGAAATTTCATAAACTCCCACGCGGCACGTTCACGGCGTTCGTTGGTTTTGAAAAGGAACAACGATTCGCCGCCAATATTCGTTGCCGCGCGATCTTTTTTCGGCAACGCGAACACGCCAATGTTTGTCTGTGATTTCAGATCGGCGTAATTCCACGGGCCGTTGATCGTCATCGCAATGCGGTTTGACAGAATGTTATCGGTTTTATAGCCTGCGTCGGTTTCCGAAAAATTTGCTACCTTTTCATCCGACAAACTCTTCCAAAAATCCAATGCGGCGACACCAGCGGGGCTATTGAATGCGGCTTGTGTTTTGTCGAGCGTCAGCAGTTCGCCGCCCGCTTGCCACAGGAAGCATTGCCATGTCCAGACCGTCCATTCTGATGTGCCAATCGGAACCTGAAAGCCGAACACGCCGTTGCGTGTCAGCTTTTTCGCGGCGTCTTTGAATTCGTCCCACGTCTGCGGCGGCTGCGTGATACCGACCTCATTCAGCATTTGTTTGTTGTAATACACGCCGAGATTATTGGCCGAAAACGGCGTTACATAAATCTTGCCTTGAAATGAACCCAGTTCCCACAAGTAATCGTAGACATCGTTGCGCACGTCATGGGTGAGGAATTCATCAATGTTTTTCAGCACGCCCGCATCAGCGTATTTCGGGAAGAAGGCCGGCGACCACCAGAGTAAATCGGGCGGCGTCTTGCCTGCAACAGCGGCGTCAAGCTTCGGCCCCAATTGATCGGCAGCGCCGTAGACCTGGGCATCAATCAAAATGTCAGGATGCCTGGCATTGAATTCATCAATCTTGGCTTGCAGCACTTTATTGTTGATGCCCGATTCCATGCCGTGCCAGAACGTGATTTTGGTGCGGTTCTCGTTGGAAATGGAAGAGCAAGCGGAGAAAGTGAGAATCGCGAGTAGTGAAAACATTTTCACCACAGAGACACAGAGATTGCACAGAGATTCACAGAGGTTTTCTCCGTGTACCGCTGTGTTACCTCGGCGTCTCTGTGGTGAAAAAAGGTATTCGTTTTTACTCATCGCGTTACACCAAGGTTCTTCCGCTCGCTGCATCAAACAACTTCGCGCGCTCCAAATCAAACACCAATTCGATCTGCTCGTCGGTGCGGGCTTGCGTGCGAGCGGACAACCGCGCCGTGATTTCATTCGACCCTAGCGAGCACGTGGCGATTACTTCGCCGCCCAATTGCTCGAGGATTTCGACGCGCGCGTTGACGGCCTCTGGTTCGCCGGATTTTTCGTGAATGTCTTCAGGGCGAATGCCGAGTACAGCTTTGGCATCGCTATTTTGATACGTCGTGGCGAGCGCGTGAAATTTGCTCAGTGGCATTTTCAGGTTCAACCCCTCGCTTACCACAAACCAATCATTGCCGCGCTTTTCGACTTCGCAGTGGATAAAATTCATCGGCGGTGAGCCGATGAAGCCAGCGACAAACTGGTTCGCTGGTTTGTTGTAAATTTCGAGCGGTGCGCCGACCTGTTGCACGATGCCATTTTTCATCACGATCAAACGGTCGCCCATACTCATCGCTTCGACCTGATCGTGCGTGACGTAGACCATCGTTGCCTGCAATCGCTTGTGCAGCTTGATGAGTTCAGCCCGCATCGTGACGCGCATTTTGGCGTCGAGGTTGCTGAGTGGTTCGTCGAACAAAAACAATTTTGGTTGTCGCACAATGGCGCGTCCGACCGCGACGCGTTGTCGTTGCCCACCCGACAGCGCGCCCGGTTTGCGTTGCAGATATTCGCTCAAACCCAATATTGAAGCGGCTTCGGTGACGCGATGGTCAATTTCAGATTTAGCAAATTTGCGCATCTTCAATCCGAATGCCATGTTTTCGCCAACGGTCATGTGCGGGTAAAGGGCGTAGTTCTGAAACACAAACGCAATGTCGCGGTCTTTGGCATGAACGTCATTGACGACGCGGCCATCAATGCTCAGTTCTCCGCCAGAGATTTCCTCGAGGCCCGCAATCATCCTGAGCAAAGTGGATTTGCCGCAACCCGATGGCCCGACCAGGATCACGAATTCACCGTCACCAATTTCAGCATTCACCTCTGACACCGCGCGCACATTACCGGGATAAATTTTGGAGATGTTTTTGAGAGTTAAAGTCGCCATAGAGAGCAGCCGCGCATTAACGCGAATGGAGCGCGAATTACAACTTGGGGTTTGCTATAACTTGGATAAATGAAAATGAAAATTCGCGGCAAATTCGCGTTAATTCGCGGCGAAAATCGAACCATCATCCGCAAATCGCACGCGCACCGGATCAGAAATACCGCCGACAAAGTTGCCCGCCGCGTCTGCCCACATAAACCCTAATAAAGCCGGAGTCTCATCGCATTCCGGCTTCAGCAATTTGCCTGCGTACAGATTCGGCATCAGCAGTTGCGCCGAAGACGTGAATGTCGGAATACCTTCGTAATCCAGCGGCAGTTCGTCGGATTGCAAATAGTAGGTGCCGGTTTCACACGCCAGATTTTTTGCCCGTCGTGCCGCTGAGCAATCTTTTTCCTGCGCACAGAAAATCACATAACATCGCTTGGTGCACAGCGTGCTCTGTCGCCAAAACACCTGTGGTACTTCCATCTGGTAAAATTCCATTGGGCATTGAATGAACTGCGGTTCGCCTGACCATTGCCGCAAATCGTTCGAGATCACGTAGGCGACGATGCCGCATTCCGTTTCTTGCTCCAACCGCGCGCAAATGAAGGCGTAAAACTTGTCGCCAAATTTCACGACATACGGATCACGCCAGGCGACGCCGTCCAAGCCAAATTGCTTGCCGGGATTCGGAATGATCGGTGCTTCGACGGAGTTTGGCACGCGCTGCCAATGGTGCAAATCGGGCGAGGTTGCCAATCCGATGTGTTGCGGACGCTGCTGTTCGGAGGGCGTGTCAATCGGAGCTTCGCGTGAATTACGAGCCGTGTAAAACAGCAGATATTCATTCGGCGCACGAATTACACATCCGGTCCAAATTGCTACGTCGTCCCAGCGGTTGCTTTTGGTGAAGGTGGTTCCGACTTCGCGCCAGCCGTGACTATTCATCACCGCATGTCCCACCGACGCGAGATTGTGACGTGCTTCAGGATCGTGCTTGCATTCGTCGCGGCCCGCTTGCAGGTAGAAAGCATGCAGCTTGTCATCTTCCCACGCGTACCAAGCGTCCCAGATAAACTTATCGTTTGGAGTCCAAGGCATAAAGCAAAGCTACTTGAGTCTGGAAAAGTCCAGGAAAGTCCAACTCAACTTCTCAAGACTTCTCAAGACTTCTCAAGACTTACAGTGATGAAAGCCAAATCGGCGGCTTTGCCTTTCTCATCTGCCTGCGCGCACAGAACGTGGCGCTTTGAAATGTGGATCAAGTTTGTTGGCGCGTTCAAAAGCAGCTTTCGCGGCGGCGAGGTTGCCTTTCTTTTGAAGCGCAAGTCCCAGATTATAATGCGCAGGAGCGTGCTCTGGGTCAAGCCCTATGGCGCGCTCAAAAAAATCTATTGCGGCTTGAAGCTCGCCCGCTTTCAATTTTTGGATGCCGGAATTGGTCGCAAAGGTCGCGGCCTGAAAGTTTGATTTCAGCTTATTGAGCCGTGCCGCTTCGTCAAATTCTACCCGCGCACCAGCCACATCGCCCTTCTGCCGCAACGCCGTGCCGAGCGTGTTGTGAATCTGCGGGCTGTTCGGCGCGAGTCTAATAGCCTCCCGAAATGCCGCAATCGCGCTGTCCAAATCGCCACGTTGTTGTAGCGCCGTGCCGAGTGTGTAATGTGCTTCGGAAAAATCCGGCTTCGCTTTGATTGCACCACGAAACGCCTGGACAGCGTCGTCGAGTTTGCCAATCTGCATCAGCGTGATACCGAGCGAATAATGCGCTTCTTGTAAAGTGGGTTGTAACTGGATGCTGCGCTGAAAGGCGGCCACAGCATTGGGGAAATCGTCTTTGTACTTCAACGCGAGGCCGAGGTTGTAATGTGCTTCGGCGTCGTTGGCATTGAGGCTGATGAGCTTGCGATAAATTTCAATCGCGCCGTTGTAATCGCTGCGTTGAATCAGGGCGAGGCCAAGATTGTGATTGCCTGTCAGGTTGTTCGGATCAAGCTTCACGACCGCTTGCAATTCGGCAATCGCGTTGTCGGCATCGCGTTTGTTGATGTAGGCAAGGCCGAGTTGATTGCGCGCCTCCAGCAGGTTGGGATTAAGTTTGAGGGCCGCGCGAAATTCGGTGATCGCATTGTCGTAGTCTTCGTCGGCGAGCAACGCATTGCCCAGAGCGTTGTGCCCATCGGCTACGTTGGGATTGAGTTTCACGGCGTCTTCGAGCGCATCAATTGCTTCTGTTAATTTGCCGGTCCGTTGCAAACACACGCCCAAATAATATTGCGATTCAAAATGCTTCGAGTTGAGCTTGACCGCTTCGCGTAGGTACTTAATCGCTTCGTCGTATTGCTGCACATACCAGCGGGTGACCCCCATGCGATACCACGCTTCCTGAAAATCTGGCTGAAGTTTGATCGCTGTGTCGAACTCGGTAAGCGCGACATTGATGTTTCCTTGCTTGCCACTCGCGAAGCCGAGCGCGCTGTGGGCGGCGGCGGAATCTGGTTCGATCCTGATGACTTCGCGGTATTCGTTAATCGCGCTGCTCAGATCACCTTTTTGTTCGAGCGCCAAGCCGAGATTCAAACGCGCTTCGGTGAACTGTGGATTCAGTTGAATCGCTTGCTGAAAGGCCGCAATCGCCGCATCGGCCTGGCCTTGTTGACCGAGCGCCATTCCCAACCCGTTGTGCGCTTCGGCAAAGGTCGGGAACGTTTGCAAGAGCGTACGAAACTCGGTTGCGGCTCGTGCGGGATTGCCTTGTTTCAGGAGCGCGATGGCTTGCTGATAGCGCTGTTCCGCTGCTTGCTGAGCGGCTTTGGCTTGCTTGGATTGTTTTTGGGCGGAGAGCGGGGTGGAGAGGAAACCAAAGAGAGCAAAAGTGAAGGCGATCTCACCACAGAGACACAGAGATAACACCGAGGCAGCACAGAGCAATCCTTTGCGAACCTCTGTGCGACCTCTGTGTCTCTGTGGTGAAAAAAATGCTTTGATAATCTCTTTGCCGCTCATTTCTTAACCACTCCCGTTCCTTCTTTCACAACCACAACCTGATTCGCTGCGACATCGTTGATTGTCTCGACTGCGCCGCTCGGCCATTTGATTTCCAACGATTTTACTTTCGTCGCTTTGCCCAAACCGAAATGCACACGCAGATCGTTTTGCGAATAGTAACTGCCGCCGCTGCGCACTTCGTCCATCAACGTGCGCGTCTTTTTGTCTTCGGTTTCGAGCGTAAGTTGGATGCGAGCGCCGAGGCCGCTGCGATTGGATTTGGTGCCGAGCGCCCGCACCGAGAGCCAGTTGTTGTTGGTTGTCGAATCCGCCCGCATCAACACTGGCACGTCGTTCACTGGGTTGATGATGACATCTACATCGCCGTCGTTGTCGTAATCGGCGAATGCGCAGCCGCGACTGGCGGTCGGTTCGGCAATCGCGCCACCAATCGCTTCGGTGATGTCTTTGAATTGGCCGCTGCGCAAGTTTTGATACAGAACTTTGCGCTGCGGATAACCCGCTTCGGTGGTGAGCTTTTCGACTTCGGGGTAGACGTGCCCGTTAACCAGCAAGATGTCGAGCCAGCTATCATTGTCAAAGTCCAAAAAGCCGCAGCCCCAGCCGAGCCAGCGCGTATTCAAGCCAATACCCGCTGTGAAGGTGACATCATCGAAGGTCATCGCGCCGCCGCTTTTCGTAACGTTGCGATAGAGCGTCGAAGTGTCGCCCGAAAAATTCGTCTTAAAAATATCCAGCATCCCATCGCCGTCGAAATCGCCAGCGCTGACGCCCATTCCGGCTTGCGGTTTGCCGTCGCCGCTGTAGGCGCACCCCGCTTCAGTTGCGACATCCGTGAACGTGCCGTTCTTATTGTTGTGATACAAAATCGCAGGTGCAGAATCGTCGGCGACGTAAATATCTGTCCAGCCGTCGTTGTCGAAATCCGCCGTCACTACGCCAAGGCCGTACGTGCCGTTGGTTTTCAGAATGCCCGCTTTTTCGGACACATCGGTGAACGTGCCGTTGCCTTCGTTGTGGTAGAGGATATTTTTGCCGCCTTCGAGTCCGGGTGGACCGCACGCGACCATCACGCCTTTGTACAAGCACGGGCCAGTTTCCGGCGTCGGCGCAGTTTTCAAATCGAGATCAATGTAATTCGCTACGAAGAGATCAAGCTTGCCATCTTTATCGTAGTCGAGAAACGCCGCGCCTGCGCCCCAACGCGTCTTCTGTCCGGCCACGCCCGCTTTTTCAGAAACGTCCGTGAATGTACCGTGGCCGTTGTTTTTGTAGAGCGCGTTTTTGCCGAAGTAGCTGACGAACAGGTCTTCAAATCCGTCGTTGTCGTAATCGCCGATACAGACGCTTTGCCCCCAGCCGGTGCGCGCCAAACCTGCTTGTTTGGTGATGTCCGTGAAGGTGCCGTTGCGATTGTTTTTGTAGAGCTTGCTGGTTGGTTCGCTGCCTTTCGGAAAGCCGCTCAGCCGAGTGCCGTTGACAAAAAACAAATCCAGCCAACCGTCGTTGTCATAATCAAACCACGCCACGCCGCAGCCGGTTGTTTCGAGCAGATATTTGTTTTTGTGTTCGTCGCCGTAAATCGTTTTGTGCGTCAAGCCCGCTTGTTTGGCGACGTTGACGAACGACACGTTGAACTCATTCGCGGGCTTGGTTTGCGCGAAGAGTAGGGCAGGGATGATGACGAGAAGAATGCGTGACGCCCAATTCATAGGCGACAACTATAGATTGAGCGCTATGGGCGACGCAAATCTGTGTTGGGTTACTTACTGCCTTGGAGTCGCTGAAGCTCCGCGCGCAATTGTGCTACTTCGGCTTCTGCGCGTTGGCGTGCGGCGGCTTCGGCATCGGCGCGTTGCGCTTCGACGTGGGCGCGCTCCGCTCCAGTCGGAATGAGATTGCCGTCGGCATCGCACCAGCGCAACCATTCGGATTCGGTGCCTTCAAATTCACCGCGCCAGAGTTGGAGGCTTAACGCTACTTCCGGCAATTGAAAATCCTGTCGCCGATGATAGCGTCTGCCCCCCATCGTCAATTCATGCACCTGCAAAACGTCGCTCTTCAAATGGCGGTATGGATCAAAAACGACGTAGTACGCAATGCCCAAATGAGCGTAGCGTTGCATCTTCGCGTCCATTTCTTTGCCTTTGCGATTCGACACAACCTCAACGGCTATCTCTGGCACTTTATCGAATTCCCAGACAAAGTACGCACGATGTTCGTTGCCTAAATATTCAGGATTGGGTTCGACATCCAGGCTTAAAAACATGTCCGGCGCGATAGGCGGTTGACGCGGCGAAGAAAAAATCCCGACATCGGAATCGGCTAAAAAGATACGTGGTTCAGTCGAACCTTCGACAGCGGGCGGGTGCCACGAACTGTACAAGGGTTCCACCAATAAACGGCGTTGTTTGGCTGAGAATAAGTTGTCCACAGGAACATCGTCCTCCGTCACTAAATCCCGCGTAATCGCGGCCAGATCGTATGGCAAATCTATTAAAGTTTCAGGCATAGTTACTACCTCATTACGTGCGGAGAAGCTTATCACAAAGACCCGCGAAAACCTCAGATGTGCGCTTTCTCCAATTCTTCTTTCAAGGCGCGCAACGACGAATATTTTGTTCGCAGTGCCGCAATGTATTTGCCCCATTCCTCTTGGGAGGCAAGCGTCGCATACAGCTTGCGCACCTTCTTCAAATATTGTGCGGCTTGTTTGTAATTGTCGCGTGTGCGCGCGTTGATCTCGCGTTCGACCATCTTCAGGTAAATCTCCAGCGCTTTCTTGGGCATCTCGTTTTCACAGGCTTGTGCGAGCTTGCGTTCATAGTTCGCACCCCAACCCCATTGGGATTTCGGCCACAGTTCTAGTGCGCCTTTGAGGTCGCCTTCGTACAGAAAAATGTCCATTCGCAAGAAGTGATTCTTTTCGGCTTCGACTTTTTTCAGCGCCGCTGTACGGATCGGATTCCAGTTACCGAGTTGACGGCTTTGTTCCGCGAGCTTTTGATAGCTCTCAAAGTTGGGATAGATCAGGAAGAGTTCCAGTTGTGCCTCTACGACTTGTTCCGGTGAGCCGTGTTTTTCGTAGTAATGGATGAGCCATTCGTAGCAGGTGCTGCGGTTGCGCGCGTCACTGGTATTTTCCTCGATTAATTTTAAAGCCTGCGCTTTTGCGCCTGCTTCAAACAGGGCATCGGCAAACCGTTTGAGCAAGCCGGGAAAACCACGCACGACATCGCGTAGCGCCACCACCGCTTCATCGTATTTGCGTTTGCGAATGAGCAGTTCGGCTTGTTGCTGCGGCGTGCCGAGTTCGCGGATGAGGTCGTCTTTGCTACTTTGTTTACTCAATCGCGCCGCCAAAAAGTGAACCCACGATTCACGATCCCAGCCGCTGCCACGCTGGATTTTGTTGCGAATGATGGCTTCGATTTTGCACCATTCCTCGTCGTTGGAAAATTTCAGCAAAGCGTCGCTCGCGCTCGGCGCAAAGTCTACGCCGCCGAGTTCGCGGTCTTTGTATTCGGCCTGCAACAACGCTTCGATCCATTGCCATCGCGTCTCGGCATCGGCGGGCGAAGTTTTCAGACAAGCGCCTAAACCTTCCGCCAAACCGTTAATCTCGACGCAGATGTGACCATCGTAATCAATTTCCCACACGACGTTATCATAGCCTTTGGTTGCCTCGTCCAACGCGGCGTGAAAGATGGCTCCGGCGTTCAACTGGTCGCCCGCTTTTGCCATTCGTTGTGCCGTTTCGCGGAGCGACTTCAATTCGCGGCGCATCGTGTTGTGCGATTCGCTCGCCATCGCGCGTTTGACCTGTGTGCGATAGGCCGACACGTTCATCGCTTTGCCCGCGCGCGGGGCGGCTTGCGATAGTTTGACGACTGCTTTCAACTTGGGATCACGATTGACCAGGTCGCCGACCAGTTGAATCAATTCCTCTTTGCTCAAATTACTCAGATCGGATTGCAGATCGTCCAGCACGTCAAACGAATCCGGCTCGTGAACGTAGGTCAGCAGCAACGCGACAATATGTTTGCAAATGCCACCATATTCGTATGGACACGTACAATCTGTTTCGGCGACGCCGTTTTTATTGAGCGTCGCGGTGACTTCGTACGGTTCGTAATCGGAGCCTTCGCATTCGGCGCGCAACTCCCATCCCTGCCGCACAGGGTTGGTGATGGATTCGTTGTGATAGTAGCTTTGCCCGCGTTGATAGCTTTGCGATGAGGCTAGGCTTTTGATATTCGCTTCCGTTAGTTTCGGCAGTTTTATTTTGGGCATGATTGTTACTTGGAACAGTACCGCGAGCGGTAGCAATCGAACTTAATGACCCTGCACGTTCACCGTAACTGAGCGTGCTCGCTACCGCTCGCGGTACTGTTGCCGCATCGTTAGAGCGCAAATTCCATCGCGGTAAAACTCACGACTGACGCTGGATCAATATTCCATTGATCGTAGAGCATTACGTTGCCGCGTGCGTTTGGAACCGCTTGCATAAACGTGTAAATCGGCGTGAAGCCGCACCACTTTAATTCGTCGTAGTTGGGCAGTACACGTTCTAAAAACTCGCCGCGTTTGCCTTCGCCGACGAGTCGCAATCGTTCGAGGTCCTGGCGGCGAACTTCCAGCAGGTGGCCCTGATCGGCACGCGCTTCTTCGTGGTCGCCGTAGCGTTGACCGATATGCGCGAGATCAATGCCGAGTACCCAGAACAAACGGTCTTGGTGCAATTCCGCCATTTCGCCGAGGGCTTCAAAAAAGCGGCGATTGTTGTCTTCGTTTTCGGGTGGTTTGCCGGAAAGAAAGCTCTGCAAAAACGAACCGCAGAGAATCGGCAAAATCTTGAAATTCGTGCCGAGGACGTGGCGCAGAAAGACGGCTTGAAACTCAATCGAATGTTCCACTGAATGGCAATAATCTTCAATGTTGATCGAATCGCCCGCTCGTTCCAGCAGCCAGTCTACCAATTCCGTGTCCGTTTGAATTGTGCCGTAGGGCGTCTGGAAGCCTTTGCGTGTGAGACCGAATTTGTCCGGCTCGCCGTAATGCGAAGTGCCAAGGATCACGATGGTTCGGCCCCGTAATTGTTCTTTCAAACCGCGCAGCCGATTGTAGGCGGCAGCATAACATTGCACGCCGCCTTCGGGGCTGACGTGCGGTGCGGCGATGCCGAGGATTGGTTGTGGATTTGGCGGCACAATCGTCATCAGGTAACTATCGAGCGTTGTGCGTAATTCAAACGCATCTGCCGGGTATGCGCCACCTGCGTGCGAAGGCTCACGAAGGGGAAGCGCCGCAAATGCCGCATGTTTCTGGCTGCGCATTTGATCGAACTCAGTGGTTTCGAGAAAGCCTGATTGTTGCAGTACGGCGAGGAATTCGTGCAATGGATGAATTGGAAATGGTCGCCCGATCAATTGCGTCAAATGAGCTTGCACTTCGCTTTCGGTGTGCTTGCCGTCGAGCAGATTCAGCGCGCCAATAAAGATGGGCGGAATAATCAGAATATCTTCGGTGTAGTGGAATGGGTCGCGCAGCAGGAGACCCGGTTGTTCTTCGTCAGGAGATGGGAAGACATCAAGCGATTGACGCAGACGCGGTAAAAATTGAGTCATAGTGGTGTCTTTCAGATTTAGGTGATGCACCAAGCATCGGCAGGGATATTCGCACTACATTTGTCACGTGGTCAAACGAGCTGTTATTCTTGCCGCAGCAAAAGTCATCAGAAAGTAAAGGATCGGGCGAGTTACTTACGATGATCAAACTTCCCAAACTCTTTTCGGTTACACCGGAGCAAGTGCTGGCAGCGTATCAGCATGGGATGTTTCCCATGTCACGCGGGCAACAGGGGGATATCCATTGGTATATTTCTGAGCCGCGCGCCATCATTCCTTTGGACACCTTCAAAGTCCGCCGTTCCTTGCAAAAAGCGTATAAAAAATCCCACTATCGCATCACCTTTGATACGGCTTTTTCTCAGGTGATCCGCGCCTGTGCCAGGCATCGTGAAGTCTTCCCTGAAGAAGTATGGCTTAGCGATGAGATGATTGATTTGTACATCGAACTCCATCAGCGAGGACACGCTCATTCAGTGGAGGTTTGGCGTGGGGAGGAGTTGGTGGGAGGCCTTTATGGCTTAGCAATGCAGGCCGCATTTTTCGGCGAATCCATGTTTAGTCGCGTTCCCTATGCCTCACAATTTGCCTTGCTGGCCCTGGTTGAGCGGTTGAGGCAACATCGCTTTCTCCTCCTGGATACACAAGTGATTACACCTCATCTGGCACAGTTTGGCGCAATTGAAATGACCCACGACGATTACATGGCAATTTTGGTTCACGCGCTGCGCGAGGAACGGCATTTTTAAGCGTAGTTCGTAAAATTCAAAAGGTGAGGAACGCGGTGTCGTCTAGGGTTTTCTCAATATTACTTGAAGTCACTAATCATTATTACATCCCGATTGATGGTTCCACGCGAGCAGGCCAGGGTTCGCCCATCTCGTGACCACGCATAGGCGAAGATGCGGTCAGCTTTGAAATCGGTCAGTTTTTCGGGTGGCCCTCCGTCCAGCCGTTGTTGCCAAATATTTGTTGCCCCGTCCTCCTTTGTCAGATAAGTGAGGGCTTTATTGTTCGGATGCCACCTCAAACTTGAGGCTGGAAAAGCTGCAATATCCAATTTTTGTGTTGCCGCTTCGCCAAGAGCCGGAAGGATTGCTACTTGACGGGGGGACTTCGGCGTTTCTTGATAAAAACAGGCAACCTGTTTGCCGTCCGGTGAAACGACCGGGTAGTCCGTGAGCTTATCCGTCAATGCCTGTGGTGGCAAAGTGCCGTCAATTCGTGCTCGATAGATTATTCGTTTATCTGCGAGGCGCTGTGAGAAATACACCCAATCTTCTACCGGGGAAGAAGATGGGTTGAGGTCTAAATTGCCGTGAGATAATTCAATCGGCGCTTTTCCGTCTATATCAATGCGCCAGATTCTGGCAAAACCTGCGCGTCCAGAGTTGAACACAACCTGTTGCCCATTGGCTGTCACACTTGGATTCGCCGCATTATCTTCTATTTCTGTCGTTAGAGGTCTGGCCTGTGTACCGTTGGCGTAAACGAGCCACAGATTTTTAGACCCGCTCGCCAGGGATGTGTAAACAATGCGATTATCAAGTGTCCAATCCAGTCCATCTGTCCCCGCCTGGCTGGCCGCATCGGTTGTGATCGGACGAGCTTTAGTCGTATTGGTTTCCGGCACGACCCACAGATCCGCGCGCGTTTCAGAACGAACCGTCACAATTGCTTTGCCATCCTGTCGAACACTTAGGGCGCGATAGTCATTCAAATCGGTAAGCAATTTGTGATATTGGCCGCTTGGGTAATCAATCAGCCAGAGTTGATTATTATTAGTTCCACTGCCACTTTTGCGCCCAATCATTGCTAATCTTGAATCATTGATCCAGGTCGTTTTTCCCGCCCATTCCCATTGCGTAGGGCCGATAGGCGTTTCCTGTCCATTGTCAACGTTGACTGTTATAAGTTGAAAGTGAAATTTGGGAGTAGTCGTTGCCGCTGCCACGGCAAGCATCTTTCCGTCCGAAGACCAGGATAAGCCTTCGACGGCGTAATAGTGTGGCATCTTGCGCGTTGATACGATCCGTTCACCTGTTCCGTTAATGTTAGCAATCACCAGAGAGCTTTCACCTTTGGTCTCAGACTCGCGGACAAAGGCCAGATGTTTTCCGTTCGGAGAAAATGTGACGGTGCTATCTACTCCTGTGAGAAGGCGTCTGGCTTCACCACCTTGGATCGGTTTTTGATATAAAACATATTCTGAAGAGGTTTTCTGTTGCTGAGCGTAGTAAACCGACCGCCCATCTAAAGCGAAAGCCAAGCCACGAAATCGCAATTCTTCGTTGGTTAATAGTTCATTATCGGTGCTGGTCTCAAGTTGTTTGATCCGTAGGCTTTGCCTCCCCGCATCTCCGACAACGTAGGCCACGAGGGTGCCGTCTGGAGAAATGGCCGTTTCCCAAGCGTTATTTGTGCCTGCCAGACGATTGATTTTTACACTCTGATTTTGAGGAGTGGGCGCGGGTGTTTTAACTCGGGTGAGATACACGATGCTTGCCACAATTGCCAAAAATAAAGAGACGAGAAAGACCCCTTTGGCAAGGGGAACCCTCGGTTGCTTTATTGAAGAATTTGAGGGCAGGGAACTCGTTTCTGGCTTAACCGGAGCTTCGAGGTTGGTGGTCTCCTCTCCTGATCGTTCGCGGACCTCCCCAATAAAACGATAGCCTC
>JAEUQN010000074.1 GCA_016789725.1 Blastocatellia bacterium | reverse complement strand
ACCTCCAAAGAGGTCAAAAATCGCACGATCAATACGACCGTAGGCCGTGTGATCTTCAACGATCATTGCCCGGAAGTGATGCCATACATCAACGGCATCTTGAAGAAAAAAGGCTTGGGCAGTTTGGTGAGCTACTGCTTCCTGCGCTTTGGTCACGCGACGACAGTCAAGATGCTGGACGAACTGAAAGCCCTCGGCTTCAGCTATGCGACGAAAGCCGGTATTTCAATTGGTGTGGACGATATGGTCACGCCGCCGGATAAACCGAAGCTCGTGCGTGAAGCTGAAGATGAAGTCAGCAAGGTCGAACAGCAATACAAAGACGGTGTCATCACGAACGGCGAACGCTACAACAAGGTCGTCGCAATCTGGTCAGAAGTGACCGAAAAAGTTGCCGACGAAATGTTCAAGGAAATGTCCAAGCGCGAGAAAGAGTTGAAAGAACTCAATCCAATTCTCGTGATGGCTGATTCCGGTGCGCGCGGTAACCAACAACAGATTCGTCAGCTTGCGGGGATGCGCGGCTTGATGGCCAAGCCGTCAGGCGAAATCATTGAAACGCCGATTCACGCGAACTTCCGCGAAGGCTTGAACGTGTTGCAATACTTCATCTCGACGCACGGCGCACGCAAAGGTTTGGCGGACACCGCACTCAAGACGGCTGACTCTGGTTACTTGACGCGTCGCCTCGTGGACGTTTCGCAAGATGTCATCATCTCCGAAGACGATTGCGGCACGATCAAAGGTATTTGGGCTGAACCGATCATCGAAGCCGGAGACATCATCGAAGGCTTGCGTGAACGTATCATCGGACGCGTTTCGCTGGTGGACATTCACGATCCGATCACGGGCCAGGTGCTGGCGAGTGCCGGTCAGGAAGTCACCGAAGATTTAGCGACTGAGATTCAAAACGCCGGTATCGAACGCGTCCGCATTCGTTCGGTGCTGACCTGCGAATCGCGGCGTGGCGTGTGCGTGAAATGTTACGGGCGCAATTTGGCAACCGGGCAAATCGTGGATATGGGCGAAGCGGTGGGCGTTATCGCGGCGCAATCCATCGGCGAACCCGGCACCCAGTTGACGATGCGTACGTTCCACATCGGCGGTACGGCAACTCGGATTTCTGAGCAATCGTCGCACGAAGCGCGCACGTCAGGCACAATCAAATACGACGAACTGACCACGCTCAAGAACCGCGAGGGCAAGATTGTCGCCATGAACCGCAACGGCTCCATCGTCATCATTGATGATCGAGGACGTGAAGTGGACCGCTACCCGGTCGCTTACGGTGCGGTCATTAACTTTGCTGATGGCGCGCGTTGCGAAGAAGGTGACAAGGTCGCGGAATGGGATCCGTATTCACGCGTGATCCTGACCGAAGTCACTGGACACGTTCATTGGAAAGACCTGATCGAAGGCGAAACCGTTCATGAAGATACCGATGAAGTCACCGGCTTGTCGCGCAATATCGTGATGGATTCGACCAACGAAAAACGCCAGCCGCGCATTGAAATTCGCAATGACGCTGGCAAGGTGCTGAAGGTTTACCCGATGCCGATTCGCGCGAACCTGATGGTTGGACGCGATGACGTGGTCGAAGCCGGAGACATTCTGGCGAAGACGCCGCGTGAATCCGCGCGTACCAAAGACATCGTCGGTGGTCTCCCGCGTGTGGTGGAATTGTTTGAAGCCCGCAAACCGCGTGAAACCGCTGTGATGAGCGAAATTGATGGTACGATCAAATTCGGTTCCATCACGAAGGGATCACAGAAAGTTATCGTGGTTGGCGAAACGGGCGAAGAACGTGAATACTCCATCCCGCGCGGTACGCATATCAACGTGCAGGAAGGCGACCGCGTGAAAGCCGGTGAGCCGTTGATGGACGGTCCTCTGAATCCGCACGACATCCTGGCGGTGCAGGGAACCGAAGCCTTGCAACGGTATCTGGTCAACGCGATTCAGGAAGTCTATCGCTTGCAGGGTGTGCATATTAACGATAAGCACATCGAAGTGATCGTCCGTCAAATGCTGCGATGGGTTCGTATCAAAGATGTGGGCGATACGGAATTCTTGCTGGAAGAACAGGTTGATAAATTCCGCTTCCAGGATGAAAACGCGCGCGTCGAAGCTGAAGACGGTTCCCCGGCAACCGCCGAACCCTTGCTCCTCGGCATCACGAAGGCGTCGCTTTCGACCGACTCATTTATTTCGGCAGCCTCGTTCCAGGAAACGACACGAGTGTTGACCGAAGCCGCAATTTCAGGGCGCGTAGATTACCTGCGCGGTCTGAAAGAAAACGTGATTATGGGTCGGCTGATCCCGGCAGGCACGGGGATGGACTTTTATCGCAGCGTTCGTATCGAAGCAGATGCTACGGAAAGTGCGAACCGCGAAGACGAGATCGAAGATACACAAAGCTATCTGGAGGCAATGTCCGCGATGGTTGGTTTACGTCCAACCGCTGCGCCTGAGCCAGTGGAAGATAGCGATGATGAAGAGGTCGTCGAAGAGCCGGAAGAGTTTGTGGGTGAGTCCGAAGAATATTTGGAAGAACCCGCTTACGCGATAGAAGAGGACGATGACTTTTAAGTGACATCGGAACGATTAACGAATCAAGGCCGCAGAGGAATTCTCTCTGCGGCCTTTTCTTTTAGCGAAAAACCGATGATCGGCTTTTCTCGTTTTATCTTTTGACGATTAGTGGCGGCGGCGTTTTGCCGCTTTCCGTTTCTTGCGTACGTGATAAATAGTACCGCCACCGGCACCCGCACCCGCGCCAATCAGCGCCCCCTTTCGACCTCCGATCAACCCGCCCGCTGCACCACCAATGGCCGCGCCGATTCCGATTCGTTTGGCAGCTTTCTTTTTTCCTGCTTCAGGGTTGGATTTTTGCGGTTTGGCGCTGGTACTCAGGACCAGGCTGGAAGCGATAAGGCCGATGATAAGACTCATCGCCAGAACGCGAACCACGCTCATTCTTTGCATATTTATTTCCTCCACGATGGTTGATGTTTTTGCAGGGGAATTTTAACTTTACGTATTGATGTAATTCGGGCCGCCGCCGCCTTCGGGTGTCACCCAATCAATAATCTGATACGGGTCCATAATGTCGCACGTTTTGCAATGCACGCAGTTCGAGAAATTCACTTTCGGTCTACGTCCGCCATTCACCTCTTCGACTTCGTATACAGCCGCCGGACAGAAATGCTGACACGGGTTGCCGTACTCTTTTGTGCATCGTTCAATGCAGATGTTCGGATCGAGAATCTTCAAATGAGAAGGCTGGTCTTCGCTGTGCTCAACGCTCGCGTGATAGACATCGGTGAGCTTGTCGAACGTTAGCTTTTTATCAGCTTGCAACGGAGCGGGGTCAGGTGCGCCATTGATCTTTTGCATGTGTTCGTGACCTGCTTTGACATCGCGCAAATCGCCGCGAACACCAGCGCCACCCGTGATGTATTGCAAACCGCTTTCGATCAAGCCCCAAATACGCCCTTTCTCAAACGCCTGATGGAAGTTGCGCACTTCGTACAGTTCTTTTTTGATGTAACTGCCTTCGACCAAATCGTAATACCGCTTCAATTGCGCATCGTCGTATTTGTCCGCCAGCAACGCTTCAAAGATTGCCTGGGCCGCATACACGCCGGACTGCATCGCCAGATGGATGCCCTTGAGCTTCTGCGAATTCAGGAAGCTCGCCGAATCGCCGATGATGCAAAAGCCGTCGCCATAATATTTCGGCTGCGCGAAGTAGCCGCCCATCGGCACCGTCTTCGCGCCGTAATAGAGCATCTTGCCGCCTTCAAGCATCTTGGCGATGTGCGGATGCGATTTGAATTGCTGGAACAACTTGTGCGGGTCGGTGTGCGGGTTGCGATAATCCAACCCAACGACCAACCCGACATCAAGCAGATCGTTTTGCATCCCGTAAATAAAGCTCCCGCCGTAGGTGTCGTTTGGGAGCGGATAGCCCAGCGAGTGCATCACGAATCCGGGCTTGACGCGACCTTTCGGCATTTCCCAGATTTCTTTGACGCCGGTCGAATACACCTGCGGATTTCGACCTTGATCGAGCTTGAGTTTTTCGACGAGCTTTTTGGTCAATGATCCGCGCGGCCCTTCACCGAAGACAGTGACTTTCGCTAGCAGATTCGCGCCCGGCTCGAAGTTGTCGCGCGGCTCGCCATCTTTGCCGATGCCTTTGTCGCCGGTTTGCACGCCGATGACTTGGTTGTTGTCGTCATACAACACCGCCGCGCCGGGAAATTCAGGATAAATGTCCACGCCCGCCGCTTCGACAATTGGGCCGAGCCAGCGAATCAGCTTGTTGAGCGAAACAACGTATTTGCCGTGATTGTTGAGCGGTGGCGGAATGATCGGCGATTTGATTTTGCCCGTCTCGGTGAGATAAGAAACGTCTTCTTCTGTGACTTCAGATTCGAGCGGTGCGCCCAGTTCTTCGTAATTCGGCAGCAACTCTTTCAGCACGCGAATGTCCATCACTGCGCCGGAACACATATGCGCGCCGACTTCGCGCCCCTTTTCAATCACGCAAATCGAAATTTCGCCCAGGGATTTGCCGCCCGTTTTTTCGGACTGCTCGTTGTGGGCATTGATGAGTTGCCGCAACTTCAACGCGCCCGCGAGCGATGCCGGGCCTGCGCCGACAAACAAAACATCTACCTCTAAACTTTCACGTTCAATCATAGGTGCTAGGTGTTGGGTGTTAGGTGTCAGGTGTTGGAGTGTCGGTCATTTTACTAACACCCGACCCCCAACACCTAACACCTTTTTCTCACTGCTTCATTTTTTCAATTTCAGCCGTCAGCGCCGGAACGACTTCAAACAAATCGCCGACGATGCCGTAATCGGCAATTTCAAAGATAGGTGCTTCGGCATCTTTGTTGATCGCCACAATCGTGCGTGCGCCTTTCATTCCGACCAGATGTTGAATCGCGCCGGAAATCCCGACAGCCAGATAAAGTTTGGGAGCCACAGTTTGCCCCGAAGACCCGATTTGGCGATCCATTGGCAGCCAGTCGTTGTCGCAAATCGGACGCGACGCCGCGATTTCAGCACCCATCGCGGCGGCAAGTTTCTCGATGATCTCAATGTTCTTTTGTTCTTTGATGCCTCGTCCGACTGCGACAATCAATGGCGCTTGCGTCAGGTCAACCGCTGCCTTGGCTTCTTTAAAGCGGGCTTCAGGTTGTTGACGAACCTGTTCGGCGTTGAGGTTGACGGTCAACGCTTGTACTTCGGCTTGCCCGGCTTCGCATTCGTCGCCGCGAAAAGACCCGATTTGGAAGCTGACGAAATGTGGCGTGTCGCCCGTCGGCACGACATCTGCCGAAAGCTTGCCCTGAAAGATTTGACGCGTGAAGACAGCCGCGCCGTCTTCGATCTTGTAGCCAATGCAATCGCCAACGAGCGCGCGTTGCAGGCTCGCCGCGAGCTTGGGCGCAAAATCGCGGACTTCGTACGTGTGCGCCATCAACACGAGCGCCGGTTGCACTTGTTCGATGACTTGCTTGAAAGCGATGGAATAGCCGTCAGGCGTGTATGAACTTAAACTGTCGCTTTCGACCGTATACACACGATTAAGTTTTTTGCCTGCGACTTCGGTGGCGAGATTGCTGACGCCATTGCCAAAGATCACGGCAGCGGTTTCCTGATTGAGTTGTGCGCCGATCAGTTGTGCGGCGCGGACGGCTTCATAGGAAGCGCGATTGATTTGTCCTTCGACGTGTTCGATAAAAACTAAAATTCCGTTTGCCATAAATCCTCGTTGGTAGTCGGTGGCCGATGGTCGGTTCTTCGCTGACACCTGAAATCCGACCCCTGACACCTGTTTACTGGTGGTCTCTGACGCTTTCCGCAATGTTAGCGAGTCGTTGCGAAGACGAACGAACCTCGGTGAGCGCGTTGTTTAGCTCGGAACTGAGTGAGCGTAAAAATAAACTCAGGTGGTCCCGACTCAGCATATTGTCGCGCAGCGCGGCATCCTCTTTGAGCGCCGCTTCTATCGCTCGCAGTTCCGCATCGTATTTCTCAAAAAAGGCTTTGGCTTCGGCGCGGGCCTGCTTGAGCAATTCTTCTGGTCGTGTTGGTTCGTTCATAAACTACTTCGCCTAAAACACGCGTGCTTCGTTTTTCAATTTCTCGACCAAAGTTGCGGCGGCGGCTGCGCCCGTGCCTTCGATCATTTGTGTCTGTTTGGATTTTTGCGGGAAGTACACGCGCTTGATTTGTTGCTTCGGCGCGAGTGTTGCCGCATCTAAGCCGAGCGCTGCCGCATCCAGCTTCTTAATTTCTTTTTTCTTCGCGGCCATGATTCCTTTCAGCGTCGCATATCGTAAAGTGTTAATACCCGACTGAATCGTAAAGACACCGGGCAACGGCAAAGTTACCCATTGAAAGAATCCCGCTTCGAGTTCGCGTTTGACTTTGATGCCGCTGCCTTCCGTTTGCAAATCCATCACAATCGTGGCGTGCGGCAAGCCCAGCAATTCCGCCGCAATCACGCCCGTTTGCGCGTAGCCGTGATCGTCCGATTGCAAACCGGTCAGCAACAAATCAAAGCCATCAGACTTCGCTGCCGCTGCAATCGTTGCCGCCGCACCAAAGGCGTCGAGGTTGTCAAAGGCCGCGTCTTCTAAATGTAAGCCACGATCTGCGCCGCGCGCCAATGCTTCTTTGATGACCGATTGCACACGCGCCGGCCCCAAAGAAAGCGCGACCACTTCGCCGCCGTTTTTTTCCTTGAGTTGCAACGCGGCTTCGAGCGCGTAGGCGTCAGATTCGTTGATTTCGTAGGTTAAGTCGCGGTCTTGAATCCACGTTGCTGCGTCGTTGATGCGCAGGATCGAATCGTTTTTAGGTACTTGTTTGAGACAAACAATAATCTTCATAACTTTCTCATCCTAATAATCATGTAGAAAAGAAAACCACAGGGAGCAGAGAACACGGGGCAAAATATAGTTATCCGAAGTTGTCTGCTCAATAGCAGTTATCTCTCCCCGTGCGCCCTGTGTTCCCCGTGGTCATGCAAAACTCTTTCTTGTTAATGAATGAATCATCATTCATTTTTCCAAAGCGTATATCATTTCTTCTGAATTCCTTCAATAGCGTCTTCAAGCGCGGCTTTGAGTTGATCCAGGCATTCGCGCGTTTGCGCTTCTCGCAGCAAGGGTAACGCGCGTTCATTGCCGATTTTTCCGAGCGCACGAATGCTTACGACACGGGCGCGAATCGCTTTGTCGTGCAGGAATTGCAGCAAGTGATCTACGATTTTGTCATCGGCTTTGTCTTTGCGCAGTTCCTTGCCGATGGCCCCCAGCGCGCCAATCGCTGCGACCCGCACCGCGATGTGTTCGCCGTACTTGCTGTGTTGCATCGCCAAATCAACTGCACGTTTTTCCTTCGCGTGTTTAAATGTCTGAAAGACGGAAGCGCGTACGACTTCTTGCCATGCCCCCTTTGTTAGTGCGGTGTTGAGCGCATCGTAGGCAACATTGTCTTCGGCTTTCTGCCCCAGATTCCCCAGCGCACGGATGGCCGCGATCTGCACAAAATAGCTCGGATCGTTGGCGATGACTTCACGCAGGAATTGCAACGTTGTTTCCGCAACTTTGGAATCGCACCCAAGTGCCCACACGCAAGCGCGGCGCACGTGCGAGTCAGTGCAGACAATATAGGCTTCGCGCAGCGCGCGCCGAGTCTCTTGTGATTTGACTTCGCCCAATGAAATCGCGGCTGCCATTCGCACGGCGCGAAAATCTTCGCCACTCAAAACCTGTTGCAACGCTTGTCGTGCCTCGTCGGTTTTATAAACCGAAAGCTCGCGGGCCGCGCGGACACGTCCCAACATATCTTCGTCGTGATGGAGTTGGTAGATCAGTTCCTGTTGTGATTTCAGAAATCGCAATAGCTTGAAGACGCGATGGCCTTTGTCAAAAACGACCAGTCGCGGCTTGGTTTCACAGGGGAAGTAAAACTCCTGCTCGGCCTTTTCGATCCAGACGTGAAAACTTTTGCGCAGATCGGTTTCAATGAACGCGTCGGGATTGGCGGTTACAATTTCGATTTCGACTGGGAAGCGAAAGGCTTCGACAACGTCATCTTCTTCGTCGGCTTTTTGTACCTGCCGCACGCTCAATCGCAACATCTTTTGTTCGCGCTGCCATTCGTATTCGACTTCAAGTTCGGGATAGCCTGCGCCATAAATCCATTGGTCAAAAAACCAGTGCAAATTCTTGCCCGTAACTTCTTCAATTGCAGTTTTCAGATCATTGGTTTCGGCGACGCCAAACGCAAATTTGCTCAGGTATCGCGCCATTGAACGAAAGAACGCTTCATCGCCCAGAATGTGCCGCAGCATGTGCAACACACACGCGCCTTTTTCATACGCGTGACGATCCATCAACTCTTCGGAGTAGCGATAGCGACGAAACAGAATCGGGCGGCGATGGCTGCTGAAGTCTTCATTGAGGTAGGTCAGAAAATCCTGAAACAATGCGAAGCGCGCTTCATCGCTGCCGCGCGTGTGTTCGCGCCATAAATATTCTGAGTACGTGGCAAAACTTTCGTTCAGCCAAATCTCTGACCAATGTTTACACGTCACCAAATCGCCCCACCAATGATGCGCGAGTTCGTGTGCGACGATGTCTTCGTAATTCACATCCAGAGCCGCGCGTTCGTCCAACAAACAGCGGTCGGTCATCGTCGTGGCTGATGTGTTTTCCATCGCACCGAACAGAAAATCGTCCACCAGCACCTGCGAATATTTGGCGAACGGATACGGATAGCCGAACTTGTCCGCGAAGAATTCAATCATCTCCGGCGTGCGCGCGAACAACGTTTTGCCCTGCTCGGCACGGTCGGCGTAAACGTAATATTCGACGGGCAAGCCTTGCAACCGTTCCTGAATCAGTTCGTATTCGCCAATCACGACCGTTACCAAATAGGATGGATGCGGCTGCTCCTGTCGCCAGTGATACGTGATAGTTTTCTCGGCTTGATTGCCAACGGAGCCGACGAGCGCACCATTCGATAACGCGAAATACTTTTCATCCACCGTCGCTAACAATTCGGTCGTCATCTTTTGATGCGGCGTGTCAGCACACGGGAACCACCAATGAGCGTCTTCAGTTTGGCCTTGCGACCAGATTTGAAAGGGCTTGTTGGGATAGGCTTCGTCGGGGTGGATGAAGTAGAGACCTTTGCGCGGACGACACGAATAGGCGATTTCGATCATCACCTCTTCGTCGCGCTGGAGCGGGCGATCAAGCTCAATGCTGAGGCGTTCGGGTTGTGTGCTGAATGGCAAATTGACCGCCGACGAACCAAGCATGATCAAGGGTGAGTCGTCCGGCTCGGCTTGCGGCGGAATGCGGCGCACACGGCTGACGCTGAACTCTGCGGCATCAAGATCGATAGTTTGCAAGCCGTCGGCAAATGGCGAGATGGTCAAAGTGGCTTTGCCGCTCACGCTTTGATTCGGCAAATCGAATCGCAATTCAAGTTTGAGATGATGAATGCGAAAGCGGCGATCCGGCGCGTGATGGTCGTCGCCGGGAAGTTCGTCGCGCTCGACTTTGAGCAGAGAACTATACAAATCCACGTCGCCCCATTGACGGGGATCAAGCAACGCAGGATGAATCAGCGGATCATGGATAGGCGCTTTGGAACTCATAGCGCGGTAGTTTCAATGTTTGCGTTACAAGTTGCAAGTGGAGATTTGAGATGGAGGAAGCTCTCACCAGAAATTGAAAGGCGATTCATCGTACCGGTCCTTGCCACCGCCCACTTATTCCTGATCGCCCACCAGCACAAAGGCTGCCCAGTAGTAGGGATGACGCCAGGCGCGTTGTTGGCCTTTGAGCAGTTCCAGTTTGGCCTCGCGTAAGGCTTCGTCTTTGGCTTTTCCGGCTTGGAGATTTTTGTAGAACGATTTCATCAACGACGCGGTCGCAATGTCATTCACGCTCCACAAACTTACGGTTACGCTTTGCGCCCCGGCATAGAAAAAGGCGCGCGTCAGCCCGATGATGCCTTCGCCGTTGAGCAATTTGCCGAGGCCCGTGCGACAGGCGGATAGTGTGACTAAATCGGCGTTTAGCTTGAGCCGCATAACTTCACTCATTTGCAGCATGCCGTCTTCTTTGGAATCTGCCTGCAGGGTCAGAATGATGCCGGAACGCGCCGGGTGGTCTTCGTCTACGTTGCTGTGAGCGGCGAAATGCACGTAACGATACTGGTGCAGCGGTTCTGTTTTGACGAACTGTTCCTGCGCTTCTGTGCCGAGCAGGACGCGTCGTTCGGCAGGCGGAAACAGCGCGGCGATTTCATTCACTTCGGTGCGGGTATACGGCAATTGTTTGAGATCATTGCCACGCACGGCTATCTCATCGGAATTGTTGGCAGCCGACTTCGTGTAAATCGGATCGCCGAATGCGATGAAGCCTTTGGCTTTGCTGGGCGCGGCTGGTTGGCTGGTTTGAATAGCGGCGAGTGCCGAAGCCGACGGCGCGTAGCTGATGGCAAAACGTTCCAGCAGATACGTTGAGGTGTTTTTGGTTTCGCTCACCAATGTTTCAAAGGGCAAATAAGCCAGCGCCCCATCCGGCACAATCACTAGCTTGCGCGCGGTAGTCAGGTGCGCGTCCAGCGGCTGAAAAAGTTTTTGATAGAGCTTGTGTCCCTGTGCCTTTTGTTTGGTGATCGCTTGCAGCGCGGTCAGCGAATTGATCCTGCCAGAGAATTCATTTCGGTATTCGGCGACCAGCGTTTCGATTTCTTTGCCCGGCGGCAAAATGACAGAGACGATTTTGTCCCGATGAATGACCCAGGCAAACGATTTTTTCTCGCTCAAAACGAATTCAATCAAGGCGGTATTAGCGTCGAGTAAATCTTTGGCGATGTTGGCTGATTTGATCGGCGGCGGTGCTTCGATTCTGGAATAGCGAGGATTGGCGCGGCGAATCTTAAGTCGAAACGTTTCCAGCGCGGCTTCGGCTTCGGCGAGCTTGTGATTGAGTGGCGTTTCTTCTTCGGGTTTGATCTCTGGTTTCCACAATTCTTTTTGCACGCTGGCGATTTGCGCGAAGAGTCGGTCTTCCTCAGTTTTTTGCTCGGCAGTCAACTCCAGTGAAGTTTCGATTCCGGCCCCGGCCAACACGTCGAGGAAGGCGCGCGCGTGATAAGCCTCGGCCACTTCCAACGCTTCGGCAGTGTTTTGCTGGCCCAGCAGAAAATCAATCGCACCCGCGAAAACATTGTGCCGCGAAGCCACGATGCCCGCCCGCGACATTTCAGTCGGGATCGAAAGCGAGCGTGCCTGTTCAAGCGCCGCAATCGCGCGCCGATAGCTAATCAGGGCTTCGCTATTGCGTCCGAGCGCGCGTTGCGCCTCAGCGCGAATGAACAACACCCGCGATTCAAAATGTTTGTTGCCGCCGCCTTGCTGGAGCGCCGAGAGAGCCTGTTGAGCGGTTTCGAGGGCCGTCGTTGCTGCGCCGATCTTGAATTGTGACCAGGCTAATTCACCCAGCGCAAAGGCCTGTACTTGTGGTACGTGAACTTCCTTCGCGCGTTGTAAGGCGGCTTGATATACCTCGATCGCTTTGGTGTGTTGACCCAGCGCGGCGTACACCATGCCCAATTGATAATGTAAATCCATCGTGGTGAGGAGCAGTTGCTTGTTTTTAGGATCAAGCTGGGGGCGCGGTTCAATGGCAAGCGCCTGTTCGCCATACCGCAAGGCGGCGTCGAGATTGCCTCGTCCTTTCTCAACGATGAGGAATTTCGTCAACAGCGATTTTTCCACGATTCGATTATTCAGTCGCCGTGTGAGCGGGAGGGCCGCCTCTAAGGTTTGGGCGGCTTTGGTAAAATCGCCGGTATCTGCGTAAACGGCGCTGAGGTTGCTGAGCAGATAAACTTCGGCGTTGCGATCTCCCCGGCGCTGCACGACTTGTAACGCTTGCTCAAGGCACCAGAGCGCATCTTCGTAGCGTCCAGCGAGACGTGACAGTCGTCCCGCACGGTCAAGCGCCGTGAACTGCATCTTGGAGACATCTTCTGAGTTGGCTTCGCTCGATAACGCAGCCGCTTCTTTGAAAAGAAGAATTGCCTCGGCTATGTGACCAAGTGACATCGCGGCGAGTGCTTGCAGATTGGTCGCGTGTGCTTCGCGGCCTTTATATCCACGCCGTTGACTCATTACGCGCGCTTGTCGGGCCTTGCGATAGGCTTCCTGAAATTGTTCATTTTTGAGCAACTGCGTAGCTTCGCGCAGCAGCGGTTCGACCAGGACGGGCTGGCGAGTGACCTGGTTCGGCGCATTGATTTCCGGCTGGGCGACGAGCACGGAACAAAGCGTGATGATGACGAGTAACGTAAGGCCGAGTAGTTTCATTGTGACTCTCCTACCAACACAAATGCGGCCCCAAAATATGAATTCAGAGCTTCACTTTTTATCATTGAAGCGTCAAATCGTATTCGCCGACGAATTCCTTTGCCTGTTGCTTCACGCCGAAGAGTTTCACGACATATTTTCCTGCCGTCATTTGTTGCGTAGAAATGCTGGCTGCCAACGCACCATACGAATTGGCTTTTAAGCCGCCCACCGTTTTGATCGCACGCCCACCGGAGGCGAGAATTTGCATTTGGTAACTGTCATAGCGATTCCCGGCTTCGACTTCGACCCACAGCGTCAGGGCGGTGGCATTCGCTGGTAATTTAAAGTTTGTGCCGGACCTGGATTCGCGCGTAGATTCCAAAATCACGACCGGAACATTGGCTTTCGTTTCAGTGTTGGCGCGACTGGGAGAAGTAACAGGCGCGGGCGTCGGCGTTTGGTTGCGGGCGATTTGTCCTTCCAACTCTTCACGTTTTTTCTTTTCGCTCTCGGCGCGCTGGCGTTCTTTCTCTACATCTTCCTGAGTAACTTGCGGGGTCTGCGACGTTCGCTGTTCGGCGGCTTCGCGGGCTTTCCGTTCCTGCGCAATCTCCGATTGAAGCTGGGGAACTTGCTTGAAAACGATCCACCCCAAAGTCGCCGCCAACAGCAAACACGCCGTCGCCGCCAGGGCAAAAGCAGGCGTAAACCAGCTTGACCACCAGGGGGCAGAACTGGTGCTGGCAACTTCGCGTGCGGTTTCGGCCAGGACGCCGACGCGAGATGACCGCTGCACGCTGGCGATAAATTTTGCCGTTGTTTGCACCTGCTCAAAGCATTGTTCGCACGCGAAATAATGTTCCTGAAATGCGCGCCGTTCGCCACCTTTCAATTCGTGCCGCACGTAGCGTTCGATGATGTCTTGTTGTTCGATCTCGTGATGTTTCATTGCATATCACCTGAGTCCCTTCCTCGCACCGACAGAGTTTACCTTGAAACTAAGGGAGTTTGAATTGTTTGAGCCATTGCCAGTTTAATTCCGCGCCATGCACGGGATGATTTTTGCCGTTCGGATATTCATGTTCCATTCCTTTGACAAACGCCAACCGAAAGACGTTGTTCGGATCGTCTGATGTGCCTTTGGCATCTAGCCACATGATCTTGTTCGGATCGCCGCCCGTCGTGTAATTCGGGCTGAGCTTGAATGTCTGCATATACAGATTCAAGTCCTGTTTCATATACGGTTTCGCCAGAATTTGATTGAAGTCCATCGGAACCGGCTGCCCGCCAAACATTTTCATGTATTTCGCGTCTTGTGAGCCTTCCTGCCACAAACTCGGAACAAGTCGTTTGGGTGATGCAGGCGGAGCAGTCCCCAGATGCCCGACGAATCCAGCGATTCGCTCTGACAGTTCGATGCCGACGCGCGCAGCCATCTGTGACCCATTGGAAAAGCCGACGAAATAAATCATGTGTTTGTCGACATTGAATTTTCCTTCGACTTCATCCAGCACCTGCGTCAGAAATTTGATGTCGTCTTTGGGCGTTACGCCGGAGCAGAAGGCAAATCCTTCGGGATAACAGCTCCATTTCGGCGTGGTTTGCTGCTTGCCCTCATCTACCACGCATTGCTGCAAGGCAGAAGGAAACACCGTAATCAGGTTTTCCTTTTCGCCGACTTCTGGCCAGCCGGAGATGTTGTAAAACTGCTCGCCGGTTTGCCCCGTGCCATGCAGCATAAACACGACGGGAACCGCATTCGCTTTGTTATAGCTTTTCGGGACGTGAACGTAATATACGCGCGTGTCGCCGTTCACGTTGGTCGTAAAGCGATTCTTGCCGACGACGTATGAGCCATTGTTATTCGGTGTAGCACTCGTTTCAGTTTTGCCTTCGCCTTTATTTTCGGCGCGCTTTTGCCGTGCTTCCCGAATCTTTTCGCCGAGCGGGCCGCGTTGGCGTTGAGTGGTTTGTGCAATGGCAGTGGCGGCGATTGCGACGAGGATCAATGCGAATCGTAGTTGGTTTTTCATGGTGCAGCAGTATTATGTTTGTAGCCGTTCTTGCTTGAAGGAACGGGGAGCTTTTCTCGCTCCCCGCCCCGCTTCATTATTTAGTGTCAGCAACACGAAATTTGTATCAAAGTTTTTTTCGACTTTTTTTATGGCAGCTTGAACTGCTTCAGCCACTGCCAATTCATCTGCGCACCATTCAGTGGAAAGTTTTTACCGTTGGGATACATATGGGTCATCCCTTTGATGAGAGCAAAGCGAAAGACATTGTTGGGATTGCCCGATGTGCCTTTGGCATCGAGCCAGACAATTTTGTTCGGATCGCCGCCTGTCGTGTATTTCGGGTCTAATTTGTAGGCCCGGCCATAGCTCGCCATCACGCCTTTAAAAAACGGCGATTGAGCAAAAAGCTGATCGAAGTTCATCGGCAAGGGGCCACCGCCAGCTAAGGGCATATAGCGGTCATCATTTGTCCCAACCTGGGCCAGATTGGGTATCAATCGTTTGGGTGTATAACTGCCTTTCGGCGACAAGAAGCCGGCGCTGGAAACAACGGCGGCAGCACGATCTGACATTTCAACGCCAATGCGCGCCGTCATTTGCCCGCCATTGGAAAAGCCGACAAAGTAAATCATTTTCTGATTCGCGTTGAATTTTCCGCCTAGTTCGTCAATGACCTGATTCAAAAACTTGATGTCATCTTTCGGCACTTCGCCGGGGCAATATTCAAAGCCGCCGGGATAGATGTTCCATTTTGTCGTGTTTTTGCGCGCACCATCTTCGATGATGCAATGCCGCCACGATGATGGATACACGGTGAGAATGTTTTCTGCTTCGCCGACTTCTTTCCAACCAGAGATGTTGTAAAACTTCAGACCGTCGCCACTGGTGCCGTGCAGCATAAACACGATGGGAGTGGCAGCGTCCTTGTTATAGCTTTTTGGGACGTGAACGTAATATTCGCGCGTGTCGCCGTTCACGTTCGTCGTGAAGCGATTCTTGCCGACGACGAACGAGCCGTTGTTAATTGGTTTGGCGTTATTTTCTCCCTGAGCATCCGCTTTAGTTTGGCGTGTCTGGCGAATTTTTTCGGCGATGGGGCCGCGTTTGCGCTGGGCAGTTTGTGCGAATAACCCAAGAGTTGTTAGGGCGATGATCGTAGCGAAGAGGATTTGTTTTTTCATGGTGCAGCGTTCCTTCAAAAAATAAGGGATTGTTATGTCACCCTCATCCATCCGTTTTCGCTACGTAGTGTCGGCAGCCTTGAATTTGTATCAACCTCTCGCAATTTTTTTATAAATTTCTCGGAAGCTTTGCAACGTGCGCGATTTAATCAGCCGCAGACGGTCTTCTTTAATGCCCAGTCGCGCGGAAATTTCTTCCTTGGGCAACTCTTCGTAATAATACATGCGCAGAAATTGCTGCTCGCGCGGCTTCAATTGTTTGGCGGCTTCCTCAATGGCGCGGCTTGCTTCTGCATCCAGAAACACATCTTCTAATGAACCATCGCCAGCGACATCATAATCATGGTCTTCGAGCGAATCTGTGCGGGATGTATGGCGGCGCAATTCGCGGATCACGTTCAGCGCAAACCCGACAATGAAGGAGGGCAATGAATCCGCCGAACGCAATTTGCCTTCGCGCAAGGCCTGAATTACACGCAGAAACGTTTCGGCGCGAATGTCTTCGGCGTCGTCTTTGGAGCGGAGTTCGCTAAGCGCGAGGAAATAGATGCGCTGCGAGAATTTTTCATAGAGCACGGCCTCAGCCGCCGAATCGCCTTGCTGAATTTTATTGACTAAGTCGTTGTTAGAGGAGGTATCTACGCCTCGTTGCATAGTGCGGTGGATTCTACCTGTAAACGGTTGGTGGGGGCAATCAATCCGTGCAGGAAAAAATGCAAAAATTCCTGATACATCTGGTGCTCCCACTGCACTATGTACTGAACCAGGCAAGAGTCAATCGTGACCGCGCTGGTTCAGCAAAGGAGACACGCTATGAAAAAGACATTCACGACACTCACGATGGTCGCCTTGATATTCACGCTTTCGGCCATAGCTTGGGGCCAAAAGACAGCGCGGCAAAGAAAAGCAGGGAAGCTGGGCAAGGTGGAAGCACAAAACAAGACACAAGGGCAACGGCTGGCTGTGCTTCCCTTCCGACACAAAGGCAACAATCAATGGTGGCATCACGGTGGCGCAGAAGCCATGCAGGATGTGTTTGTTACCGAGTTGGTCAAGAGCGGCAAATTTACTGTCGTCGAGCGCGAACAACTTCAGGCGGGCCTGAAACAGAACAACCTCGTACTCAGTGGAGATGTTGATCCCAGCACCGCAGTCAAAGTCGGCAAATTGCTGGGCGTGAATTATCTCCTGACCGGCAGCGTGACCGAATATGGAAACACCGACGCTCGCGGCAAAACGCGCAAAGGCAAACTGGGGATCAACGTGGCGACCCAATTGATTGACACCAGCACTGGCGAGATTGTCTGGGCCGATGAAGTGCGCTCCGAAACCCCTCGCAATGTTTCGGTGGGAGGATTTGGTGGCGGCGTGGATGATAATCGCTTGTACAACAACCTCATCAAAGACTCTGCACAGCAGGTCGGCACCAGATTGGCACAGGCCGCACCTACGACACGTTCACGTTAGTGTGATAATCGTTACACCAACAAGGGCAATGGCATTGAAATAAGGAAAAAGGCGCGACACGTAGTAGCCAATTTATTTGCTCAGGCTTGGCTTCCAAAGCATAGCAAATGAATTGGCTACTACGTGCGCCGCTTAATTCAATGCCATTGACCAACAGGGGGGCAAAGCTTTGCTCTGCCACCTTTGTTGGTTGTCATCAGGACCGGCAACTTCAATCTTGCCATCCAAACCAAATCCTGACAGATTTTTTTCGGCTGTGTGAGCGATTCGGCGCAGGGGTTGCGCTATCTGTGGGTGAAAGAAGATTCTGAGTCACGCTGTGTGACCGGAGGCTTCTATGATACAAAGGACACCCAACCAGAGGAGCACGAACCCCATGACACCTGAACGCTGGCAGCAGATCAAGCATGTCGTCAACGAAGCTCTGGACGCGGACGCCGAAGCCCGTACTGCGCTGCTGCAACAATCCTGCGCCGACGACTTTGCCTTGCGGATCGGAGCCGAGGCTTTGTTGTCTGTGACGCGCAAATTGCCCGAACAGCCGCTTGCGCCCGGACAATGGCAACGCATTGAGCAGTTGTTTCAAGCGGCGCTCGAATTGGAAGTGGACCAACGTGCCGCCTTTCTCGATCAAGCTTGCGGGGACGAGGCGGAGTTGCGTCACGAAGTCGAATCGTTGCTGATTTATCAAAATGCGGCGGGCGGCTTGATTCAAGACGCAGTCCACGAAGCCGCCGGACTGCTCCCGCACGATGAACAAGCGCGTTTCACGCCCGGCACGACGCTCAACAAACGCTATCGCATCCTCGGATTGTTAGGCAAAGGCGGCATGGGTGAAGTCTACCGCGCCGACGATTTGACGTTGCAACAACCCGTCGCCCTCAAGTTTTTGACCGAAAAGCTGGCACGCGACAAAGCAATGCTGGCGCGGTTTCGCAGCGAAGTGGCAATGGCACATCGCGTCACACACCCGAACGTTTGCCGCGTTCACGACATCGGCGAAGTCATCACATCAGCAGGTGTCTTGCCTTTTCTCTCGATGGAATATGTGGACGGCGAAGACTTGTCCTCGTTGCTGCGAAGAATCGGTCGTTTGCCCTCCGACAAAGCCGTCGAGATTGCGCAGCAATTGTGTGAAGGCTTGGCCGCCGCGCACGAAGTGGGCGTGTTGCATCGGGATTTGAAACCAGCGAACGTGATGATTGACGGGCGTGGCAGAGTGCGCGTCACGGATTTCGGCCTCGCCGGATTTGCGGAACAGATCACGGGACAGGAAGTCTTCGCCGGAACGCCCGCGTACATGTCGCCGGAGCAATTCGCAGGCAAAGAAGTGACGACGAAGAGCGACATTTACGCGCTGGGCTTGGTGCTGTACGAAGTGTTCACGGGCAAGCGCGTCTTTGAAGCGGGATCGTTGGACGAACTGCGACGAATGCACGAGAGCAGTGCGCCGACGAATCCATCGAGTTGGGTGAAAGACCTTGATCCATTGGTGGAGCGGGTGATCTTGCGCTGTTTGGAAAAAGACCCAGCGAAGCGATTGGCGTCCGCGAAGCAAGTAGCAGATGCGTTGCCGGGCGGCGATCCATTGGCGGCGGCATTGGCGCTGGGCGAAACACCTTCGCCGGAGATGGTGGCAGCGGCAGGGCAGAAGACAGGGATGAAGCCGTTGTATGCCGTGTTGTGTTTGTTGGGCATTATCGCGGGGCTTATTGCAGTAGCGATGATGGGCCGCAGGCTGAGCTTGGTGGAACAGGTCGGTCTCGCAGAATCGCCTGAAGTTATGTCCGGCAAAGCTCGTGCGATGATCACGCAACTTGGTTATACGGAGACGCCGGTAGATCGGGCTTATGGCCTCCAATATGATCACGATGCGTTGGAGCATCTCAGGAAAAACGCGACAATAGACGAGCGCAAACGGCTGTTAGCCACAGGACGAACATCAGCCATCTATTTCTATTACCGCGAAAGCCCTACACTGCTGACCCCCGTCGAAGACATCTCGATCCCCACACTGAACGATCCGCCCCAAACTCTTCCTGGCATGCGTTCTGTTTTGCTGGACCCTTCCGGGCAGTTGCTACAGTTCAGCGCGGTGGGGCCGCAAGTCGAAAAAAATCCTGCCCCTGGCGTCGTGCCTGATTGGAAACTGCCTTTCGCGTTGGCCGGGTTGGAGTTCAATCAGTTCACTCCGGTGGAACCGGAATGGACGCCTGATCCTCCTGTTCCAAGCGATGTCCGGGTTGCGTGGATGGGCATGTATCCGGGGCAACCAGCTATGCCGGTTCGCGTCGAAGCGGCTGGCTATCACGGCAAGCTGGTGTCCTTTCGGTTGCTGGCTCCTTTCCACCAAGCTGCGCGTGTACCCGCTCCGCCAACGATCACGCAGAGGGCTGCGGGTGTGGTCAGCCTGTTGGTGTTTCTCTCAATGATTCTGGGATCCGTCTGGCTGGCGATACGCAATGTAAGAACCGGGCGTGGTGATGTTCGTGGTGCTTATCGGTTAGCGATGTTTGTCTTCGTCATCTCCCTCATTAGTCTATTTCTGATTACGCCCGGCCTTACCAGCCTCCTGAATATCAACCCAGTTTTTATCAGGGCTGCTGTAGCATTGTTTTCAGGCGTAATCAATGGAGTGGTTTATTTAGGGCTGGAACCATTCGTGCGCCGCAAATGGCCACAAATTGTGATCTCCTGGAATCGGTTGCTATATGGCGGCTGGTGTGACGCGCTGGTGGGACGCGACCTGCTGCTAGGTCTGTTATTTGGTCTGCTGGTTGTCCTTTGTTACGCGCTCAATGAATGGGTAAAGCAACGGCAAGGGTACAATCCTGACACTAGGCTGTTCTTGGACTGGCTGCTCAGCAGTCGGATGCTGATCATTATGGGGATCGGTGGTGTACGCGGAGCGCTGAATATTTCGTTAGGTGCCTGTTTTATGATCCTTCTCTTTCGCCTTGCGTTGCGACGAGACTGGCTGACATTCGTGGGCTGGATGCTTTTCATCACTGTCTGGATTCTCCTCAACGACACTTTGCCAATGGTTCCCATTGGTCTCATTGCTTCTTCGATTCTGACCTTTACACTAATCCGCTTTGGGCTGCTTCCGTTGGTGATTATCTTTGTGATAGATGCGTTGCTCAAAGGGTGCCTGCTGACCACCAACACATCTGCGTGGTATGCAAGCAACGGGATGATTGTTGCGTGCGTAATCCTGGCGCTGGCGGGGTTTGCGTTTTACACATCGCTGGGCGGGCAGAAGGTGTTTTCAGGAAAGTTGCTGGAAGAGTGACGAGATACGACGGTTATGCGGCTGGCGGGGTTTCAATCAACAAGACCTCACGGCCTGCCAATTCCCACGCCTCGGTAAAAGCGGCAAGGCCGTATGACCGGGGCGCGGGGCCGTCCAATGGATCAAGCACTTCAATCATTGTACTCGTGACTGGTTGGACGAAAGCAACTCCTGTGCAAACCAAACAATCATTCTGCGATTCCGTGCGCATCGGCTAAAGCTTCGGCGCGCTGCTGAAAAAGTTCGGCTTGCGGATGTCCGGCGAATTGTCCAGTGGCGGCGTGGACATAGACATCACCGACTTGCCCCAGCGGCCCAGTCGCGCCATACGCAAGTTCGACAGGCACATGCCAGTAGAACGTGATCGGATCAAACGTCGCGGATGCGGCATGTAAGGCGATTCCGACGTACTGATGCAGCCACCGATTAACGTGTGCGATGGCGGCGGCAGCCGTTGGCACACTGAGTTGCGGTGCAACTAAAACATCCATCGTCTTCACATTCCTTTTTGAAATGAATCGTTTGGGGCGGAGCGAGTATAGCAGAAGCGGTGGCGTCTTTCGCCTTGACGATTTTTTTTGCGACGGCGTTGATACATTTCGCGCACTCGCCGCACTAGATACCGAGCAAACGAAAACTTTGGATTTTTCAAATTAGGAGAACACACTATGACCATCAAAAATTACATCGCCATCGCAACTACAATCGCAGCCTTCACCATCACCTCTTTCGCCCAATGGCATCCCGAAATTGACAAGGTGAAAGGCCGCAAAGTCCAAACCCAATCTATCCAATCGCCGCGTGATGTGGCTTCAGGACAAGCCACGGGTCGTAGAAAAGCGCCGCGCGCCAGGCAGGACAAATTGGGGAACTTTGAAATTCAAGACCTCAAATCCCCGCGCGATTCGCAAACTGGACAATCATCGAGTAAACAGAAAACGCCGCAGGCTTTGCAGGGAAAGTTAGGGAACTTTGAAATTCAGGACGTCAAATCCCCACGTGACATCGCATCGGGACAAGCGATGGGCATCACTTCGCCGCGTGATGTGGCTTCAGGACAAGCAACTGGTAAACGGCAACATAAACCGATTGCCAAGCGACCGGGGTTTATGGACTACACCGATGATGCCGCCATGCCGAATGTTGTGGCCGGGCAAAACAGTGGCGGCACGATCACGAATCAACGGAGCCGACGTCCCAATCGCCGGAAATAACGAAACGCGGAACCAAATCACACGGAGGCACGCTATGCGCTACGCTCTGCTCATCTCGCTCCTTATGTTCGCTACGGCGGGTCACGTTTGGGGGCAACCGAAACGGAAGCCCCTCAAACCGAAGCCCGCCGCCCCAATCCTGAACTTTGACGAAGCCGATGCGCTGTTCGGCAAACGCAAGCGCACGGCTCCGCGCCAGGCACACGACAAATACGCGAATCAGGAAGTGGCCTATCGCCGCAAACCGAACAAAGCTAAACTCCCGTCCAAACGATCTCAGGTCACACACGATCCTGAATTCGAGAACTGGGCCAACCGCAAAGGAAAGAGGAAAACCCGATGAAAACCCGTTATCAAACCCTCTTCGCGCTGGTGATTTTGGGGCTGATCAACTTGACCGCCTGTCAATCGGAGGCCGCGAAAAAACGAATTGAGCAAAATAATGCCGACTCGACCAAACGTGTCGCGTTGCGCAAGGAATTCATACGCAAGCCGACCAAAGTCGCGCTTGCACCGCAACCGTACATCAAAGGCAAAACGGCAGAACTCTCTTCGCTGAATGGCAGCGAATTCAACTTCAAATACATTCCCGTTTTTCCGCTGGCAGAAAACACCGACGACATCAAAACGATTATTCAGCAGGATTGCCGCCCGATTCAGAAAGGCGTGTACCGTCTGAAAGATGATCCGTCGAAAACGCTACCCGCGATGGCAATGGCGTGTCAGGTGACGCTGATTGATCGCGCGACGGCGACCGTATATTTCATCAAGAATTTCGAGTCCGAACCTGACCAGGAAGCCTCTGTATCGAAGACGGCGGAAAAGGTGTATAAAACGCCGGACAATGAAATCAAAGCGTTTTTAGAAAGTTTGCCGAGACAATAAAGTACGACGGGCGGTGCGCCTGTTACGCTTCCAATATAGCGGTTTTCAGATGGGTGCGCCTGCGCCCTCGCAGGCAGCGCGTGGGGAGGAATCACTTTTTACCGGAGGCGGGCTGGCCCGGACGCAATGCCTGCGCTTGTAGCAGGCACACCACACGGGGCGCACGCACTTGCAAAATGCTATAAGAACATTCTGCGACAGGCAAGCTGCCTGTCATACTTTTTTCGGGCAGGAGTAATACCATGAAAATTCGATGGCAAAGAACCCTGGGCGTGCTGGCTGGGCTGGCACTTTTGCTGGTAGGCGCAGCAGTCGAACCCCAACACGCCACCGCGCAGAAGAAACCGCAAACGCATCAAATCAAAGTCAACGCCGATGGCTCGTTCACGCCGTCTGTGTTGCGCATCCGCGACGGCGACACGGTCGAATGGCAATTGAACGGGCGCACGAACGCGATCATTCCTGCTGTAGCGGAACCAACCGCCGGAGACTGCCCCTCGCCGCGCAGTTTCGCTCCGAATGATCCAAACAATTTCACGGGGCCGATGCCGTTTGCGCTGTCAGGCGTCTTCACCATCTCGCCGCTCGAACGTGGCTATCGGGTCGAGCGCTGGCGCTGTTCTTTCGGGCGACCCTTGGCATCAGCGGGCAATCAAGTGCTGTGCGCGACCGGCACGCCGTACGGCACGATGGATTCGACGTGGCGTGATCCAAATTTGACGGGCGTGTTCATTCGCCTGCTCTGGAACGACGTTCACAAAGCGCCGGGGCAATTTGATTTCACGCTGCTGGATCGGGAAATTGAAAAAGCAGTGCGCAACGGCAAAGTCTACTTGCTCGGCTTCAAGGCTGGCAGCACCGGCACGCCTGATTGGATTTTTTCGACCGATGCCAACGGTCGTCCACGCCCGAACAACGGCGGCGGTGTCACGCGGCTCAAGTTGCAGGATTTGGGCGATGACCCGACCGGTCGCGGCGGCTGCGGCGTGCCGATGGATTTGGGCACCCCAACGGATGCGATGTATCAGAAACATTATTTCGCGCTGCTGACGAAAGTTGCCGAACACATTCGTGCTCGTTCCGACTGGTATCGCGCATTGGCATACCTCAAACCCGGCGGCGCGAATCTGTTCACGCACGAAAATCGTTTACCCAAACATTGCGCGCCCGGCTGCGTGTGCAATCCGCAAGTCTTTGCGCAAAACGGCTACACGCCATCGGGGCTGCTGAATTTTTATCAGCAACAATTCGCGCTGCTGGTCAAACAGTTTCCCGGCAAGCCGATGAGCTACGCTCTGATTCAGGATGGCTTCCCGCTCGTCAATGATTCCGGCGGTTGGGAAACGGCGAAGGGGAACTCTTCAAACGGAAAACAGTTGCCACGCGGCGTCGCGCAGACGGAAGCGATTTTGGAACTCGGCCAGCGCGAGCACGGCAATCTGTTCGTTGTGCAACATAACGGTTTGATGCGGCAACCTCCGCGCGGCACTTGTCCAAACGAAAACGAACATCCTGCCAAACCACCCTACGCGCGGGCGGGCACGGGTTGCCCGAATCGTTGGGTGTTGGAAGCGGGTGCCGACGGACAAACTGTCACCGGGTTTCAGGATGTGAACGCGCAGAAAGTCAGCAATCCGGCGGACGTCGCTTCCAGTTTGCAAAATATGCTGGTCAATTCGGACGGCGTGTTTCTGGAAATTTACGAAGAGCGGTTCTGGGAGATTCAAAACACGAACGGCGGCGTGCTGCCCGACGGCAAGACGCTGGGGCAATGGGCGGAGTTGTTGCACAAACGGCGGCAAGCGTTCTTTCCGAAGTTGAATGATCCCTTTCCTAAAATTCATCGTCACACCCTTCGCCGTACGAACAGAAGCGGTGCGCAAACGTTTTATTATTACGATCCAACCTCGTGCGGAAATGGCAAGCCAACGTTTGGCACGATCATCGTTGAGCCGTAGTGGATTTGTAATCATCCACTTGCATTCTGTGTCGCGCTGCGACAAAACATCTCGCTATTTCGCCAATTTCTGCTCGCAAAAAAACTGAAAACTTTCTTGATACATTTTCGCTCCTTCCTGCACTATGTGACGAGCAAGACAACACTACTGACTTTTGACACAAGGAGACACTATGAAAAACACCGCAATCGCAATCGCAATGATGACTTTGATTTTAATCGGTACGGCTGTAGCACAACCAAAACGTCGCGTCGCCGGATCAACTGCACTGGGCGGAGGCTCTGGCGTCGGCGTGAAAAATCGTCAAGCTAACATCGGCGACACGGGAACACACGAAGTCGGACACAAAGGCAAACGCCGCAATGTAAAATCACATCCGATTCCCGCTGGCGATGGCACAACGGAGCAATTTAGAACCAATGCCCCCCAAGGCCCTCTTGGTTTAACGAACACGACTTCTTATGATTTTCGGAATCCGAAAACCCAGAGAAAAGCCGTACCTGCTCCGACGCCTTCACCTGCCACCGTCAGAAAAGGTGGACCAAAAACAACGAATTTCAGTTGGGGAGCCACGCAAACGGGTCAGTTCCGCACGAAGCAACCGCGACGCCCTTAAAATTCACCGACATTCAAGTTTATAGAAGGGCGACGCTGCGATGTCGCCCTTTTTTCCAATCCTACCTGACGCGAAAAATAATTCACCTTTGGCTGATACAAACTGCGCCCCGCCTGCACTATGTAACAAGCAAGAAAACAATGGGCTTTTGACACAAGGAGACACTATGAAAAAGACAGTAATCGCAACGATGATGATGACTTTAGTTTTGATCGGAACGATTTGGGCGCAACCGAAAAGAAAGACGCCGCCGCAAGTCGGCAATCCCTTTGGCTTAGGCGGGACAGTCACCGCAGGCGTGAAAAATCGGCAGCCCGCAACGTTTCGGAAACGGATTGATAAAGCTACTCCGGTAGCCAATCTCGGCGATACAGGAACGCACGAAGTCGGTCACAAAGGGAACCGTCGCAATGGACAATTCCGCCCAAATCCGACCGGTGATGGCACGACGCAGCAATTCAGAAAAAGTAATACGAGCGGACAAAATAATGATTCGCGCCAATCGCAACTCAACACCGTCAACCAACCCTTGTCCATGAAATTAGGCGACATCAAGGGTGAAGTTATTAACAGCCAACAGCCGAAGGGCGCGAAATATGATGGCATTGATGGCGAAAGCAATGATGCCCGCACGAAAAAGCCAAACGGACAGCGCAAAAATAATGTCAGCCGCACCGAAACAGTTGATAACAATGAATCCCTGATGCGAAGGCCGAATCGGCGGAAGCGATAATAGATAAATTCTCGCAGCAAACGACCGTGCAGAAAAAGTAGATCAAGAACTTAATCCAACCACTTCTGCTGAACACGGGCAGTAAATCGTTACTGCCCTTTTCAAACACTGAAAAAATATGAAGAAGACACTGCTTATCATCAGTACATTGTTGCTGGCAGGCATCACTACATTCTCGCAAGCCAAACGGCAAGACGTTCTGGACGATGGCTTCACCTGGTTTGAAGCTGTCAACGGCGAGGCGCTTGGCCCAAACAATGTTCCCGTCAGCACGGGCTGGTATTTGAAAATTTACCTGCGCGTGCTCGGCGAATATCCAAATCGTTCGGCTTTCAAGGTCGTTGTTTCCAAAGCGGGCAAGCCAATTAGCACGACGCGCTGTGAAACGGGCATTTACATCAACCGCAACAACGCGCTGGACGAAAGCTTTATGAATACGGGCGATTGTTGGCGCAAGGATACGGCGACGAAAGAAACGGGGATTTTTGATGTGCAGGTGTTCACTGTCAACGGCGACACGGATGCCGAGAAATTAGTCCGCACGTACAAGATTGATGTGCGCACCGTGAATCGTGTTCGTTCAGGGCAGGAAGCAGGCTTAGCTCCGCCGCAGTATTACATCAATCGGCATGGCGAAGCGCCCGCGTCGTTGATGGTGCTGCGCCCGCGTGAATATGGTGGTTATTTTGATTGGCGCACGCCTGAGCGGCTCGGCGCAAATCACGTTGAGTTTTATTTCAACTTGTCGCCGTCGGATATTGGCAAAAATCTGCCGCACGGTTATATGCGTTGTTCGTGCAACGGCAAACGTCTTTCGATGCCTGGTCCCGTAGGTTTTTCAGATCAGGCGCTCAGCAATCGGCTCAATTTTTACACCGTGATTTATCAAGACCGCATCGCACCGCAATATCATCGCGGCACAGAATACCGTGACGAAATCGGATTTCATCAGGTGCGCGTGCTGGCTCCGCTAACGTGGGGCGAAAAGCGAAATCGTTGGGAAACCCGCCTCGCACTCGAAGACTATCCCGGCAACTGGGAATGCCAATTGATGAACAACGGCGAAGTCTGGCGCACTTGGCGCTTCGTGGTTGGCGCGGACGGCAAGCCGCAAATGCACACCGAGCAAAAGGGCAACATCAACCTCAATTACAATTCCTATTTAGTTGAAATGGAAATCCCCGCTGGTGGCAGCGCACTCGATCATCGGTTAGCACCCGAAGCCGCGAAGCTCGGCGCATTTTACGGGCTGGGCTGGAAAACGCCGGAAGGGCAGGCAATGGCGGCGAAGTTGCCGAAAAAAGGAAATCCATTCCCTGTGCCGTCAACAGCGGGGAAATAACGGCAACCCCAGCCAGTACGTCTTAAATTGAAAGGCAGGTTGTTTCGCGGGCAGGAAAAAACTTTGAACCCACTCCGCCTTGTGCCGGGTGCCGCGCTGACGGCCCTGCGGAGAGAGAGGCTTTCCAGGAGATTTTTTCTGCCCTTTTTTTTCCTGCCAGTCGCTTCGCTTCTCCCACTTCCCAGAAAAATCATTATGCGCCAAATCCTGGACTTAATCGCTTTTCCGAAAACAGAAGCACAGGAAACCGCCTCGAAACTTTTCATCCTTGTTGGCATCAATCTCACATTTCTGCTCGTCGCCGGACTGGTGCTGTGGCTGATGGGACACGGCACGCTCGCGTGGTCATTCGCTAGAGGTTACGGCCTGCTGTGGGGAGTGCTGCTTGTACTGTCACCCATCCTGAACCTCATCCAACGCGCCTTCCGCGTGAATCTCTATGACAACGGCAATGTGTTTGTGGCCTCGAATTTATTGGTCAGCGGCGTGCTGGTGTTGGGCTGGTCGGCGTTTGCGGTGTTGGCCGTGCAGAGCGCAGGCGCGTCCGGTTGGGTGGTCGTTCTACTTTACGTCGTCGGCTTGCTGGCGAGTTATATTGCTGAACAAGTGGTGATGTCTATCTTCAGCGGAACCATTTACCAGTTGGCGAACCTCGCGCTGGTCGTGCTGAGCTTCATCGCGTTTGCAATATGGCCTGCGGCAGCGCGGTCTCTTTTCGACTGGTTCCTCAATCTTTTCTGAGCATAAAAATTCCTGATACATTTCGCCATCTTGCGGCACTACTTACCGAACAGACGCGAACGGAATGAACGGACGCGCTAATAAAAAGGAAGAAACCAAAAAGGAGACACTATGTTCAGCAAAAGTTTTGTCGCTATCGCAATGTTGAGTTTTGCATTTACCGCCACCGCTTTCGGGCAAAAAGAAATTGTTGTCTGGCAATCAGCCAAAGGCGCAAAGAACGTCAAGCGGACGCCCCAACAGCCGAAGACGGGCAGTTTGATTGACACCAGCACGGGCGAAATCGTCTGGGCGGATGAAGCCAAAGCAAGCAACCCCAATTTGCCCAATCAACGAACCGTCAATAAGCCCAAAACCGGAAGCTTGATTGACACCAGCACGGGCGAAATCGTGTGGGCCAAAGGCAGCAAATCCCATTCGTCCAACGCACGCCAAACGCCCGGAGCAACGCCCAAAGGCATTAGCTTCAACTTTGATAAGATGTCGCAGGTGCAACGCAAGGGACAGCCGAAAAATTTTTCCGCCGGGCAGGATTCCAGAATGGATAGTCGACGCACCAAGCAAGCTCGCCGCCCACAAAAACAGTAAGTGACACTTGCTGCCCCGAATCCTTCCGAAAACCGAGAGAAATAAATTTCGATCTGCGCCAAAAATCACTTTTGGCGCAGATCATTTTTGGCGGCGAACACTTTTAAGAAAGGTCGGTTCTTTTTACCCTCCGCTCAACGCTTGCAGCAAGTGAATTTCATCGGTGGCTTGCAATCTCACCTCTAAACTTTCCACCATCTCGCCGTTGACGAACACGCGCATATGCGGGCGAATCGCGTCTTGTTCATCAATCAGGCGAAACCGGATGCCGGGGAACCGACGGTTGAGGTCTTCCAGCAACTCCGCGACGGTATTTCCTTCTCCGTCCACTTGCTGTTGTTGGTTCGTATACGAGAGTAAAGGACTCGGAATTGAAACTTTCATAACGCAAAATTTACCGCTTCGACGGCATAAATATGGGGCAGATGTCTGGCAATACACTGCCAATCTTCGCCTTCGTTTGAACTGGCCCAGATTTCTCCGCACGTAGTGCCAAAATAGACTCCCACTGGCGCGCATTCGTCAGCAGTCATGGCCTGTCGGAATACTGTGAACCAGGCATTTGATGTGGGCAATCCACGATCTAATCGCTGCCACGTTTGTCCGGCATCACGCGTAACGTAGGCCGCAGGTTTTCCATCCGGCGACGTGCGCGGCCAAACCTGCGTGCCATCCATCGGAAAGACCCAGGCCGTATTCGGATCACGTGGATGCAAGACCATCGGGAAACCTATATCACCAACGTCCTGGGGCATATTATCTCCAATTCTGATCCAGCGACCTTCGCGGCGATCCATCCGATAAATCCCACAATGATTCTGTTGATAAAGCACATCAGGAGCCAATGGATGCAATCGCACGCAATGAGGGTCTTGCCCGTATTCGGGGTTGGGATCAGGCAGGAACGTGACGACAGAGCCTGTATTCAGCGGTGCCCATCTCTGGCCTTGATCCAGTGACTCAAAAACGCCACCACCGGACATCCCAATGTACATGTGTTGCGCATCTCTGGGATCAATCAAAATGGAATGCATCTTCGGGCCATCCGGGGTTCCGTCACCCAGACCTCCAACCCACGCCAAGCGCATTGGGTTCTCGTTAAATCCATCAACTGAGTCCCAGGTTGCGCCACCATCAGCGGAGCGAAACAGTCCTTGCGGAGAGGTTCCTGCATACCAAACACCGGGTTCACTGGGGTGTCCTGGCGTTAACCAAAAAACGTGATCCACGACCAATCCTTTTTGTCCCTCCTCGGCTTTCGCAAATGCTGGTGGTTTTGCCGCTTCCTGCCAAGTCTCGCCACCATCTGTAGAGCGAAAAACTGTCGGCCCCAGATGCCCTGTTTTAGCGGCCACGAGCAATGTCTTGTCACGCGGATCGCACACGAAATGATGAATGATATGGCCCAGAAAAAACGGCCCGCGTAACTCCCAGTGGTCGCGCGTTTCGTTCGAGCGAAGAACGAACGCGCCTTTTTTGCTCGCAATCAAAAGACTGACGGCTTGCGCATCGGATGCGGTGGTTGAAGTAATGGAATTCATGATGTGACTCCTATTGAACGATGAAAAAGTATCGAAAGTGATAGCCTTACGGGCCTAGTGCCTGCCCCTCCTGACAACACTGCAAGTCAGTGCGGCGCATTGTAGTGCGTGCAACAGTGTTTCGCAAATGAAACAGAAGGGGCAAGAAATTTAATCTAGCTCAGCCTATTGGAAGGACGCCGAGATCAGTGGCGCAGATCATTTTTTGGTGCGCCAACTATTGGCAGGAGGTTTCGACTTTTCCGCCGAGTTCGATGATTTTCTTTTCGTCTGCTTTGGCCAACTCTTTTTTCCCAGAACTGCAATACGCCGCCGCACGCAGTAAATAGGGCTGCACCACTTTGGGATTCGCCTCAATCAGCGTTGTCATATCGGCAATCGCCTGCTCAAAGTTTTTGGCCTGAAAGGATGACAGGCCGCGATAATACAGCGTATCGCCTGTCGGCTTTAGTTCCAGCAGTTTCGTGTAATCCTGCGCGGCTTGCGCAAACTGTTTTTTCTCGAAGCTCAGCGACGCGCGTGCATCCAGGGCTTCGTATTTCGGATTCAAGGCAATCGCTTTCCCGAATTCCACAATGGCTTTGTCCACGTCTTTCTGCTTGTGCGCTAGCAATCCGCGATAGAAATACAAATCCGGCAACTTCGGATTCAGCTCAAACACCTTATCGAGATCGGCGCTGGCTTCGGTGAACTTTCCGAGTTGCAGATAACTCAACGCGCGGGAAAGATAGGGTTGGAAATCTTTGGGTTTCAGTTCTATGACTTTGGTGAAAGCGATGCGGGCGACTTCAAAA
>JAEUQN010000073.1 GCA_016789725.1 Blastocatellia bacterium | reverse complement strand
CGCATTGCGTGGTTGGGTTTGGAGCAGCTTGGCAAAGCGTTGGTTGATCGCATCGGCGAGCTCCACCGAAACGCCGTACATTTCACCTAAAAAGACATACGAACGCGGATCATTGGGCGCGAGGTCTACGGCCTGGCAGAGCGTTTCGACGGCTTTGTTGTATTCACCGAGCGCGTATTCGGCGATGCCTCGCCCGACGCGAAGTTGGGCGGAGTTTGGATGCTTTCCGACACCGAATTGGAAGATTTTCAGCGCTTCATTCGCCGCCGTCAGTTGCAGCAAAATGTTGCCCAGATCAAAGACGTTTTTTTCATTCGGATCAAGCTGCGCGGCGCGTTGATAGGCTTCGGCGGCGGCGAGCTGGTTGCCTGCGGTTTCTTCGGCCAGGCCCATTAAATTATGTAATTCGGCGGTGTTTTGCCTGGCCAGCAATTGCTGAATTTGCTGGCGCGCGGCGGCGAGTTTTCCGGTCTGCACATACGCGAGCGCGAGGTCGTAGCCGTTGGTGTAATGTGATGGATTGAGGTCACGCGCTTTTTCCAACCAGACAATCGCAGCGGGCAATTTCCCCGCGCGCAGATAAAACTCACCCAATTTGTGATGTGCGTCGAAATCGTTGGGCGTGCGTCGGACGGCTTGTTGTAATTGCCGCTCAAGCCCTGCTGATGTCGGTGCTGATGTCGGTTTGGATTTGGGTTGCGCGAAGCAGAAATCAGATGTGAGAAGGAAGATGAAGCAGAAGAGAAACACTCGTGATGATCGGAGCCACATTCAGTAACGATAGAACGGTCACAAGAAGTGTTCAGAGTTCACGCTTCAGCGTGATTGCTGAGTAAGCAGCACGCTGAAGCGTGAACTCTGAACCAGTTGAATTAGAAGTACAACTTCAGCGCCAGTTGCACCTGACGCGGATCGTTCCGCTGGAATTCGAGGCGTCCGAAATTGGCTGCCTGGAAGTTCGAGGTCGGAAGGTTAAAGTTCGGCGTATTCGTCAGGTTGAACATTTCCGCGCGGAATTCCGAGCGGATGCGTTCGGTGATCTGGAAGCTCTTGAACACCGAAAAGTTTACGCCGAATTGCGAGGGGCCACTCAGTTGATTGCGGCCTCCGCCCAACGGCGACAGATCGGTTTGTCCAATCGTCGTAGCGCGCGGCGGATTGGTAAATGCCGCCGGATTCCAAATCACTTTGTACCCTTGGGCGTCGCGCACTTCCTGATAGGGATTCGTGCCTGCAATCTTCAGCGAGTTGCAACCCAAGCCTTCGGTCGTTGCAATTGTGCAACCGATGACTTGCGGCTGGCCGCTGTAATACGAATAAATCCAATTCGTACTCCAGCCACCCAACACGGCGTTGCCGACGCTGTTCATGTTGCCGAGGAATTTCTTCCCCTTGCCGAACGGCAAATCGTAATTGCCGCTGAAGACCAGCGCGTGTTTCATGTCGAAGCTCGCGCGCGCCATTTCGGGACGCACGCCGAGAATGCCTACAGCGCGATAACCGCCTGCGCCGCCGTTGCTCAGCAAATCGCCCGCGTTGGTGAGCGTCTTGCTATAGGTGTAGGACAAGAGGAAATCCAGCCCTTGCGCCATGCGTCGTTGGAATTTCGATTGCAACGCGTGGTAGTGGCTGTTGCCTGTCGTCGCCGCAAAAGACGAGTTGCGCGCGAAGGTCGGGAACGGCACGTAATTCTGCGGATTCAAGCCTTGTCCCGGCGGCAGAATCGTGTTGACCAGATTCGTGCCGATGAAGGCTTCGAGGTGACGACCGAGCGAAGCAACATAGCCAACTTCAATCGAGTTGCGCGCGCCCAGTTCGTATTGCACGATCAAGTTGTAACCTTGTGTGTAAGGCGTCTTGTAATTGAACTCAATACCGCGCAGGTTCAAGCCCGACGCGTTGACCCGGGTCGGATCAAGCGGCACGCCTAACAAACCGCGTTCGAGCGTGGCAGCGGAACCGTCGGGATAAATCAACGGCGCTACGTCACTCGGCGCGAGGAAGTTGAAATCGAACTGGAACGGATAGTTGTAACCGAGATTCGGGTTGCCACCGCGATTCTCGAACGCTCCGTAATAAATGCCGTAGCCGCCACGCGCCACCAGTTTGGAATTGAACTGATAGGCGAAGCCGAAGCGCGGGCCGAAATTCTTCTTCTGCGTTCTGGCGATGCCGGAGCCGAATTCATCGGTGTAGACGAGTTCGATGCCGTCTTTCGCCAAACCGTCGAGGAAGCTTTGTGACACTTTGGGATTGTCTTTGCGGCTTGCCGGAATGATGAAACGCGCCCTGCCCGGCCCCGACACGAAATTGGCCTGCACAGAGTCTTTGGCGTTCGTCGGGCTGAAATGCTCCCAACGCAAGCCCAGATTGAGCGTCAGCTTGGAATTAAACTTCCAGTCATCCTGAAAATATCCGCCGACGTAAGTGCGGAAGTTCGGAATGCGTCCGAACGGCGAAGCCTGCAATTGGTTGATGCCGCCGACGTTGTTCACGCCACCCGGCACTGTGGCCGCCGTCGGCGTCAGCAAAAATTGCGCCCGCGCCGTCACTCCGTCGGTCAGTCCCGGCGCTGACGTGTAAGAGCCATTCCACGAGAAGTTGCCGCGCGCGTAGGGCGGGCCGACCCAGGGGAAATCAATGTATTGATATTCAAAGCCGCCCTTGAACGTGTGGTTCTTGTAAATCTTCGTCAGGTTGTCGGTCAGTTGTGTCGTGTTGCTGAGACGATCAGCGACAAGCCAGGTGACCGCGCCCAGACGATTCAGTCCGCCGATGTTGAGCGGCGGCAAGCCGCCGTTGCCTTCGATTTGCGGGATGCCCTGAATGCCGAACGAGCCGGGGATATTGGCCGTGTCGTTGCCCAGCGGTGGCAAGCGGTTGGAATGCTCACGGCTCAATCCGAGCCGCGCTTCGTTAATCAACGTCGAGGTAATCGAGCGCGTATAGCTCACCGCAAGACCGCTCGTGCGTACCGTTTCGTCACCGTCACCATACGCGCCGCCGTCGGCTGCACCCTCAAAGGGGCCGGGACGGAAGCGCACGATGTCAGCCCAACTGTAGCGACCAAAAATGTGATCGCGTTCGCTGAAATGATGGTCAATGCGTACGTCGAATGAGTTCGCATCGTCCGTCAACCCGCGAATCGTGTTGTAATTGTTCCCTTGCGTACCGGCTTGAACGAAGTTTTCGTTCGGATAGAGATTCAACAGCTTGATCGCGCTGGGACTCAGCCGCGAGGCCGGAATACGGTTGTTCAGGAAGGGATCGCGCACGAAGCCTGTGCCTGTCGCCGTGCGTCCCGACACCGGATCAACTTGCCCAGCCGTGACGCGCCGCGTCGTCGCCGGATCGAAAATCTGACCGATCAGCACCGTGCGACCCAGCAAGTCGGTGCCACGCGTACGGTTGCCATTCCGCGTAATCAAATCGGAAAAGTCTGTATAACCGCTGGCGCGTTCCACCGCCGTCGGCACCGAAGCGGTGATAGAGCGGCCCTGCCGAATGCGCGTGCCTTCGAAGTCGCCGAAGAAGAAGGTTTTGTTTTTCCAGATTGGCCCGCCCAATGCGCCGCCGAATTGGTTCTGACGATATTTCGGTTTGGCAAGACCGGTTAAATTGTTGCGCCAACCGTTTGCATCGAATTTGTCGTTGCGCAAAAACTCCCACAACGTACCGCGAAAATCATTCGTGCCTGATTTCATCGTCGCGTTCAGCACAGCACCGCCCGCGCGGCCATATTCAGCACTGAACGAATTGGTTTGAATCTTAAATTCACCGATGGCGTCTACGGGCGGCTTGATGACATACGCCGTGCCGTTGAGGAAATCCACGCTGCTGGTGTTGTTGTCAATCCCGTCAATCAGGTAATTGTTTTGCGCCGGACGCATGCCATTCGCTGCAAATTGCCCGGCGGCACGCGCTCCCTGTTGTGGCAGATTCACACCCGCACTGAGTCGTGCCAGGTACGTCCAATCGCGGCCATTCAACGGCAAATCGTTGATAGTTTGCCCAGACACCGATTGCCCGACCGAGCTTTCTGTTGTTTGCAGCAGCGGTGCTTCTCCCGTGACTTCGACGGTTTGGTTAATTTCGCCCGCTTCTAAATTGAAATCTACTTGCGCCTGTTGCTGGATGTTCAGTCCCAACCCGGAGCGCACCGCTTTCTTGAAGCCTTGCGCCTCGACTTCCACCTGATAAGTTCCGGTTTTGAGTGGCGTGAAAATGTAGCGACCATTTTCATCAGTCTCAGCACGTTGTGTGACGCCCAAACCTTTGTTGGTCAGCACGATTTTGGCGTTAGGGACTACAGCCCCCGTCGCATCTTTTACCGTACCCAGAATTGTTCCCGTATCTACTTGCGCGAAACTGGTAACGCTAAAAAGTAGTAGGGCGAAAAAACTCCAGGCGACAATCTTATTCCAAAGACGCCCCATAAGGTATTCCCTTTCAGTCAAAGTGGTTATGCGATCACGAAGCGAACGCTTCGCCTGCGGCCATAAAAAGTTTATGGAAGATTCAGCAACCCGTGTCTCCTTCGCCCACTTACCGTCTGGACGAAAGCTGAAGAACCGCTACACCGATCAACAAATCTGGTGAGAATACATTCATTATGCAGATCAGCGTCAGGGGAAAAAGAGAGGGTAATTGGTTTATCCAATTCTGGCAATAGCTGGCGCGTGTGATTTTCAGAAGAAGAGGTGGGAAATGTATCGCGGTTTCGAGCCGCGTGTGCAGTGTGCTAAAAGCTGATGACTGTCCACTGACGACTGAGAGCAAATACAAAACAGCCGATGTTTAGGAATGCTTCATTGAAATATTGAGTGAACAGACTTGTTCCTGAGAGTCATTGCCTGAACCGAGAGGAAATTTGCACCGAACCGAGGTTTGTTTCCTTGGCAACATCTTGACCCATGTCACAAAATGGAGGAAAGTTCGACTCCTTGTAAGCTATGATAAAGGAAGAGTTTAGAGGAAAGCAGGTCACCTATAGGTCACAAGACCCTGATTTTACACCCCTTGGTCTCGCTAAGCCTTGCTAAGTCATTGATTCTAAAGAGTGGCGGCGCGTGGAATCGAACCACGGACCTAGGGGTTATGAATCCCTCGCTCTAACCATCTGAGCTACGCCGCCAGGCTGGCTCCAAAAGGTTGCATAATGTAGCACATTGCCTGGCACTGAGACAAAGGGGAAACTACAAAAACTTGCAACTCGTCAGCGCGGATTGAAATTTGAATGTAAGGCTCCACCCTCCAGCGGAATAATGTTTCCCGTCATCAAATCAGGGCCAGTGATAAGATTGACGATGGCACCTGCAACATCCTCGGCGGTGCAAACCTTATGCAACAGTACATGGTCTTCGGTGCGCTGTTTTGCGGCTTGATAGGCTTCTGCACCTAAGCCATCCTGCAACCATCGTGTCGTGATCATGCCCGGTGCGATGGCATTGACGCGCACCGTCGGGGCAAAAACGCGCGCCAAGGTTACAGTCATATTGTTGAGCGCCGCTTTCGAGGCGCAGTAAGGAATCGAACTGCCCGTTCCGGCAATGCCTGCGACGCTGGACACGTTGACAATTTCGCCGTTACCCGAAGCCAGTAAGGCCTCTCTGGCAGCGCGCGCGCATTGAAAGGTCCCAATCACATTAGTCGAAAAAATTCGATTCCAGTCTTCAAGCTGCACTGCTTCCAAATCTACATGTTTGATGAAGGACGTCACGCCTGCATTATTCACCAGAATATCGAGTCCCCCGAATTCTCGCACAGCGGTATCAATCATACGGCGGCACGCGGCGTCATCTGTGACATCTGCCTGCACTGCAATGCCACGCACGCCCAGAGCCGAAACGTCTGCGACAGTTTGTTCGGCTTCGTCTTTTGAGCGGCTGTAGTTGATAAGAACGGCGCAGCCTCGACGCGCTAATTCCAATGCTGTGGCGCGACCTACGCCCGTTCCTCCGCCTGTAATGACGGCTGCTTTGCCTGAGACTTCCATGTTTTGTCCTCCGAAATTTTGTTTGCGAATTGATTGGTTTGTGTTTGTTACGAACTGCGATTACGCTGGGTCAGTCTAGGCACCGCCACAACGCGTGTCAATCAAAGCAATCGAAAAAAATAGGAGCCGTTGGTTTGCACAAAACTGCTGAAACACAATTAAGCGCAGGCCCGCTTGCAGGCGTGCAAGTGCTGGATTTTTGCAGCTTCATCAATGGCGCATACAGTGCAGCGTTGATGGGAGATATGGGCGCAGAGGTCATTAAGATCGAACCGCTGACAGGCGATTTGTCGCGCGCGTGGGGGCCATTCCTGAAAGGTGAAAGCCGCTTTTATCAAGCCTGGAATCGTAACAAACGCGGCATTGCGCTTGATCTGACTTCGACTACCGGACGCGAAGTTGTATATAAACTTGCGCGCCGCGCAGACATCGTGATTGAAAATTTTCGCCCCGGCGTAACGAAAAAGCTCGGCATTGATTACGACACTTTGTGTAAATTCAATCCGCGCCTGATTTATTGCTCGTCCACTGCGTTCGGTTCTAGGGGGGCGCAGCGGGATCGCCCAGGTTACGATCCGGTGTTGCAAGCTCTGAGCGGCATCATCCGTGACAACGCACGATTCAGTGGCAATGCCGCGTTGTTGCCCGTTGCCGTATCGGATTATCAAGCTTCGATGTTGGTCGTGACAGGCGTGCTGGCGGCGCTCTATCACCGCGAACGAACGGGTGAAGGACAACGACTGGAAACATCGTTGTTGCAAGCAGTGCTGTCGGTTCACGCGCATTACTTTGTCGAGCCATTAGACTGCGAAGAAGAAGGCGCGGTCGGAATCTATCCGTATCGTTTGTTCGAGACAAAAGACGACCGCATTTTCATCGCCGCAGGCACGGACAAATTCTGGCGAATGCTGTGCGAAGTGTTGGGCGTACCAGAGTTGGGAACTGATTCGCGCTACGATCAAAACGGCAAGCGCACCGTGCGCGCGGCTGAATTGACCGCCATCTTGCAACCGATCTTCCAGCAAAAAACAACGGCGGCCTGGGAGCGATTGCTCGTCGAAAAAGGCGTGCCGTGCGGCGCGGTCAACAGCTATTTCGATTTTCTCAATGACCCCCAGGTGAGCGCAATGGAAATGAATCCGATCATTGATCATCCATTAATTGGGCAGATGCGAATGGTCGGCATTCCAGTGAATTTTGAGAAGGCTACTTGTGCAACACAACGCCCCGCGCCGTTGCTTGGACAACACACCGATGAAGTGCTGCGCGAGCTTGGCTACGATGGTGAGCGGATTGCGCAATTGCGAGTCGCCGGAGTTGTTCGCACAGAAGGAAAGTAAGCCGCCGCATTATCCATTGTCCATCTTGAATACAGAAGCCACCTCTCTTGAGCAATTGTCACCTTGCATTCAATGCAAAAGGCACAATTGATAATGCACAATGCAAGTGCTTCTCACGTCCGTCAGAACCAATAGGAGACTTTAATGACACCAGAAACAGCCATCAACGTTCACAATCTCTTCTCCATCCAAGGCAAAGTCGCCGTCGTCACGGGCGGTTCGCGCGGCATTGGATTGATGATTGCGCGCGGCTATTTGGAAGCAGGTGCAAAGGTCTACATTTCCTCGCGCAAAAAAGCCGTGTGCGACGAAACTGCCGCGAAGTTGTCCGAAATTGGCGAGTGCATTTCGTTGCCTGCGGATCTGTCAACGGTCGAAGGCTGTAAGCAGCTTGCCGATGAAATAAAGACGCGCGAATCCGCACTGCATATCCTCGTCAACAACGCAGGCGCAGTTTGGGGCGCACCGCTCGAAGAGTTTCCTGAAGCCGGTTGGGACAAAATCATGGATACGAACGTCAAAGGCATTTTCTTTTTGACGCAACAGTTGTTGCCGCTGCTCGAACAAGCCGCAACGCCGAACGATCCCGCGCGCGTCATCAATACTGGTTCGATTGACGGCATCAAGGTTCCGCGCGTGGACAACTTTTCGTATTCGCCGAGCAAAGCTGCGGTGCATCACATGACGCGTGTGCTGGCGGTGCAGTTGGGGCCGCGCAACATTACCGTCAACGCGATTGCGCCGGGGCCGTTTGAGAGCAAGATGACGGAATGGATGCTCGACAATTTTCGTGAGCAAATCGAAGCGCAATGCCCGCTCAAACGCATCGGTAATCCGTCCGATATGGCAGGCGTAGCGATTTATCTAGCCTCGCGTGCCGGAGCCTATGTCAACGGCGTCGTGATCCCGGTGGACGGCGGCATTTGTATTAAGTGAAACCCTATGCGCTATATTCTCATCGCTGTTATTGCCTGCGCGGCGTTGACAGCTTTTTCGCAAACCAAAATGACTGATTCGCAAACTTCTCGTCCGCGTGCGCGTGATTTTGGTTTAGCACCCGGCGTGTTTCCGCCGGGCAAGCTCAACGCGATCACCGATGTCGCAGGGGTCAAAGTCAGCCACGTCACGTTGATCGAAGGCGATCACATTCGCACGGGCGTGACGGCGATCCTGCCGCACGGCGGCAACCTCTTTCAGGATAAAGTCGCTGGCGCGGTTTTTGTCGGCAATGCGTTCGGCAAGCTCGCAGGCTCCACGCAGGTCAATGAACTTGGCACGATTGAAACGCCGATTGTGTTGACGAATACGTTGAGCGTTGGCGCGGCGATTGAAGGCGTGGTTGCGTATACGCTCGCGTTGCCGGGCAATGAACAAGTGTTCTCAGTCAACGCGTTGGTTGGCGAAACGAATGATGGCGGACTGAACGATATTCGCGGCATGCACGTCAAACAAGCGCACGTCATCGAAGCGATTAAGAAAGCGGCAGACGGTGCAGTGGCGGAAGGCTCCGTCGGCGCAGGCACCGGCACAACGTGTTTTGGATGGAAAGGCGGCATCGGCACATCGTCGCGCAAGTTGCCGGAACGCTATGGCAGCTACACCGTCGGCGTGATCGTGCAATCGAATTTCGGCGGCGTATTGACGATGGGCGGCGCACCAGTCGGCAAAGAATTGGGACGTTATGCCTACAGTTCCAGCAGCGGCGATGGTTCGTGCATGATTGTGGTGGCGACAGATGCACCGATGGATGCGCGCGATTTGAATCGGCTGGCGGGGCGTGCGTTGTTTGGTTTGGCGCGCACCGGATCCTCGTATAGTAATGGCAGCGGCGATTTTGCAATTGCGTTTTCGACTTCGCCAGAGATGCGCTCCCGATTTGGCGAGGCCACCGCACGCATGCGAAACATTTTGCCGCCCGATGCAACTTCGCCGTTGTTTCAAGCCGCGCTCGAAGCGACGGAAGAAGCGGTTTATAACTCGTTGTTGCAAGCAATGACAATACGTTCGCGCAATCGTACGGTGGAAGCGATTCCGATTGATCGCGTGAAAGAAATTCTCAAAAAATTCGGCATCGAAAAGAAATGATCCGCCATTTCTTCGGCGAAAATTCCTCGCGCCAAAATTTTTCTTCGCCGCACTGATTAAAATGCTTCGGCTGCTGCGCGTTTAGAATAGAGAAGTGCTGTGGTATCAAGCCCCAGGAAATTTGCAAATGATGAGAATTGTGAAGGGAGTCAGAAAAAACTATGAAAAGTAATGTGACGGAAATTGCCCCCGCTATTTACCGCATCTCCACGTTTCAGCCTGAGTTCAGGATTCAATTCAACCAATTCCTGATTGCGGATGATGAGCCGTTCCTGATGCACACGGGCTTCAGACACATGTTTCCGCTGACGTTGGAAGGAGTCGCAACAGTGATTGATCCGGCAACAATACGTTGGGTCGGGTTCAGTCATTTCGAGGGCGATGAGTGTGGCGCGTTGAATGATTGGCTTCAGGTTGCGCCGCACGCTCAAGCGGTTTGTAGTCTGGTCGGCGCTTTGGTCAACGTCAATGATTTCGCCATTCGCCCAGCGCGTCCGCTCAACGACAACGAGGTTTTCGAGATTGGGCAGCATCGGCTGCGATTTCTTTCGACGCCGCACGTTCCGCACGGCTGGGATGCCGGGTTGTTTTTTGAAGAAAGTGAACGGACGCTATTCTGTTCTGATCTCTTTTTTCAGCCGGGCGAGGCGGAACCGCTCGTTGAATCCGGCGTGGTAGAGCGTGCCAGGGAAGCCATCATCGCAGGCATCAATGGTCCGATGCCGAAAGATATGCCGTACACGCATTACACCGATCAGACGCTGCAACGGCTGGCAGAGTTGAACCCGCAAACGTTGGCAACGATGCACGGCTCAAGTTTTCGTGGGGATGGTCGTGCCGCGATCCTTGACCTGGCGACAATCGTTCGGGAAACGTTGGGCAACCCTGATGCAGGCGTCTAAAAAAAGCCGCTCTTGGTTCTATGTTCCAATCAAATCTGTGCGAATGTCGTTGAGGAATGGCAGACGTTCTCGATAGCTGAGCAATTCGTCCAAACTCAAATCCGCACTGATCGCACATTCGCCGCTGCCTGCTTCAACCAGCGTGTTGCCTTGCGGGTCAATGATCAGGCTGCCGCCCGCGTGTTCCAGTTTCGGGTCCCATCCGCAGCGATTCACGCCAATGACGTACGCTTCGTTTTCAATCGCGCGTGCGTGCAACAGCTTGACCCAATGATGATGCCGCGCGTTCGGCCAGCTAGCCATCACCGTAATCAAATTTGCGCCGCGCAGGGTGGCGAGGCGAAATGCTTCGGGAAAGCGCAGGTCATAACAAATAAACGGTGAGACGACGAATTCCTGACATGGAAACGTGACCACGTCTTCGCCTTTGACGTAATTATCCAACTCGCCGCCGAGCGTGAACGGATGCAGCTTGCAGTAGCGCGAAAGCTCCGAACCATCCGGCGCGAACGTCACGCATTCGTTGCGTCCTTTGCCGCTCGCGTCAGTCGTGACAATGCCTGCCATCAGGTAAATGCCGTAGGTTTTTGCCGTACGCGAGAGAAAGTTGTACGACTCATTCGTTGCGCTGTCAGTGATCGCAGCAACGTTCATACTGAACCCCGACGCAAACATTTCCGGCACGATCACAAGCGAATCACGTTTCGGGCGCGTGGCATTCAACAGTTCGAGCACCTTGTTGTGATTCGCGGCTTTGTTTTCCCACACACAATTGAGTTGTAGACAAACGACATTCATACATTAAGCTCCGATGATTGATTTGAGTCCGCTGACTAATCGCCCAATCCCTTCCGCAACAGTTTCTTTTTGCAGCGCGCCGTAAGCCACGCGCAGGTAACAGCCGTCGTGCATACCGAACGCATCTCCAGGAATTGCGGCGACGCGATGTTCGCGCACCAATCGTTCGACCAACGGCAGCGGCTTCAGCTTTGTGTCCAGGCGCAGCAGAAAATAAAATGCGCCATCCGCAGGCGGGGCGACACAGAACGAATTGATTTGCTGAAGCTCATGCATCACCAACTGGCGGACTTCGGCCAGTTCGGACAAATAGCCGCGACAGTAATCTGCACCAACCTGCATTGCTCCGGCGGCGACGTGTTGTGAAATCACAGTCGGGCAAATCAGAATGGTGTCCTGAATCTTGCGCACGGCGGTGAACAAATGCTGCGGAATGACCATAAAACCGATGCGCCAGCCTGCGAAGCCATAAGCTTTCGATAGCGAGAAAAGCGAGATCGTGTGTTCGCCGCTGTCCGCAATTGATGCGGGCGAAAAATGCTGCGCGTCATCGTAGACGAAGTAATCATACGCTTCGTCGTTGATGTGATAGATGCCGTGCTTGCGACAGATGTCATTCACCGCGCGCAGCGAACTTTCGGAATAGACCGCGCCGGTCGGATTGTTCGGCGAGACAGTCACAATCGCGCGGGTCTTGTCAGTGATGGCGGCTTCCAAGGCTTCCGGTCGCAGTTGATAATTTTCATCCGTAGCGACCAGCACCGCTTTACAACTCGCCATCATAATCGCCATCTCGTGATTGAAATAATACGGAACGTTCAGGATGATTTCGTCGCCCGGATGCGTGATCGCCAGCACCGCATTCATAAACGCCATATTGCCGCCGGAAGTCACGACGATGCAGTTGCTGCCGTCAATCGTGAGGTTGTTGTCCTGCGCCAGCTTCTTTTCAATTTCGGCGAGCAATTCAGGGATGCCATGCACAGCTTGATATTTGTGCAATTCAGGATCACGCAGCAAAGCGGGAATCCGCTCGAACGCTTGCGGCGGCGGGCTGTAATGCACGATGCCCTGACCGAGCGAAATTGTGCCTGGATTATTACGAATGAGTTCGCCCACGACCGGAATGACGGGCGTTTGCACTTGCTCCATGCGATTTGCGAAGTTCGGAATCATCGCAGGCGTTTTTAGCAGGTCAGATTTACTTTGTCCAATTTTGAGAGGCTTTCTGCTACACTGCGCCCCGCCCCAATCCTACTCACAAGGAGTCCGCGATCATGAAACATTGCCTCACCCTCTGGTTGCTGTTGTTGGCCGTGACGGTCATCGCACAGGACAAAGCGCCAAAACTGGCGCTGGAATCATTTGAGCATGATTTTGGCAGGGTCAAAGAGGGAGCTAAAGTCAGCCACACCTTTCGCCTTAAAAACGAAGGCACGGCCAATGTCGTGATTGAATCGGTTGCGCCAAGCTGAGGGTGCGCGGCAAGTGACTTTGATAAAGTCATCCCGCCTGGTCAGGTGGGCAAAATAACGCTTACGCTGACACCTTCGGGCAAAGGTGTTCACACGAAATATGCCACTGTCTATAGCAATGATCCGAAGTTGGGTGAGTTTCAGCTTACAGTGAAATTTGAGCCGTTCATTCCAAAAGGTTATCGCGTTGGATCGTACCTCTTTGATCCAACCAATGAGGTTGAAGCGACAATCGCGCCGGGTCAGGGATACGAAGGCAAAGTTGGCATTTATTTCAATAGTGACCGCCTGGTGAAAATCAAAAAGACCGTCACTGATACCCCCGCATTTACGGCGAATATCGAAACGGTCACGCCGGGCAGGGAATTCAAATTGCTGGTCAAAAGCGCCAACCCGCTTCCGGCAGGCGCGCACAAACTGCTGGTCGAATTGGTGACGGATGATCCGAATCAGGAAACATTAGAGGTGGTGTTTTTGGTCAAGGCTGGAAATGCTTCGGCGGCGGTGGCGAGTCCTACATCCGCTGCACCAGCAAAAGCTGTCAACAAGAAGTCGCCTACGAAAAGTAGCGCCAAAACAAAGCGAACTAAGCGCGATCTTTGACGCGAACTACAAAGCATAAGCCGGAATAAACGTCGCTGATCGCACAAATTTTGTTATCCACCAATCCCAACGCTAATCCCGTTTGCTGCACGGCGTCGAATGACAAATCAGTCTCGACGCCTGCGCTTTTTTTCGGCCAGGCGACCCAAAACTTTCCGGCTGGAGTGAGCTTGTCCATCAGCTTGGGAAATTTGTTTTCGAGGTCTTCGACGGATTTCGGGAAAAAGATAATCAGATCAAGCGGCTTTTGTACTCCAATGATTTTGACGTTTGCGGGCAACTCGCCGAGGCTTTCTCGAAAGCCATCCGGCGCGTTGAGAAACGTGACACGTCCCCCGGCTGTAATGCCCAATTTTTTTGCCAGCGGAGTTTCAGAATAGCCCGCCATTTATCCTCCTGCCTTGACGCCTTGAAGTTGTACCAATGATCCGTCTTTGGCTTTGCCAAAACGCTCCAAACAGGCCAGACACGGATAGTGCAATTGTTCGCGGCGTGTCGGGTCAACGGCCATTTCCAATCGCTCTGAATGCACTTGATTGACCAGCGTTATCAAGCGTGACAAGGCGGTTGGCAAACTCTCGCGGCGCAAATCGCCGACCACGTCTTCGCCCCCATTCGGATTGTCATCGCCATCCCGATAGTTCGAGATTTGGCAGCACAACGTCAAGCGGCCTTTGTAATCAATATTCAAATCATCCATCGTCAACGGCGCACAACGCGGCAAATAATAGTCGGTGTAAAACCCAATCGCCATTTCGATTTCGTGCCGGAACTCATTGCGCAACCGTGCGACATCGCGCTCCACTCCACGCCATTCGCTGAGCGGTAGAACCAGATCATTGCTGAAATTATGTTGCGTCGGATTTTGATGAACGAAGATATGTTTGCACGCGCCGAGATGCGCGCCCATCAGCGCAAGCTGATCTATCTCGTGTCGGTTGGCGCGATTGATGGTGGAAATCAACGCGACGCGAATGCCCATCTTTTGACAAATCGCCATTGCCGACACGCATTCACGGTACGATCCCTTGCCCCGAATACGGTCGTGGGTTGCTTCGGTGGCACCGTCTACGCTAATGGAAATATTGGCTAATTTGTCGCGGCGTTTTTTCGGCGTAATAGCCTTGAGCGTTTTGGCGAAGTTTCGCGCGTTGGTCAAAAAGTGATAGGTAAAACCGTGTCCGGCCACAATGTCGAGTGCCTCGCCGAATTTCGGGTGCATCGGCGGCTCGCCGCCCGTGATCGCAATGTGGTTGTACCCCAGCGGCTTTGCCTCGGTCAGGATTTTGTCGAGGAGTTCCAGCGGAAAAAACAGGTCGCTTTTATCACCCTCACCGCGATAAATGTCCCGAAAGCAGTGGCCGCAATCCAGGTTACAAACGTTATTCAATTCAATTCCAATTCGTGGCATAGCATTTCGGCGGGGCAGCAATTCAATTCAAGGGGGCCAAAGCGAATGGCATTGTAGCCTGCACCGCAACTAAAAGCCAAACTGCGAATCTTTGACGTGCGCCCCGCCCCTTCATTGTGGCAGGTCAGATCGGAGAAAATCTTATCGCATCTCTTTGCGGCTTCTCGCGGCTCAGTTACAATCGCGCCTTCTGAACTGACATTCGCTGCCTCCATGAAAAATCGTATGAAAGCAAAATCATCTCGTCGTCGTTCGTTTCTGCGCGGCCTCAGTCAAGCTGGTGTTGCGCTTGGCTTAACGCATTTGTTGCCACTGCGCAGCCTCAAAACCGTTGCGCAAACTGCGGCAGCCAAAATCGCAGGCAAAGAAAAACTCATTGTGCGTTCGGCACGTCCCGAAGATTTGGAGACGCCCGTCGAATTGTTCAATTCGTGGATCACGCCAAACGATACGTTTTATGTGCGACATCACGGCTATGCGCCCGAAACCGTTGCCGATTGGAAACTGACGGTTGAAGGCGAAGTTGCCAAACCGATGTCCTTTTCGCTGGATGATTTGAAGAAGCTCCCAAAAGCTACAGTCACCGTGACGCTCGAATGCGCGGGCAATGGGCGCGCATTTATGGACCCGCCGGTCGCAGGTGTGCAATGGGAGAAAGGCGCGGTCGGCACCGCGCAATGGGGCGGCGTGAAATTGGCTGACGTGCTGAAAGCGGCGGGCGTGAAGCCGACGGGCAAATTTGTCTACTTGAACGGCGCGGACGTGAGCGTCGGCAAAATGCCCGACTTTGTGCGCCAAGTGCCAATGGAAAAGGCCATGAATCCTGATACGGTTTTGGCTTACGAAATGAATGGCGAGCCGTTGCCGAAATTGCATGGCGCACCGTTGCGCGCAGTGGTTCCGGGATGGGAGGGCGCGTATGCCGTCAAATGGCTCAATCAAATTACGGTCAGCGATAAAGAAAGCGACAGCTTCTGGGTCAAGACGGCATACCGCTTCCCAACGAAACGCGTTGCACCGGGCGCTGCGGTAGATGCCAAAGATATGGCTCCGGTCGCCGGCCTGGTTGTGAAGTCGCTGATTAGCGCGCCGACCGATGGCACGACGGCGAAAGTTGGTTCTGCCGTGCGTGTGTCCGGCTTTGCGTGGGCGGGTGAAGCCAACATCACGAAAGTGGACATCTCGCTCGATAACGGGCAAACGTGGCAAGCGGCGAAGCTCGGTAAAGATCAGGCCAAATATTCGTGGCGTCAATTCGAGTTTGAATGGAAACCCAGCGAAATCGGATCATTCCTTGTGATGGCGCGCGCGACCGATGACAAAGGTCGGATGCAGCCCGTCGCCGCACGATGGAACCCATCGGGTTATTTATACAACGTGATTGATCGTGTTCGCGTCAATGTTGAGGCATAACCGATGAGCAACGAACAAATCTGCAAACTCTTTTGCGCCGGATTAGTGCTTGCCCTGGCGATGGTCGGTTGTAAAAACGCGACGCCGAACGGGGGAGTCGCGCCCCATACCTCCGCATTGGCACATGGCGGTGAAATCATGAAAGCGAAATGCCTGACCTGTCATGGCGATGATTTGATTCAGCAGCAACGCCTGAACAAAACAGGATGGACGCGCGAAGTTGAAAAGATGATGCGTTGGGGCGCGGAAGTCCAGGACGCTGACAAAGACCATTTGATCGAATACCTCACGGCGACCTATCCGCAGCGCCCGTTTTCCAAAGAGCCTCCGGTTGCGCTCGCGCCCGCTATTGACGCGGCAGTGATGGCGCGCGGCAAGACACTGTTTGAAGCCAAGTGCCTGACCTGTCACGGCGACGATTTGGTCAAACAACAACGCTTGTCGAAAACGGGTTGGACGCGCGAAGTCGAAAAAATGGTACGGTGGGGAGCGGAAGTGAACGACGAAGAGAAGGCCGTGTTGGTTGAGTATTTGCTTTCGCAGAACAACTCCACGAAAAAGTAACAGTTCCAATGGCAGCGAAAATTCTTTTCATTCTCGGCGCGATTTTTGCTGCAACGCCGTTTTGTTCACCGCCGATTGCGCTGGCGTTGGGCCTGATCTTCGGCTGGTTCCTGGCGCATCCCTATCGTTCGCAGGCGTCAACCTATTCCAAAAAACTGCTGCAATATTGCGTCGTCGGTTTGGGCTTCGGGATGAACCTGCACGAAGTCTTACGCGCGGGTTCATCAGGCTTTTTATACACGATGGCGGGCATCGCGTTCACGTTGTTGTTGGGGGCGGCGCTTGGCAACCTGCTGCACGTTTCCAAAACCACCGCATATCTGGTTTCGGTCGGCACCGCGATTTGTGGCGCGAGCGCGATTGCGGCGGTCGGGCCGGTGACCCAGGCAAATGAAGAAGAAATGTCGGTTTCGCTCGGTACGGTGTTTATTTTGAATTCGATTGCGCTCCTAACGTTCCCCCTCGTTGGGGCGTGGCTTGGGCTTTCGCAGGAACAGTTCGGATTGTGGGCGGCCTTGGCGATTCACGATACGAGTTCCGTCGTCGGTGCCAGCGCGAAATATGGTGCAATGGCGTTGACGGTCGGTGTCACGGTGAAGCTCGCGCGTGCCTTGTGGATTGTGCCGTTGACGATTGGCACCGCTGTCTTGCAACGTCACAAGGCCAGCATCAAATGGCCCTGGTTCATCGTATTTTTTATGGTAGCGGCACTCCTCAACACGTATGTTCCGGCGGGCAAACCGCTATTTCAAATTCTGATTTTGATCGCCAAAGCCGGACTTGCCGTGACGTTGTATTTGATCGGCAGCACAATCTCACGCGCGACCTTGAAACGCGTTGGATGGCGTCCCTTTGGGTTGGGGCTATTCTTGTGGCTGATCGTCGGAACCCTGTCTTTATTGCTGATTCGCACTCATTGGTTATGAATTTATCCTGGCAAACACGCGCTCAATCTATTGCTCAAATGAAGGCCGAGACGTTTGATATTCTCATCATCGGTGGCGGCATTACGGGCGCAGGCCTGGCATTGGATGCGGCGGCGCGTGGATTGAAAACAGCGCTGATTGAAAAGCGCGATTTTGCGGCAGGCACGTCGAGCCGCTCGACCAAATTGATTCACGGTGGGCTGCGCTACTTGGAGCACTACGATTTTGCGCTCGTGCGCGAAGGCTTGCGTGAACGCACCGAATTGCTGACGCTCGCGCCCCATCTGGATGATCCGCTGGAATTCGTGATCCCGATTTATGCGGATAAACGTCGCAACTACGATCATCCGTTGCTCGTGCGCGCGGGACTGTTTTTGTATGACTTGCTGGCGGGGAAATACAACATCGGACGGCATCGTCGCATTTCGCAGGCCGAAGCGTTGCAGCTTGCGCCGCAGCTTGATCCACGCGGATTAAAAGGCGCGCTAGTGTATTACGACGGGCGCACCAATGACTCGCGGCTCGTGATCGAAATCATCAAGACTGCAAACGAGCGCGGCGCAGCGATAGCGAATTACGTGCGGCTTGTGAGCTTTCGCAAAGACGTGAATGGCAAGGTTTGCGGCGCACAGGTCACTGACGAATTGACGCGCGAATCCTTCAATGTGAATGCGCGCGCGGTCATCAATGCCACAGGCGTTTGGATGAACGAGGTGCGCAGTTTGAGCGCGGATTTGAGCGACGATGACAAACAGCTTCGCCCCTCCAAAGGCATTCATTTGACGGTGTCGGCTGAACGATTGAACGTCACGACCGCGTGGTTAATTCCGGCGATTGGCGAGAAGCGATTTTACTTCGTCGTGCCGTGGGAAGGCCGCGTCAACATTGGCACGACCGACACCGATTACCACGGCGACAAAGATGCGCCCGGCGCGGTTCAATCCGAGGTCACGAATATTCTGCAAGCCGTCAATGCCTACTTTCCGTCCGCGCACTTGGAACCATCCGATGTGATTTCGGCGTGGGCGGGTTTGCGACCGTTGATTAGCAGCGGCAACACGAAGCAAGCCACAACAGCGGTCTCGCGCAAAGAAGAAATCTTCACCGACCGCGATGGCCTGATTTCATTGGCCGGCGGCAAACTCACGACCTATCGTTTGATGGCCGAACGCGGCATTGATTTAGCCGTCGAGCAATTGCGCGACCACTTTGGAGTGCAAGCCAAACCCGTCAGTACGAAACAAATTATCCTCAGCGGCGGCGGCATCAAGCGTGTTGACCTGGAAGCGCACGCACACAAAATCGCGCGCGCCGAAAATGTATCTATCGAAACCGCGCGGCATTTGCTCCACAATTACGGCACCAACGCCGAACATATTCTCGCACTCACACACGAAGACGAGGCTCTGAAACAGCCGCTGCTGGCTGATTTGCCCAACATCGCCGCCGAAGTGATTTATGCCGTGCGTGCAGAATCGGCGCTGACGATTGCGGACGTGTTAACGCGCCGCACACGGATTGCAATGCTGGGCGCGGCGATGAATTGTGTAGAAAAAGTCGCCGATTTGATGGCGCGTGAACTGGGTTGGAGTGAAGAAAAAAAAGCGCAGCAAATTGCCGCGTTCAGGGCCGAATATGAGCGCGAATATTTGATTGCTCGCTGATGTCCTTTACGCAAACAAGCTGGTTGGTTGAATCAATGACGGATCGTCGTGTCCCGGAGAATTCACCGCGCGCGAAACGGGAATCATTTCTAACTCGCCGTCCGGGTACGTCTGCAAAAGCTGCGTCAAGGCCGGAATGTAATGCGCCGTTGGGTCGAGCCATTCGGCTTCGTGTTGCGGTTTCAGGATCACGGGCATGCGGTGATGAATCGTGGACATCAATTCGTTTGGCTCAGTCGTAACAATCGTGCAGGTTTGCTTCACTTCGCCTTCGGGTGTTTTCCACTCTTCCCACAAGCCCGCGAACGCAAACAAGCCTCCATCGCGGCGGCGGATGTAAAAGGGCTGATTGCCGCCTTTTTGCTTTTTCCATTCGTAGAATCCATCGCACGGAATCAGGCAGCGGCGTTTGCTCAGGGCGTATTTGAATGACGGTTTTTCGGCCAGCGTTTCGGCGCGGGCGTTGATGAGTTGGTTGGCAATTTTCGGGTCTTTGGCCCAGAAGGGAATCAGGCCCCATTGCAATCCCACCAACGCGCGCTCGTGATTTTGGACAATGGCGGCAACGGTGTTGGATGGCGCGATGTTGTAACGCGGCTCTGGTTCATATTCGACCTCGGCGACGGCAAAGCGTTCAATGATTTCGTCAATAGGATGATGTTGGGTAAATCTTCCGCACATAAGTTTCTTCTCCAAGTGGTTTTGCGCCGCATTTTGTTTACGAATTCTTTCCCCGTCGGGTTTCGCCGGAGAATCATTCAAGCTGACAAAATGTTCACTGACAAGGCGCGTTGATTATGCTAAATTCCCTCGGTCAGTCGGGCAGGACTGATGGCTCGCCCCCTGAGATTTCAATCCTTTGAATGTAACTGGAGTCGCGTTGATTACCACTACCACCGAACGCTTGCAAGACTTGCAGCGCACCATCCAAACCGTTATTCAAGGCAAGCCGGAAGCTGTACATCTGGCGGTGATTACCTTGCTTGCGGGCGGGCATTTGTTGCTCGAAGACGTCCCCGGCGTTGGCAAAACGACCCTCGCCCAAACCATTGCACGGTCACTCGCATGCAGCTTCCAGCGCGTACAATTCACCAGCGATTTATTACCTTCCGACATTCTTGGGCTTTCCATTTTCAATCAACAATCCAGCCGCTTTGAGTTTCAAGCCGGGCCAATTTTTGCCAACGTGGTCTTGGCCGACGAAATCAATCGCACGACGCCGAAAACCCAGAGCAGTTTGCTGGAAGCGATGGCCGAAGGCCGCGTGACCATTGAAAATCAAACCTACGAATTGCCGCGACCGTTTCTGGTTCTGGCGACGCAAAACCCAATTGAGCATCACGGCACCTATCCGCTGCCCGAATCGCAATTGGATCGCTTTCTGATGCGGATTCGGATGGGGTATCCGTCGCCGGACAATGAGCGGCGCATTTTGAGAAGCCAAACACTACGCCATCCGATTGACGAGATCGCTCCTGTGATGAGTGCCGAAGATGTGCTGGAATTGCAGGACGAAGCGCGTCGTGTCCGCGTAGATGATTCGTTGTTGGATTACCTGCTGAACATTGTGCAAGCGACGCGGACTTCCGAGTTATTGGATTTAGGCGTCAGCCCGCGCGGTTCGTTGGCGCTATATCGCGCGGCGCAGGCGATGGCCTTGTCAGAAGATCGTGATTACTGTCTGGCCGACGACATCAAACGCTTGGTGGTTCCTGTTTTCGGGCATCGCATAGTGGTCAACTCGCGCTACTCTTCGCGTTTGCGACGCGGCGAAGAAACGGATGCCGCGTTGACCGAGATCGTCAAAAACGTCGCTGTGCCAATCTGAACAAATCAAAAAGCAACCATCGGACATTCGCCACCTGATTGCTCCATGACCTTCCTCCGCGACAAACAATTCCTTCGCTTTCTGGTGATTTCCTGCTTGCTGATTGCGGGCGCGATTGCGGCGGCCTTTACGGCGGCAGCAGCCGGGCAACTGGGGGATTACGAGATCGCTTCGATAGCGTCAAAGATCGCGCTCGGCCTGTCGTTGGCGATTATGGTGTACGTGGTGCCGCGATTGGCGCGCAATGTTCGTTTGGAGTATTTGCAAGCGGGCATCGCGCTGAATGTGATGAGTGCCGGTTGGATTTTTTGTGCGTTCATTTTGGTCGTCGCCATTTCCGCCGTCAGCACGGGGAATAACTTGTTGTACATGGTGCTGGCGGCATTGCTTTCGACCATGGTGGTGTCCGGTATTGCCTCGCGGTTGAGCATCGGCAATATCAGCGTTTCACTGCGCTTCCCCGATCATATTTTTGCCGGAGAACCGACGCAGCTTGAAGTCACTCTGAATAATCAAAAACGCCTGATCCCATCGTTTTCATTGACCGTTGCTGCGACCGAGCAAAAAGACCGCCGGGGACAGCGAAAAAAAGCGAAACAATCCTGTGCTGATCTTTCACTGGGCGACCTGGCTCATTTTGCCATTTTGCCTGCTCGCTCGAAGGCCAAAGCTCGCGTTACGCGTACTTTTGAAAAGCGAGGTGTGTATCCCGTCAATGGGTTCACCTTGCGCACTCGTTTCCCCTTTGGTTTTGTCGAACGACGGCGCCTGGTCGAAGCCAGCGGCGAAATCATTGTGTATCCGCGCCCACAGACGCTCAATGATTTTTACCATTTGCTGCCGCTCACGCACGGGCAAATGGAAAGCGCGCTCAAAGGCAATGGCAGCGATTTGTATGCGATTCGCCAATACCTGCCATCCGATCATCCCCGCTATGTGGATTGGAAAGCCACTGCCAAAACGAACAAATTGATGGTCCGCGAATTCACGCGCGACGACGATTGGCACGTGACGATTGCCTTGGATATTGTGCAAATGGTTCATGGGAATCCCGCTGAACCGCATACTTCGCCGACCAATTTAGAGGCCGTCAAGTTCGCCGCCCGGTTTGAGCAAGCCGTCACCTTTGCCGCCAGCCTGCTAACCCATTTTATGGACGAAGGCGCAGAAGTGCGATTGCTGCTGGGCGAATATGATTCTGGCTTCGGGCGCGAGAACGAACACCGCTACGAATTGCTACGTCATTTGGCACGCATCACGCCACTTGCGCCCGTCGAGAATGAAGCTCTGCCCAACCTGCTCGGACGCATGCCAACCCTGGCGGATGATGAATACAAACTGCTCATCACCGCCTCTGCGCGCGGTTCGATCCCCGCCAACATTTGGCGACGCGCGCACGTGGTTTATTTTGATGATTTGTCGGCTTAAGAATTCACTGCTGCTATCGCCTCAATCTCAATCAAAAATCCATAATGCAATTCTTTGACGGGGACGATGGCGCGCGCGGGTTTGTGCTCGCCCATCAGGCGTGCGTAGACGGCGTTGACGGCTCCCCATTGGCTGATGTCGGCAACGTAAACGGTCATTTTCAGGATGTGGCTCAAATCGCTGTTGGCGGCGTGCAAAATGGCTTCGACATTGCGCAGCGTGCGTTCGGTTTGGGCTTCGATGGAGCCGTGCAGTTTCTCGCCGGTCACAGGATCAATCGGGAGTTGCCCGGCCACATAAACGACGCCATTATGAACAGTGGCTTGCGAATAATGACCGGCGGGTGTGGGGGCGTTGGGCGTTAGGATGTTTTCGATACTCATAGACAGGATTGACAAGATTTTTGGACAAGATTTACAGGAATTGTTTTTCTTGTGAATCTTGAAATCAATCTTGTAAATCCTGTCTGAAGTTCTCAGCTTTGTACTTGCGCTTTTTGCTGTACGCCATCGCGGAAGGTCTTCATATCCGCGACGAATTCGTGAAAGAGGTACGCCGAATCGTGCGGCCCAGGACCAGCTTCGGGGTGATATTGCACCGAGAAAATCGGCAGCTTGCGATGGCGCAAACCGGCGAGCGTTTGGTCGTTGATGTTCCAATGCGTAAGTTCGACATCAGCCTGGTTCAGACTGTTCGGGTCCACTGCGAAACCGTGATTGTGGGCGGCGATTTCGATTTTACTGGTGCGCGTATTTTTGATGGGCTGATTGCCGCCGCGATGCCCAAATTTCAACTTGAATGTGCTGCCGCCCAGAGCTGCACCGATTAGCTGATGGCCGAGACAAATGCCGAACATCGGGCGTGTGCCAAAAAGTCTTTGGACTTCGGTGACGATGGGTTGCAAGGCCGCCGGGTCGCCAGGACCATTCGACAGGAAAATGCCATCAGGATTCAGCGCCAGCACATCCGCCGCAGACGTGCGCGCAGGAACCACCGTGACTTTGCAGCCCAAGGCTGCGAGGTAGCGCAAGATGTAATACTTGACGCCGAAATCATAGGCAACGACGTGCAGCGGTTCGGCATTGATTGCGCCGCTCATTTCCAGCGCCTCATTCGGTGTGAATTGGACGGCGTTGGGGTCTACGTCTTGCGCCTGGGGCAAATTTTCTCCGCCCATTCGCTCAATTTTTTCTGTCCATTCGTAACTGTCGCCGCAGGTTACTTCATCCACCAGATTGCGTCCGAGCATTTCCGGTGCGGCCTTGGCCTTGGCAATCAGGCTTTGCTCGTCGAGATCAACCGAAGAAATACAGGCCCGCATCGCGCCTTTTTCACGAATGTGACGAACGAGCGCACGCGTATCAATGTCGGAAATGCCGACGATGCCGTAATGCTTCAGATAATCGTCCAGCGACATTGTGGCGCGCCAATTGGACGTGACTTCGGAGTATTCGCGTACGACAAAGCCTTCAATAAAAGGACGGCGCGATTCAATGTCTTCGGGATTGACGCCGTAATTCCCGATGAGTGGATAGGTCATCGTCACGATTTGTCCGGCGTAAGAAGGGTCAGTGAGAATTTCCTGATACCCCATCATGGAGGTATTGAAAACCACTTCTCCGGTGCGTTCACCGCTTGCGCCCCAGGCGCGACCGCGAAAGATGCGCCCGTCTTCGAGCGCCAGGATGGCTTCATTCGTCATCAGTTTGGGAGTTCCTCTTCAGTTTCAAATCTCAAATTACTTTAGTCCAGGCCGCCAATGCTCGCCATCCAATTACCGGGCGAGTAATAGCGGAACATCGCTTTGCCATAAATGTATTTTTCCGGCACCAGCTTCCAATCGCGGCTATCGCTGCTGTAATTGCGATTGTCGCCCATCACGAAGTAATGGTGTTCGTCCACATGTTGATTGGTTGGTGGGCGATGATATTCGTTGATGGCTTCAGGGGGCAAATACGGTTCAGGTTGCAGGACGCCGTTGATATAGAGCTTGCCGTTTTCAATGGACACGTCTTCACCGGGCAAGCCAATCACGCGTTTGATGTAGGATTTATCAGGGTCAAGTGGATAATACAGCACGACAATATCGCCACGTTTGATCGGCTGTTTGTCCCCGAACCAGCCTCGCATCGGGTAAATAATCTGATTCACAAAAATGCGGTCGCGGTCTTGCAGGCGGGGTTTCATACTTTCCCCTTCGACGCGCACCGGGCGCACAAGAAAGAACACGATGAACGTCGCAATCAAAATTGCAAAAAATACGTCCCGCAATAACGACCGCGCTTCGACCCAGAGGCTTTTGGGTTCCTCGACGGGATGAAGTGGCGCGAGCAAATCGTGAACGACACGAATGTCCTGGTCGTCTTCGGCCTTAATTCCCACAAATTGGCTCTCGTTCGTCATAGCTTAGTGTGAGATAGTACCTTGCAGCGAGGAATCAATTTCCGCCTGCGGTAATTGGCCTTCATTGAATAGAAAGGCTTTCATATTTTGAATCAGGAATTGCTGATGCTCTGGATTAATCGTGCTCAGTCCGAAATGGTTGATGAGCTGGTTTTGTTTGGCGACCCATTGTCCCCAACAACCTTGACAAACGTTTTCGTGAATTCGTTTGCCCAACGCATTGCTGAACGGCGCAGCCGCCATCCCCGGCATTTTATTTCCACAACAGGTGCAAGTAATCGTGGCCATCTATTTCCTCGTTAGTGATTTCTCAATCAAGGCTGGCATTTTAGCACAATGCACGACTGATGCCGCAACCGAGAAAAGAAGCACGCACAAATAAGAACGACCGCGCCCGAGTTCAGTAAAACTCTGACGCGGCCCAGATTTTGAAATCATCAGTTTCGTGATCGGTAAAAACCTTACCGGAGCTGACGACGACGACGCAAATAAGAAGCTCCCGTCAATAGCCCCAAACTCAATAGCCCAAGAGTTTGGGGTTCCGGGACTTCAGAAAGCCTCGCCTGAACGTCATAGTTTCCAGGGCCGATCCCAAGGGGGTTCGGTGTGATGAAAAATGACAATTGTAAATACCGATCCAGTCCTTGAAAGACCAGTGCCGGATTCAAAATCGTCGCCACTGCTATGCCGTCAGATCGCACAGACAGCGTGGCCGTCACTGTTCCGACGAGCTTGCCATTGACTTCCGTGCCAAAGCTTAACTGGTAGCCGTTGAGCGAAGCGATAGGCGTATTGGGGGCAATGAAGAGCCAGACGGTATCAAAAGGGTTTTGGCCGAGCGACACGGTCAGGCTCGAAGTGGGCGTCTTGAGCATGAGCGGGCCGCTTGAGGCCACTAAATCCGTCCCCATCACGCTTCCAGTCGTTGTTTGACCGCCTGGATTCGTGATGCTAAGTCCGGTGAATTTGAGGGTGATTGAATCAGCTAAGGCTGGGATTGCCAAAGTGAATAGTAATAGGCAGAGAACCGATAGTCGTTTCATATTCCTCCAGAGACAAACTAATTGATCCACCCGCTTTGTTCAATGAACGTGCGCAGGCAGACGTAAAAACAGATCAGTTCTTGTGGACTGGTGCTACTCTTTGTTGGACAGTTAGTGTGGTATATGAGCAGCACCGCACAGAGATGGTAAGGCCTTTTAGAGGCAGACACAAGATCAGCCAAAGGGTCTTTGCTATCTGCCCTCAGAAAAATTATCGAAAGAGAACGATTGACGATTGGCGCTTCCATTTCTATTATGTGCCAATGGTGAAATATCTTTATTTTTATAGGCGGGAAAATGCTTGACACTATAGATTATAAATTATGCGAACTGCTTCAAACGCGTGGTCGTGCTTCGCAATTAGAGTTGGCGCAGGCCGTAAAACTTTCGCAGCCTGCTGTCGCTGAGCGTATTCGAAAGCTGGAAGAGCAGGGGGTGATTACGGGCTATGCTGCAAGCGTCAATGCGAAGGCGTTGGGCAAAGACATCACTGCCTTCATCGGGGTCTTTACCAATCATCCGCGCTATCACGAAGGCTTCGTCAAAAAAGTAGCAGCCATTGATGAAGTCCTGGAATGTCATCGCGTCGCGGGAAGTGATTCGTATCTGCTCAAAATCAAAACTGAAAACACCAGCAGCCTGGATGCGTTGATTGCGCGCATTCGCTCCATTGACGGCTGTGAGCGCACGCAAACGACTATCGTGATGGCGACGCTGAAAGAAAGCACGCACGTCACGCCGTCACAACCCGAAACCGCTTCTGCGAATGGCATCCTGAAATCCAGACAAATGAGGAAACAAAAATGATTGCGAATCCACTCCCGGTTCGACCTGCGAATTTCTCACGGCGCATTGATGCCGCTGAAACTTCCGCTGTGCGCGAAATTTTGAAAGTCACGGAAAAACCCGAAATCATTTCATTTGCGGGCGGATTGCCGGCCCCGGAATTTTTCCCGAAAGCGGAAATGGCCGAAGCGTTTTCGCGGGCGATTTTGGAAGATGGCGAAAAGGCCCTGCAATATTCCACCACCGAAGGCTACGCGCCGCTGCGAAATTGGATCGCCACGCGGATGCAGGCCAAAGGCATGCGCGCCGAAGCCGACAATATTTTGATCACCAGCGGCTCGCAACAGGGGCTGGATTTGCTGGCAAAAGTGCTGGTCAATACAGGCGACAAAATTCTGGTCGAACGCCCAACCTACCTTGCCGCGCTGCAAACCTTCTCGTTATTTGAAGCAAATTTCATCACGGTTGCGAGCGATGACGAAGGAATGGACGTGGACGATGCCGCTCGCCAGTTGCGCCAAAACCCCGATATTAAGCTGATTTATCTTGTCGCTAATTTCCAGAATCCATCCGGCACGACGCTCAGTTTGGAACGACGTCAACGCCTGATGGCCTTGGCGTCGCAATACGGCGTGCGGATCCTTGAAGACGATCCGTACGGGGAATTGCGCTATCGCGGCGAAACGATTGCGCCGATCAAATCGCTCGATGAAGAGGGATTGGTCGTTTACATCAGTACCTTCTCAAAAACGATTACGCCTGGTTTGCGCGTCGCGTGGTTGGTAGCCGAGCCGACAATTTATACCAAGCTTTCGATTGCCAAACAGGCGACCGATTTGCATACCAACACAGTTTCGCAATTTGCCGTACATCGCTATTTGACCGAACACGATGCCGACGCGCACATCACGAAGCTGTGCGGTGTTTATGGCGAACGCTGCCGTGTCATGCTCGAAGCGTTGGAGGCTCATTTTCCCGCAGGTGTGCGCTGGACCAAGCCCGAAGGCGGAATGTTCCTGTGGGTCGAATTGCCCGCACACCTCAATACCACCAAGATGCTGCCCGACGCGATCAATGCCAAAGTTGCTTTTGTTCCTGGCGCGCCGTTTTTTGCGCCATCTTTGGCAAGCGTCCGTCCACAGAATTTCATGCGGTTGAACTTCTCGAATCAAACGCCAGAACGCATTGCGCTTGGGATTCAAAAACTGGCTGAAGTGATTGCTAAAAACGAGCAGCAATAAACCGCAGGGCACGGAGAAAAGAAAGACAGAGTGAACAAGATTGAGGGCAGGATTGACACGAAAAAACTTGTCAATCCTGTTTGATTTTTTCTGTAGTCAATGATCCTCGCCACGCCTCGCCCCAATCGGCTTTACGCGCGCGTTTGAAATCGTCTTTGTTGCGTCGTGTGACGGTTGCCTTTTGCAATCCTTCAGAAGTGCAAAGCGAAAGCTGGACAAAACCCGCTTGAAGATTGGGTCGCCGCAAAATACGCGCGCGCAAAGCGGATTGGGCAAAATGTTTGGCGATTATGAGGTAGGAAAACTTTTCATCTTCGTAGCCCCGCGCGCCTGCTTTGAGTTGACGATGCAGGGCGGATCGCTCAACGCGCGCGGCAAAATGACACCAATCATTTTCCGGCATCGGACAGCTTTGGGCGTGCGGACACGGCGCAAGAATATGTCCGCCGCCGCGAATCAATTGATCGCGCAATTCACGAATCAGCGCGAAACCTTTCATCGTTCCTGGCTCAATGAACACCAGGAACTGTTCTGTCGCTTGCCACGCCGCTTGCACCACAGTGCGCGCCATCTGGTTCGATAATTCGCCCAGCGCGTAAGAGCAAATCACGACATCGTGGCGCGGCAACACTGCCGTCAGCGTCAAATCTTCCGCGCTCCATTTTGCCGTGCGCAAGGCTGCGTGATTGGATTGTGCTGCGAATGATTTTCCCAATGCGATGAGTTCCTGATCGCGTTCCAGCAACGTGATGGTTTGCAATTCCGCAAACATTTCCGCTGCCGCCCAAGCTGCGGTTCCTGGTCCTGCTCCGAGGTCGAGCAAACTTGTGACGGGCCATTGAATCTCCCGAAAAACTTTATGAATAGCCGCATACGTGGCAGGCATTCGCGTGGCGGCGTATGCGATGCGATGTGCTGCGGTCGCCATGAATTTGTGATTGCCGCTTTGACGAAAGCGATAATTGTCGGACAATTCACTCGCCGCTTGCGCAAGGGTTGCGCGGCCAAAGCGTGCCGCCTCGGCTTCAATCGCTTGTTTGAGCTGTTTCGGTAATTGCATTTGATGACCGTATCCCAAATCCTTGCCCATTGAACGCCCATTGGACATTGATATGAAACAAAAAACAACCCGCAGAAACTTTCTTCAATTCACCGCTCAGGCCGGTGCTTTTGTGGCGCTGACTCACGCCGAGCCTTCCGCACAACCCGCGCCTTTTACCTTGGAGGAAGTCACGATCAATAACCTGCAAGCCGCCATGCGAAATGGCAAATACACGGCGCGTGCGATCACCGAATTGTATCTAGCGCGCATCACGGCAAGCGACCAAACAACCACCAACGCCGTGATTGAGATCAATCCAGATGCGTTGGCGATTGCAGCGCAACTCGATCAGGAACGTGCGTCGGGCAAATTGCGTGGACCATTGCACGGCATTCCGATGCTCATCAAAGACAACATTGACACGGCTGACAAGATGCGAACGACTGCCGGGTCGCTCGCGCTCGCCAACACCATCGCGCCGCGCGATGCCACGATTGTCGAGAAATTGCGTGCGGCAGGCGCGGTGTTGCTCGGCAAAACGAATTTGAGCGAGTGGGCGAATTTTCGTGCCAGCAAATCCACCAGCGGTTGGAGCGGGCGCGGCGGCCTCACGCGCAATCCGTACGCGTTGGATCGCAACACTAGCGGGTCCAGTTCCGGCTCCGGCGCAGCCACCGCCGCGAATCTTTGTGCTATTTCCATCGGCACGGAAACCGATGGCTCTATCGTCAGCCCGTCGAGTTGTAATTCGCTGGTCGGCATCAAACCGACGCTTGGGCTGTGGAGTCGTGCGGGGATTATTCCGATTGCGCACAGTCAGGACACGGCTGGCCCGATGGCGCGCACCGTGACCGATGCGGCGATTTTGCTCGGCGCGCTGACGGGCATTGATGCGCGCGATGTGGCGACGAACAGCAGTCGCGGCAGGTTTGTGACCGATTACACGAAATTCCTCGATCCGCGTGGCCTCGCCAATACGCGTATCGGCGTTGCGCGCAATTACTTTGGCTTCAACGACCGTGTGGACAAACTTATCAACGACGCGATTGACGTGATGAAGCGGCTTGGCGCAACGGTGATTGACACCGAGTTACCGAACAAAGGTAAATACGAAGAGGCCGAATTTGAAGTGTTGTTGTACGAATTCAAAGCCGATATGAAAGCATATCTGGCGACACGCGGCACAAGCGTTCCCATCAAATCGCTCAAAGACATCATTGAATTTAATGAAAAAAATCGTGAGCGGGAATTGGTTTGGTTCGGGCAGGACAACATGCTCAAAGCCGAGGCAAAAGGGGATTTGAATTCGCCCGCCTATAAACAGGCGCTCGCCAAATGTCGGCGTCTGACGCGTGCGGAAGGCATTGACGCGGCGTTGGCAAAACATAAGCTGGATGCGCTGGTCGCGCCGACGGATGGCATCCCGTGGCTGACGGATTATCTGAACGGCGATCATTTTGCGGGCGGCTGTTCGACGCCTCCGGCAGTGTCGGGCTATCCACATGTGACCGTGCCTGCGGGCTACATTCACGGCCTGCCGGTCGGCGTTTCGTTTTTTGGCACCGCCTGGAGCGAGGGCAAGTTGATTCAGTTTGCCTATGCGTTCGAGCAGGCAACCAGGCATCGCCGCGCGCCGCAGTTTTTGGCGAGTGTGGATTTGAGGACTTAACGCACGCGAACCGCGCTGCCGACAGTTCGCTGACTCAGCATTCTGCATTCGGCGGACTCTGTGCTAATATCCCGCGTTCCGTCTCGCCCCAGAGTTCTATTATCAAGAGGAAAATTGTAATGGCAGCGTCCAGTTTGGAGAAAATCGTCAGTTTATGTAAACGGCGTGGATTCA
>JAEUQN010000072.1 GCA_016789725.1 Blastocatellia bacterium | reverse complement strand
AATCTGTAAATGCTCTTTGTAATCGGAAAAGGAGAACACTCTGATACTCTCTGAACCAAGGCCAACAACAACCTTGTCCGTATTACTTGAGGCGGCAATCCTTCCTGAAGCACCAGGGATAGCATATTGCTGTGAAGACAAGGTTTGCCAATTTACAGCATCACGGAAAGCAACTTCAGCAATATACGAACTGTTGTTGAGCGTGATTGCCAGCGTTAACAGTGTCTTTCCATCAGGCGAATATGCCACCGCATTATAATCGCCCCCAGCAATTGTTTTTTCTTCACGATGACAAAGCCGCCAGAGGTAATACCAATCGAAACCACGTAAATCCGGCTCGTCTGCTTGCGGCAAATAAAAATCCAGCAATTCCCGCATCCGCCCAATATTACTGTTCTCCCACTCTTGATGTGCCAATCCCATCCGCGAGGTGTAGAGCAATTGACGATTCGATAGTTCCTGTGTTTCGGCACGCTCGCGTTGCGTTTGCGCGACGTTACGTTCTGTTTCTGCGGTGAGTCGTTGCATCTCAGCCACAGCGCGTTGTTGATTGGCTTCCGTGCGTGCAACTTCCGCTTGTCGGCGACGTTGTTCGGCGGTCGTCAATGCGTTTTCCGCGCGTGTTCGTTGCGCCTCGACTTCGGCCAAAGCCTGTTCGGCGCGGCGGCGTTGTTCGTCGGCAATCGCCAACGCTCGTTCGGCACGGATTCTTTGGGCTTCGGCTTTGGCTTGTTCGGCGCGTGCGATTTGGGCTTGCCGTGAAGTCGCACCGATGCCGCTGAGCAGCGACAACAAGATTAACGCGGCGGCTGCAACCGGAACTTTGTAGCGGCGTACATACTTCACCGCGCGATAGGCCAATGTGCCTTTGCGTGCAAGCGTGGGCAGACCGTCCAAGTACCGCTGAATGTCAGCCGAGAATTGTTCAACGGATGGATACCGCGCGCTGGGTTCTTTGCGTAGCGCCATCAGCACAATGCTGTCGAGATCACCACGCAAAGCGGTGGTTGGTGGTCGGTGGTCGGTGGTCGGTAGAAAGGTGAACTTCCGTTTTCCTTCCGACTTCTGACTTCCGACTTCTGACTTCGCGCTCTGGCTTGGTCGCGTCGGTTCCTGTTCGCAAATCGCTTTTGCTAATTCACCAAACGTGTTCGTCGTGAGTTGATACGGGCTGCGTCCGGTGAGCAGTTCGTAGAGCACGACGCCCAATGAATACACATCACTCGTGGTCGTGAGCGTTTCGCTGCGCACCTGTTCGGGGCTGGCGTAGGCGGGCGTCATTGGGTTTTGTCCGGCTTGCGTTTGGTATGACTGCGACAGATCGGGTTGCAGAAGTTTGGCGATGCCGAAATCCAGGAGCTTCGGCGTGCCATCGGCGGTCACAAGAATGTTTGCAGGTTTCAGATCGCGGTGAATGATGAGGTGTTGATGTGCGTATTGCACCGCCGCGCAGACTTGGCGAAAGAGTTGCAATCGCTCACGCAATCCAAGCTGCTGTTGCCGGCAATAGGCATCAACAGGTGAGCCTTCGATGTATTCCATCACGAGGTAGGGCTGTCCGCTGTCTGTTGTGCCGCCGTCAAGCAGGCGCGCAATGTTCAGATGATTGAGGTCGGCGAGAATTTGTCGTTCGTGGCGCAAGCGATGCGCGATCTCGGAGCCATCAGTCTTCAGCAATTTGATGGCGACTTGTTGTTTGAAATGATCGTCGGCGCGTTCGGCGAGCCAAACTGTTCCCATCCCGCCCTGCGCGATTTCGCGGAGCAATTGATATGGGCCGAGGCGCTGGGCCATCGTGACGGGAGCGTACAATACCTGTTTCGCGGAAAGCGGTGCGGTGGAAGAAGCAAGGAAACCATTGGCCTGTTGATGCGCGGCGAGGAGCGATTCGACTTCGTGCTGCAAGATTTGATCGCCGTCACAGGCTTGCGCGATGAAGGCCGCACGGTCGGTTTCAGGCAAGTCTAAGGTTGCGTCAAAGATGCGTTCGATTTCGCGCCAGCGATTGTTTTTCATACAGTCTCCATTGGTTTGCGGCAGTTGCTCAAGGTCTGTGTTGTGGTGTCAGCGCAACGCGGAAGCCACCTTGTCAATTGGCCCTTCTCTATTTTCCCTTGTATGTCAGGCGCAGAGATACCTCGTGCAGACAATGCACATTGAATAAGGGACAATAGATAATGTCCGGTGGGTTCAAGGTAGACAACCATACGGTGAATTCGGGGCGACGTTCATTTTTGAGTCAATTCTCGATACAGCCACGCTTGCGCCAAACGCCATTCGCGGGCGACGGTACGTGGCGATACCTTCAAGACTTCAGCCGTTTCTTCGATGCTCAAGCCACCGAAAAAGCGGAGTTCGACAATGTGGCTGCGGCGCTCGTCAAATGCGGCTAAGGCGTGCAGCGCGTCGTCGAGGGCGAGCAGGTCGTGCTGTTTCTTTTGGGCTAGAAATTCAACTTCTGACATTGAAACGCGCAGTATATTGCCGCCGTGTTTTTCGGCCTGTTGTCGGCGGGCTTCATCTACCAGAATGCGCCGCATCAGTTGGGCGGCAACGCCAAAAAAATGCGCGCGGTTTTGCCACGTCGCTGCTTGCCAATCAATTAGCTTGAGCCAGGCTTCGTTGACCAGCGCGGTGGCCTGCAACACGTGGTCGGGCGCTTGGTGACGCATATAATGCGCGGCCAGGCGATGCAATTCAGCATTCACAAGCGGGATCAATTGGTCGAGCGCGGCGCAGTCGCCGGTGTTCCAGGCACGCAATAACTGTGTAATTTCCAACACAGATGGCAAGGAAGTAATATTCATACGGATGAACCACGTAGTTGCGAATTCATTCGCTGCTTTACGAAGCAAATAAATTTGCTACTACGCGAAAAGCTCTGGCAGATTGCAGAAGCAAATTTCGTTTTACTGAATAGACTACGACCAACGACTTCCCAAAGTAGTCGCGGTTTGGGGAGAGTGAACGACCTTCATTCTATTGCGCCCAACGCGCGAGGCACGGAAAAGTGGCTGACCAAGGCATATCTTTTCCGTGTTCCCCTTTTGACCTCTCAAGATCAGATAAAAAAGAGATAAGTGCAGGCTGATTGTAAAAGATGACACCTGAAACGACAACGAGTGACAGGCACTTTGGCTTGTCACTCGTGGCGAGAAGAAATGGATAAGCGAATTATTTCAGGGTAGCGTGACGACTCACTTCGACCGCGCGATTTTCGGCAAAGCTGGCAACCGGGTAACCGAGTGATTCGACTTCCGCGACATTAACCTCACGCGACAAAAGTGGAAGCGGTTCGACGGTGGCCTCAAGACCTGCCAATTTGGCAAGCAGCCATTCGTACTGATTCGTGATTTGCTCCCAATCGTAACGAGCACGAACCCGTGCCATTGCTCGCGCACGATATTCCTGGATCAGCGAGGGAGTCTCCAAAACGCGCCGCAATTGAACGGCTAAATCGTCTACGGAATCATAGCTGATACCAGCCTCCCCCATCACTTCCCGGTTTTCCGGCGTGTTCAGCACCAGCGCACAGTTGCCAGCCCCCATGGCCTCAATCAAGGCAGGATGAGTGCCACCGACTTCGGTTGCGTGGACATAACAATAGGCGTTTTGCTGCAACGCGCGATAGTCTTCGCCAAAGACAAAGCCGAGAAACTTGATGCGTGGGTCCTTCGTACTTTTGAGCCGGGCAATGTATTCCTCAGCATAAGGCGCCCCCCCCACAATCACGAGCGGCAAATCCGTTTTGACTTTCTCATAGGCCTCAATGACCAGATGGGCGTTATTCTCCGGCTCCAACCGACTCACATAGAGAATGTACTGATTCGACTTTAAGCCAAATTTGAAGAGGGTTTCCGGCGCAACACGACGCTCCACATCCGCCCCGTAAGCAATCATCGCCGAATGTTTATGATAGCGCGTCGCATAGTAATCCTGGATCACCTGGGCATCGGTCACGATAGCCGTCGGCAAGAAAGTAGAAAGCCACTCGGACGCCAAATAATAGGAACGCCCAAGCCAATTCCACTTCTTGCGCTTGCGTTCCAATCCATCCACGTTCACCAGCGTTGGCGTCCCAAACAAGCGCGGTAAAATGGCAAAAATACTGTTGGCCGCATTGCAAATGAGGATCACATCATAGCGGTGAAAAATCGCATGCAGAATGGAAAGAAGCGTGTGGATGATCGTATCGAAGTATTTATGTCGAATGGTAGGCAGGACAATAAGGTTAACGCCCTGATGAGTTCGCTGATGCCCACTGGAATAGTGCTTGCGCCCATAGACTGTAACCGCATGACCACGAGTAACGAGCCGGGTGCTAAGTTGTTCAGCGAAAGTCTCAAACCCACCGTAATTTGCCGGGATTCCGCGCGTCCCCAGAATGGCAATTTTCATAAAATCAAAACAGATTAGGTGAATGTAAAAAGCGAGGTAGCCGCTTTCAGCACGTTCGTACTTTATGGGGGCTATTATTTATCAAGGATGTCCAGGGGAGGCACATCGAAGAAGCTATAATTACTATAATTACGCGACCCTGTTTTGTCACGTCGTAATTCAGGTTTGGTTCAGAAACTTTTTACTCTGTAGGAATCGAAATAAATCCCGGTGATTTCACCTTCTTTTCTCCTCGCTCTTTTGAATCCCAGAAGGCAACGATTTTTTCGATGCGAACGAAAAAGGTTTGATCATCTTTTTCCAGTTGCAGAATATCTCCTTCAATCTGGATGATTTTTCCACTTACGGTTCCAGCCCCAAAGCTGACATCAATCTCTTTTCCAATGCGCGATTCTAAAAGTTCTTTCACTCGTGATGACTCCTTTGCTACGTAGTGTTAAAAGGCGCGTCATTGTACTTCAATCCTTCGGTTTAGAAAAACCTTGTGTGCTGAAAGTCGGTTTATTTTCCGCGCGATTGTTTGGTATAGTCCGTGCTTACCGATAACCAATCTTAAATCATGACAGGGGAATCCATGCTCGCAAAAGTTTATGTGACTTTACGCAATGGCGTTCTTGATCCGCAGGGCAAAGCCATCCACCACGCTGCAACGACCATTGGCTACCAGGGCCTCACAGACATTCGACAAGGCAAATATTTTGAAATCGCCTTTGACGAATCAGTAAATCAAGAACAGGCCTATGAACAACTGGAAAAACTGGCGCACGATGTGTTGTCAAATCCAGTGATTGAAGATTACAAAATTGACTTGACGACAGATTAAATCATGGCGCTTCACACCAAAATCGCTTCGCAATTACGGGCCATTTGTGGCGACGAAGCCGTGCTGACAGATGCGGCAGATTTGCTCGTTTACGAATATGACGCCGTCACAACGCATCGCGCCAAACCGCTTGCAGTTGTCTTTCCGCAAACCACCGAACACGTTGCCCAAACCGTGCGATTGCTGATGGAACATGGAATTCCATACGGTCCACGCGGCGCAGGCACAGGCCTGAGTTCCGGGGCGATTGCGTTGGGCTGCGAACCAGATCAGGGAGCGGTCATTATCGAAACCGCGCGAATGAATCGCATCCTCGAAATTGATTTCGCCAATCAACGCGCAATTGTACAACCAGGCGTCGTGAATTTGCGCTTGTCGCAGGCCATCGCTTCGCAAGGCTATCACTACGCACCCGACCCCTCATCGCAGGCTTCGTGTACGTTGGGCGGCAACGTCGCAGAGAATTCCGGCGGCCCGCATTGTCTGAAGTACGGAATGACAACCAACCACATTCTTGGGGTGGAGGTCGTCTTGCCAGATGGACGCATCGTGCAATTTGGGGGCGATGGGGCAGATACGATTGGTTACGATTTGCTCGGAACTTTTATCGGCAGCGAAGGGACTCTTGGCATTGCGACAAAAATCACCGTTAAGCTCTGCCGCAATCCACAAACGGTCGTGACGATGTTGGCTGACTTTATGGATGTCAATGATGCCAGCCGTGCGGTATCAGCCATCATTGCGGCAGGCCTGTTACCGGCGGCCTTGGAGATGATTGACCAGCCCACAATTCTGGCGGTCGAGTCATCCATTTATAAAGCGGGCTACGCCACAGATGTCGCCGCCTGCTTGATTGTAGAGTTGGATGGATTGCGCGCAGGAATTGATGTACAGGCGCAGCGTGCGAAGGATATTTGTACTGAACATGGTGCGCGCGCCGTTCGTGAAGCTCGCGATGAAATCGAACGTAAGAAGTTATGGGCGGGGCGCAAAGGTGCTTTTGGCGCGCTCGGTCGGGTTAGTCCTGATTTGTTTGTGCAGGATGCGGTTGTCCCCCGCACCAAGCTGCCGGAAGTGCTGGCGGGGATTTATAAGATTGCCGAGCAACAACGTATTCGGTTATGCAACGTCTTTCACGCTGGCGATGGCAATTTGCACCCCACCATTAACTTTGACGGACGCAATGCAGATGAAGTGGAGCGCGTTCACATTGCGGGGAAAGAGATTATGAAGCTGTGTGTGGCTGCGGGCGGTTCGATCACTGGCGAACACGGCGTCGGGGTAGATAAAATCGGCTACATGCCGCTCATCTTTGACCAGGCGTCATTGGATGCGATGTTAGCAGTGAAAGAAGTTTTTAATCCCACGGGCTTATGTAATCCCGGCAAAGCGATTCCGGCGGAGAAGATGTGCCGGGAATATCGTAAGGCTGTCACTCCACAGCCGGTCTCATAAACCTGGCTCGTTCCGATTAGATAACAAAATAGGGGCTTTCGATTGCTCGAAGCCCCTATTTTATTGCTCAGCGTTGTGCTGCCGGAACTACTTCTTCGGCGGAACAACGGCGTCTTTCGCAGCTTTCGCCACACGGAACTTGACGACGGTTTTCTTCGGAATTTTGATTTCCGCACCGGTCGCAGGGTTGCGGCCTTTGCGTGCTTTACGCTCGGCTTTGACGAGCTTGCCAATGCCAGGGATCACAAATTGACCGACTTTTTTGGTTTGTGTAACGGCAAGGGTGGCGATCTCATCCAGAATCGCGCCGCCGACTTTCTTGGAAACGCTAAACTTTTCGGCCAAGTGATTAGCCAATTGACCTTTGGTCATGGGTTTTGCTGCTGCTTTTGCTGCTGCCATAAAAATTCTCCTTTGTGAAATAACTAATACCAAGCATTTCCGTGACTACACTCCGCTTCCCCGTCGCCAAAACAACAAGCACTGAAATGTGCCATCTGGAAAAACCTTAGCATCGAAGGTGGAAACCTTTACGGTTTCTATTTGATCGTCTCGCAACCAAAATTTGTAATGACTACCACAAGCGATGCGCAGCCGCGCTTTGACGGCATCCCGAAAGGCACTGCGACAGAATGGGGAGAGGTGGTTGCGAGGTGAAAAAGAACCAATTGCTTTTCTCCGTGAACCAGCGAAAAAAGCCTTCATCGCTTTATTGTCTGTGATTTCTTCAAGCGACTGTATATTGTGTTAGAACGCGGCGGAGTATACAGTAGCTGGTAGTTGAGCGCAAGCCTAAATCACCCTATTTTATTGGCAATTTTCGCCTGTACAGCATCGCCAGGCGCGTTAATATTGGCGATTCCTACTTGTGGTCATGAACAGAGAGCGCCAAGCCTTTCCTCCGGCAAGAAAACGGAAGCTCGAAAGGTTTGTTTGAAAACTGACTTCTTTCCCCATTTACACGTTGCAAAACGACGCAGGATTAGTTTAGATTTGCGCCGCGTTACGCACCTAATCGGTTTATTTATTAGGAATAATTGTAATAAGAAATCAAATGGCCTGAAGTTAAGATTCGCAGTTTGTCAGCTTCAGGCGAATATAACTTAGAGGAGGAACCAGATCGTGCCTTTAGCTACCTGCCCAGAATGTGACGCAGACATTCACGTTGATGAAGATATGGACAAGGGAGATACTGTCCAATGTGATGAGTGTGAAGCTCACTTAGAAGTTGTCGGACTTGATCCAATTGAATTAGACCTCGCACCCGATGATGATGACGATGATTACGACGATGATGACGATGATGATTATTGATTGTCTGTAAGGAGCGTGTCACTTACTGGGGGCCAAAAATGTGGTGCGATTTGTACGCAGTTGAAATCCTGAATTGACAGGTTCGACACGTACGTCGTGCTGTTTTCCATCACGCATTTCAGGATAGTATGCCAAACCGTAACTCGCCCTAATTTCTTCTGCCAAGGCTTTGAAAACCGGGCCAAAGTCACGCGCATCTGCTGCAAAATCTCGTCCGCCTGTCGCAGTCACAATTCGTGAAGCATCCAATGGTGTAATCACGCGTTCGGTATTGCGACTGGCGGACAAAATATATGACGGCAACGTCACCGAATAAACCGTCACTCCTGCCGCATTCGCCCGCCGGATTAATTCTCGACTATCTACCATACTTGAAGAATCAAACCCATCTGTAATGACAATTACAATGCGCCGCAGCGGTTTATTGCTTTTGGAGAAATGGGCGCGGCGGCTCAGCATCAACACCGCTTTATCCAGCGCATCATAAATGCGTGTCGAGCCACCGAATTCCTCCATCTTGGCAAAGGCCCGCTCTATTTTTTTCTGCTCCGGGGTGAACTCCTGAAAGACCTTCACTTCGTAATTAAACGCCATCGCCGCGAAGACCGATTCGCCCTTCATCAGCTCAGTAAATTTCAGGGCCGATGTCCGTAGTGTTCCAATCTCGTCCGGCTTTAAACTGCCTGAAAGGTCCAGCGCGAAGACAACGGCTAATGGACGTGAGGCAGTAGTCTCCTGAGTGACATTAAAAAAATCAATCTTCCGCTGTTGCCCATCTACAAAGAGCCGAAAATCTTCAGCGGTCAGATTGCGCACATAATTCCCCCGTTTGTCTGTCGCGGTCACTTCGACCATGACTAAATCAGTATCAATTTTGAGAACATCGTCGCTGGGAGACGGCCTTTTTTCCTGTGCTTGCAACGCAATTGACGCAAACATCATCAACCAAACAGCGCGAAGAAGACGTTTCAGAACAACCGATTTGCAGCAAAACGTAAGCATGATTTTTAGCCTTTGGTTAAGCGATCAGTAGATCACAAGCGACGCTCTTATCACTTGCAGTGCCAGACTCGTTCGGCGATTATAAATTCTCGCAGCCCAAGCTGCCAGTAACTTTTCACAGGAGTTTTTATGAGTTTTATTTTCCCTAGCCTCTTACGCGGTTTTATCGCCCTGAGTTTCATCGCACTGTTACTGACAACGACACGCGCAGACGGTGGTCAAATTCAAGGCAAAGTCAAAGACGAAAGTGGCAAGACATTGGAGGGTGTGATAGTCAAAGCCAATCGTGCGGTCACACGCTCTCTCGACAATCAGGACACCAATCAAAAGGAATATGAAACCAAAACCAATGATAAGGGCGAATTTGTTTTGAGCGGCCTATTACCAGGCAATTACGCGCTGACCTTTGAATTAACGGGCTATCGTTCGTTCGTGACGCGACGCTTTGAATTAGCAGCAGGCGAAACTTTTAAAGTGCCGAAAGCAATCGAATTGTCGCGGGAACCTGAAGCTCATAGCTTAATTCGCGGCGCGGTCTTGGATGCTACTGGCTACTCGCTCGAAAATGTAAGCGTTTCGGTGGAGCGAACCGATGGGAAAAAATTCAAGAAGATCGAAAAAGCTTCTGTGACAGGAGGGCAATTTGCCTTTCGGGTGCCAGCAGAAACAGGGACCTATCGTGTGATTGCCAGTGCAGATGGCTATGTGACAGCAACGCAGGACGTGTCTGTTGATAGAAATGAAATCCGCAGCATCGTGATTCAGCTAGAGAAGAAAAAGTAATTCTGAATCTCAAAAACAACCGGTCAGAACCTCACTCTTACTTGTAGGAAAGAGAAGGTTCTGACCGGTTGTTTTTTTGAGATTGCCGTTTAACTGACGCTCTACTGATTCATCGAATTCAGGAACTCGCCATTGCTCTTGGTTCGGTCCAGCCGATCCAAAACCAACTCCATTTGTTCTACTGGAGACAATGGATTCAGCACACGACGCAACACCCAAATGCGGTCCAGGTCTTTCTTCGGAATCAGCAACTCCTCCTTGCGCGTGCCAGATTTTTGCAGATCAATAGCTGGAAAGACGCGTTTGTCGGAGAGCTTACGATCCAGATGGATTTCCATATTGCCCGTGCCTTTGAACTCTTCAAAGATCACGTCATCCATGCGGCTTCCGGTTTCCACCAGCGCCGTCGCAATGATCGTCAGGCTACCGCCCTCTTCAATGTTACGGGCGGCTCCAAAAAATCTCTTTGGACGCTGTAAGGCATTCGAGTCCACACCACCGGAGAGAATCTTCCCTGAAGGCGGAACGACGGCGTTGTGAGCACGCGCCAAGCGGGTGATAGAGTCGAGCAAAATCACCACATCGCGTCCGTGCTCGACTAAGCGCTTGGCTTTTTCGATGACCATATCGGCAACCTGCACGTGGCGAGAAGCGGGTTCATCAAACGTCGAAGAAATGACTTCACCATTGACCGAGCGTTGCATATCAGTCACCTCTTCCGGGCGCTCATCAATCAACAGCACAATCAAGGTGACTTCAGGGTGATTTTCGGTAATAGAGTTGGCGATAGTTTGCAACAACACGGTTTTACCGGTACGCGGCGGAGCGACGATCAAGCCGCGCTGACCTTTACCGATAGGGGTAACAAGATCAATCACACGTCCCGACAGATTTTCCGACGCGGTCTCCATCTTCAAATGCTGGTTCGGATAAAGAGGTGTCAGGTTATCGAAAAAGACTTTGTCCCGCGCGATGTCAGGTGGCTCGAAGTTAATAGCTTCGACCTTGATGAGCGCAAAATACCGCTCGCCTTCTTTGGGGGGCCGAATCTGCCCGGAAATCGTATCACCGGTTCGCAAATCAAACTTGCGAATCTGCGAGGGGCTGACATAAATGTCATCGGGACCGGGCAGGTAGTTGTACTCCGGCGCACGTAAAAATCCAAAGCCATCCGGTAATGTTTCCAGCACGCCTTCCGAGAAGATCAGACCTGACTTTTCGGTTTGCGCTTGCAGGATTTTGAAAATTAATTCCTGCTTGCGCATGCCGGTTGCGCCGGGGACATCAAGTTCTTTAGCGATGCCTGTCAGTTTGGAGATACTCATCTCCTTGAGTTCAGAAATGTCGAGGAGATTCGAGTCCAATATTTCTTCTTCATCGTCGTAATATTCGACCACTTCTCGATCACGCGCTTTTGCTGATTTTTCTGCCATAACTTTGTTTTGGTGCGGCTCTTGTCAAAACAAGCACCGCGTTAATTGCCCTGATGGGGCAAAGGGTTGCTCTTAAAAAGGGGGTTTTCAATGTGGGTACGTCACACTGTCCGTATTTTTGATGACTAAACTGGAAAAGTACCTCGACTCCAACAGGGTAAGTCGAATCAGCTTAGAGGGCATTGTATTTATTTACAGATATTGAATACCGCTAGGATTTTATCGTCAGCTTGAGATTGATTATAAGTGGTGACGATCTTTTGGGATTGTTATTGATGCGAGAGTCAACACGCTACTCTCGTGTGAAGTTTGTTGTACCGCCAGGGAGATTTTGTTATTGACCGCCGAGACCGCTTGCTTGCCGGAGTGTCAAACTAGCTCTGATTTCGTCCCACAATTGCTTCGCACCTGCGCGCGTTACCGCTGAATAGGGGATAATTCGATCAGTTGCCAGCACCTTCTTTGCGCGGGTTAATGAAGCACGTTGCTCGTTAGCTGATAGCTTGTCAATTTTCGTTGTGACCACCAGAAAGGAAAGTCCGAAATGCTCTAACCAGGATTTCATCTGAAGATCTAACGGGGAAGGCTCGTGCCGTGCATCAACGATCAAGATACATAGCACAAGAGTCTCGCGTTGCGCAAGGTATTTTTCAACTAATTTCCCCCAATGCTCTCGATCTGCTTTGGAAACTTTGGCATAGCCATAACCCGGTAAGTCAACAAAAAACAGCTCGCCGTTAATCTCAAAGAAATTCAATGCTTGTGTCCGACCAGGTGTCGAACTTGTCCGCGCCAAGCCTTTGACACCCAAAAGGCTATTAAGCAGACTGGATTTCCCTACATTTGAGCGTCCAATAAATGCAATCTCCGGCAAACTTGGGCGCGGAATTGAGGCTGTCGTCGCAGCACTGGCTATAAATTTAGCATTAGAAATTTTCATGTATTCAACGGCGGCAGACCCACAATCAAGCCATTAACTATTTAGTATAGTGCCTGCCTGTTTCGACACGGCTGGAGTTTGCCATAGAGTAGTATCCAAGGCATCCGCCGTCATCAGGGGTTCAGGTAATCGTTCTAATGCCAGATGTAACACCTCATCCATTGTCTCAACGGCATTCAGTTGGAACGATTCCAGAATATCAGAAGGGATTTCGACCAAATCTTTTTCGTTATCCCTGGGAATGATAATTGTTGTAATACCGGCGCGATGGGCAGCGAGCAGCTTCTCTTTTAGGCCTCCGATGGGCAACACTTTACCACGTAATGTGATTTCTCCTGTCATCGCAACATGTTTATGCACAGCGATGCGCGTTAACACTGAGGCGAGCGCCGTCGCAATCGTAATGCCTGCGGATGGCCCGTCTTTAGGAATGGCCCCTTCGGGAACGTGAACGTGCAAATCATAGTTCTTGTGAAAGTCTTTTGGAATCCCTAATTCGGTAGCGCGCGAACGTAAATAAGTAACCGCCGCTTGCGCCGACTCCTGCATCACATCGCCCATTTTCCCCGTCAGCGTCAGTTTGCCGGCACCGGGAACCAGTGTTGCTTCCACCTGCAAGACATCGCCCCCAAATTCGGTGTAAGCCAAGCCATTGACCAATCCGATTTCGCTGTATTCAGCAATGGATTGCGGGCGAAATTTGATCGGGCCGAGCAAATCTTTGACGGCAGCCTCGTCAACCGTAAATCTAAACTCATGATCTTTATGCGTTACGAACTGTCGCGCGACTTTTCGGCAAATTGAGCTGAGTTCGCGCTCCAGGTTACGCACACCTGCTTCACGCGTATATGAGTTAACGACGGTACGAACCCCTTCTTCCGCAAATTCAATTTGAGTGCTCTTCAGTCCATTCCCGGCCAGTTGTTTGGGGACCAAATGTCGCCGCGCGATTTCCAGTTTTTCGCGCTCGGTGTAACCCGCAAGCCGAATTATTTCCAACCGATCCTGCAACGGAACCGGAATTGTATGCAAAACGTTCGCGGTCGCAATGAACATCACTTGCGAAAGATCATATTCGACGTCGAGGTAATGATCGTGAAAGGTATAGTTCTGTTCGGGGTCAAGAACTTCGAGTAGTGCGGAAGCCGGATCGCCGCGATGATCGTGTCCGAGCTTATCCACCTCGTCCAATAAAATCACGGGATTGATGGTCTTGGCCTTCTTCATCATCTGCACGATTTGACCGGGCAAGGCACCGATATAAGTACGCCGATGCCCACGAATCTCGGCCTCGTCGCGGACGCCACCCAAAGCGAGCCGTACAAAATTGCGGCCTGTGGCCTTGGCAATCGAACGCCCAAGTGACGTTTTACCAACGCCAGGAGGCCCGACAAAGCACAGAATTGTGCCACGTGGTTTTTCGACTAACTGTCGCACCGCCAAGTATTCCAGAATTCGTTCTTTGATTTTGCCGAGGCCGTAATGATCGTTTTCCAAAACATCCTGTGCATGCAGTAAATCTCGAATCTCTTCGCTTTTCTGCTGCCACGGCACCCCAATCAACCAATCAATGTAGTTGCGTGAGACGGTTGACTCCGCCGACATCGGAGGCATTTGCTCCAGCTTTTGCAATTCAGCAACGGCTTTTTCCTTGGCCTCTGCGCTCATCCCAGCTTCTTCGATTTTGACGAGTAATTCATCAAATTCGGCCTTCTCATCTTTGCGTCCCAGCTCTTTGTGGATGGCTTTGATCTTTTCGTTAAGGTAATACTCGCGCTGGGATTTTTCCATCTGCCGCTTCACGCGAGTTTGAATGGTGCGATCAAGATTGAGCTTCTCAATCTCCACCTCGATTAAGTCCACCATCTTCAGCAGCCGCTCGTGAATTGAATAGGTTTCAAGCAATCCCTGCTTGTCTTCCACGCGCAACTTCATAACGTGCGCAACCAAATCCACCATTTGACCAGGATCACCGATGCGCAGAGCCGACAAAAGCATTTCAGGGTTCGGCTCTTGTGCTAGTTTGAGGTATTGATCCATTTGCGCGTGAATCCGGGATACCAGAGTCATCGTGCGCCGATTGTTTTCGGGAATCACCGGGGCGCGACGGACAATGGCTTGCAAGTAGCCATCTTTTTCAACCACTCGGACAGCCCGCGCACGTTCACGCCCTTCGACTAAAACTTTGATCGTTGGCTCCTCGGGCTTACGTAAGGAGTTGGAAATATAGGCAATCGTGCCGACGTCATAAATTTGACCGGCTCCAGGGTCTTCAACTGTGGCATCGTGTTGCGTAGCAAGAAAAATCAGGCGATTGGTAGCAAGCGCCTCTTCCAACGCCCGCACCGAAGACTCTCGGCCAATAACAAACGCCGCTTTTGATTGCGGGAAAACCACCACATCCCGAATCGGAACCATTGGATATCCAGCAATATCATCCGGGGCAACGTCAGTAAATTCTTGAAAATCTTGCATGATAAACCCTTTGATTTCCGCCGTTGAGGTAGAGCGTGTAGAGACGGGTTCAGCTTTTGGGATAGCAAATCAGAGGAAGGAAACTTCCAATCTCAAATTAAGGAGCGAGAATCGCCATCAAGGAAAATCCACACTTCTCAATCCAAAAAATCACTTAGCCCGCTTTTTCAAGCGGGAATATCACATTGCGGTTCTTGACCATCTCCGCCGTGACGATAAAGTCTCGAACTTTTTTCTGGCCTGGCAAAGTGTACATGGCTTCGAGCATCAGCTCTTCCAAAATCATGCGCAACCCGCGTGCGCCCACCTTCCGCTCACAGGCCAGGTGTGCCACAGCCCGCAACGCGTCGTCCGTAAAACGAAGCCGAATGTTGTCCCATTCAAATTGGCGCTGATACTGTTTCATCAACGCGTTTTTCGGCTGGGTCATAATTTCGATCATCGCATCTTCCGATAACTCGTGTAAGGTGCCGACAACTGGTAAGCGCCCCACAAATTCAGGAATCAAGCCATAGCGAATCAAGTCTTCGGGTTGAATTTCTTCCAGCAAATTCGACTGCCGCAATTGATTCATCGGCCTGACTTTTGCGCCAAAGCCCAACGCTTTCTGTCCCAGACGGTGCTGAATAACCCGCTCCAACCCGACAAACGCCCCCCCGCAAATAAACAGAATATTCGTCGTATCTACCGGGAAAAACTCCTGCTGCGGATGTTTGCGCCCGCCCTGCGGCGGGACATTGGCGACCGTACCTTCCAGGATTTTCAGCAAGGCTTGTTGGACCCCTTCGCCCGACACATCACGCGTGATCGAGGGGTTTTCGTCCTTGCGGCAAATCTTATCTATTTCATCAATGTAGATGATGCCATTCTGCGCCCGCTCAGCGTCGCCATTCGCAGCCTGTAATAGCTTGAGGATGATATTCTCGACATCTTCGCCAACGTACCCGGCTTCCGTCAGCGTCGTCGCGTCCACAATTGCAAATGGAACTTTGAGCATTCGGGCCAGCGTCTGCGCCAGCAACGTTTTGCCCGTCCCTGTTGGCCCGATCAAAAGGATGTTGGATTTTTGAATCTCGACATCCCCCCGACGCTTAGCCATTTCAATACGTTTGTAGTGCTGATAGACCGCGACCGCCAGTTTTTTCTTTGTCTCTTCCTGACCAATTACATATTCGTCGAGGAATTCTTTAATTTCATTTGGTTTGGGTAACAGCGGTCGCGTGGCTTGAGCTTCCTGTTGGGCATCGTCACTGATAATCTCAATACAAATATCAATGCACTCGTTGCAAATATAAACCGTAGGCCCGGCAATCAGCTTTTTGACTTCGTTCTGGCTCTTACCGCAGAAGCTACAACGTAGCATATCTTCGCCTCTTCGCATCACCGGGTGGCCTCCGTGCTAATGAATGGTGTGAGTTTTATTTTCATGAAAACGTTTGGGCACTTGATAATTTGCTCGCGAGAGCGCCAATGATAAACAACGGTTGGCAGGCGCGCAAGTGGGGAAAGATCAACTCTACTTGATTGATGGCGAAAAAACACGGAATCCCGGTCCGACTTGGCGAAATGGGCGTCTTTCGCTTTAATACGCCAATGATAAACAGACGAGGGTTCCTGCAATGCATAACCGCTGCCCTTCCTACACTGGCTGGCCAGGCGCAGGTCGGCAACAAACTGCCACCTGTCCGCCGCCTCACGAATGGGCCAAGTTTTCACTGGTTTGGCTACTATGACAAATGGCAATTCGATCCAACGGGGCGTTATGTGCTGGGGATGGAGGTGGGGTTTGAGCATCGTTCGCCTGCCGCCACAGATGTCATTAAAATCGGGATGGTGGATTTGCAGGAAAGAGATCGGTGGATTGAACTCGGCGAAACGCGCGCCTGGAATTGGCAACAAGGCTGCATGTTGCAATTCCTTCCTGGCTCCAAGACAGACATCATCTGGAACGACCGAGAAGGTGACAAGTTTGTCTCGCATATCCTGAACATCAAAACACGAAAAAAGCGCACGCTGCCCGCACCGATTTACACGGTGAGTCCTGATGGCAAGACTGCGATAGCACCCGATTTTCGCCGCTTGAATGATTGTCGTCCGGGCTATGGGTATACGGGAATTCCTGATCCAAACAGCGATCAGCGCGCGCCGAACAACGCAGGCATTTGGAAAATGGACTTGCGCAGCGGCCAGCAGGAATTGATTGTCACGCTCGCGGACATTGCGAAAATCCCGTATCAGGAAAAAAGCCGCCCCTTTCATAACGACCCGGAAAAGGCAAAACATTGGTTCAATCACTTGCTGTTTTCGACGGATGGCAAGCGATTTTTATGGCTGCACCGCTGGCGGGTATTTGAAGGATTGAATCGGCAGACGGCAGCACGCGGCGGCTTTTCGACGCGGATGTTCACGGCAGATGTAAACGGGCAAGACCGCTTTGTAGCTGATCCATACGGTGGTACTTCGCATTTCATCTGGCGCGATCCAAACCACATTGCCGCGTGGGCGTGGAACCCACAACACAACGAACGGTTTTATCTGTTCAAAGACAAGACGAATGAAATTACGCCGCTTGCACCGGATGTAATGACGCTCAACGGTCACAATACGTATCTCCCCCGTCACAACAATCGCTGGATTCTCAACGACACCTATCCCGACAAAGACCGCCATCAGCATCCCTATTTGTACGACACCCAAACCAATCAACGATATGCCCTCGGTCATTTTTATTCGCCGCCGGAATATGTCGGTGAATGGCGTTGCGACACGCATCCACGCTTCAGTCCCGATGGTAAAAAATGCGTGATTGATTCCTCACACGAAGGCTTGGGGCGGCAGATGTACCTGATTGATTTCAGTGAAATTGTAGCGAGATGAATTTATTGGATCGAATTCTCGGTTGCATTCTCGGCGGCGCAATTGGCGATGCCTTCGGTGGCGCGTATGAAAACCAAACGCCACCCATTGATTTTACAAAAGCCCTCGCTTGGCGGTTATCGGATGACACGCAACTAACGTTAGCAACCTGTGAAGCAATCATCAAAAAAGGTGGTGATCTTGAACCAGCAATAGTTGCTGCGCGATTTGCGGCGTGGCATTGCGCGGGGCGCGTGACTGGAATGGGAGCAAGTACGCTCAAAGCATTGAATGAATTAGTTGCAGGCGGACATTGGGCGTTGGTGGGAAGAAAAGGCGACCGGGCCGCAGGCAATGGCTCCGCAATGCGAATTGCGCCGCTAGCATTTTTTCTTGATCCGAAAGATTCAACCGCAAAACAAACAATCCGTGATGTCAGTCGCATCACACATCATCACGAAGAAGCCTACGCTGGCGCACTCGCTATCGTCGCGGCAATTCGAGCAGCATTCGATGGAAGCTGGACAAACGGGCCAGATTTGCTGCAACTGGTGATCACCATTTTGCCTGACACCAGCGTAAGGGATCGGCTGATTGCATTGGCAAACCTCAATTTACCAATCGCAGAAGTGGCGCAACGATTTGGCAATTCCGGTTACGTCATCGAATCGGTTCCGTTGGCAATTTACGGTGCACAGCAAATTGCGACGCTCGGCTTTGCGACCCTGCTGCACGAATTGATTGCAGCAGGCGGCGACGCGGATACGATTGCTTCAATGGCTGGGCAAATCGCCGGAACGTTGTTGGGTCAACAAGGATTGCCAAGCGAATGGCTCGCACGGTTGCCAGAACAGAAAATTATCACATCGACCACAAATTCACTCGTAACATTCATTGCCTAATGGATCGCACGCCGTCATTTTCCGGCGCTGCGCACACACAACGCACGCATACGGCGGGAAGCACTAGCGTATAACCAAGGACTATCATTTTTGCGTTTATGCTCATCAGAAAAGTCGAGGAACCACACTGTATCAGATCCAACATATTCTCCAACGGACTTCTCGCTCTCCTTAGAATTGCTCCATTGGCGTCCTGTCAGAAATAAGTTCCCCTTCACATGCCAACTCGTAGCCCCCTTACCATCCTTACCCGTTCCCAGCCCCGGAACGTTCGCCATCTCATCATAAAGCCCCTTGAGTTCCTCAATCGTTCCTAGCCTCCAGTCAGTGTAACCACCCAAACGCAGGTCACTACAATAATTCGTGGCGAGGGGCCATTTCACGTCTCGCCCGTTATCTTGTCCAGCCCACATCAATCCGGTCGCAGGATCAATCCAAGTCTCCGGCGGAATTATCTTCTGGGGGCTTATCGGAGTCATTGTGGTCGCGCTTTGAACGCTGGTGCTGCGCACACACAGTGCATAGTGAGACTCGCCGAGAAAGCTTGCATCGTCTTTGCCTTTAAATTTATTCCAGAAGTCGTAGTACCAAACGAAACCGCTAAGGCCGCCAGTATAATGATCAAGGCTCTGAGTGCTGCTCCATATTCTCCCCGTGAGAAATAAGTTTCCCTTTACATGCAGTTGCCAAGGCTTTTTGCCATCCTTACCTGCTCCCAGACCTGGGATCTTTGCCGTTCCATCATAAAGACCTTCCAGCTCCTCAATCTCTGCTAAACGCCAGTCCGCATAACCACCTAAACGCAGGTTCCGACAATATCGCTTTGCCCTATACCACAATACGTCGCGCCCGTTATCTTTCCCCGCCCACATCAGTCCGGTTGCGGGATCAACCCAAAACTCCGATAGATCTTTCTTTTGCATTGACGGATGCTTCGCGCTCGCCACTATGATAACGCCTAGTAGTAGGACAAAAACAAACATTAATTGCCATTTCATGATGCAGTCTCCTGGTAAAAAAGGGGTTGCAACCTTGTCTCCCGCATCTGGCGTTCAAGGCTTCGGCGCAGGTGTGTCAGTTTGCGTCCGCGCGGCTTTGGCTTGTTTGATAAAGCACTTCGCCAATTTTGGCTCGACATCGCCGCCGATGGAGCTTTCCTGACAACTGGCAACCAGTGTCCTGGTGCGCGCGTCAATGGCGGTGATCGTGAAGCGCGTCGTCCATTTCTTGCGATAGATTTCCAGCACCAAATCGGCGTCCCTCTTGTCGCGCACAACCAGCAAACTTAGCTGATTGAATTCGGGATGCTTGACCAGTTCGCGCTCCAAGGCTTCTCGATTCATATAGTCAGATTTTGATTGGATGAACACCGTCCTGGCTGCCCGTAAAATGGTGGTCGCGCTGCTTGCGAGGGGCGGCGCGGAATCAGGAGCTTGGGCCAAAACGGAACCTGAGCTGAAAACAGCCGCTAGCAACAAACAACGCGCGATAATCATGAAAGGGGTCATAGAAACTCTCTCCTCTAATAGGTTTTGGGAACCTGATCGTAGGCCGGAGGGAGGATTCTATAGCGGAAAGATGTCACACTTTGTTGAGTGTGACATCAGCTTTTGAAATTCGGATTCGGAGACATAAACACGAGCAGGGTAAGACGCGCGTCGCTTGTGTTGCGCACGCCGTGCGGTGCGCCTGCGGGGGCAAGGACAATTTGGTGGGGAATAAGTTCACGTTCTTCAGTGCCGACTAAAAAGGTGCCGCGTCCGTCCAGCACATAATAAATCTTGTCGGCATCGTCGTGTGCATGTGGCTTTTGTTCCTGCCCTGGTTCGAGTCCGTACACGTCGCAGAAAAAACTCGGCGTCTCGTACAGATTCGTCTTCTGCATCTTTTCGAGGGCGAACCGCGCCTCAGCAAACACGTCTTTGGGGTTCATTGGTTAGTGGTCAGAGATTGGTGACTGGGGGCCAGTGGTAAGTTCTAAACCGACCACTGGCCCGCATCACCAATTACTTTGCTTTAAAGGTACGGGCGATGGCATCCGTTTGGCTGCGCAACGCCTCCATTGTGCCGCGATTGCCAGTGAAACGCAGGAGGAACACGGTCGTTTCATTCACCATCAAGTAATAGTTCCGGCCTTTCTTGGGGCGTCCACCTTGCGTGAAGTCATAGGAAGTCACAGCCGCCGGAATCTTGCCGCCACCAGCACTGAAATCTTCGAGCGGACCTTTGGTATATCCGGGCAGAAAGGTCAACGTCTGGCCTTCATCACGTTTGAAAACATCTACGAGCTTTGAGCCTTTTTCGATGTCAAGGCGGCGCACCTTAAGCAATCCATCTTCGCGGACTTTATAAACAACCTCGACCTGTTTACGCCCCAATCCATCCTGACTCAAAACTGCCAGCCAATCGGCATTGGGCAGAGTCAACGAATATTTCCCTTCGGGGTCGTCAATCGTATTGTTTTGCGCTTCGACCGTTTTGTAACTCGAAGCGCTTACCAGCAACCCCATCACCACGAAGGCGAGAAAGCAAAATCTGAACTTCATTTTGGATTCTCCTTGAATCTTATTTGGTGGCCTGCTGAGTGTTCAGCAAAACCAAGCTTTTTCCGATGTTTTGCTCGATAGCGGCGCGTTGAATCGCTATCAAATTATCAATTCCGATTTCCGCCGCTGCAATCAATTCATTCATTTGTTCACGCGAGAACGGGTCGGCTTCAGCAGTTCCCTGCAATTCAACGAAGCGCCCATCGCCCGTTCGCACAATATTCATATCCACTTCTGCTGTCGAATCTTCAGTATACGCCAAATCCAACAGCACGCGCCCTTCGACCAAGCCAACGCTGACGGCGGCGACGTAATCCCGTAACGGAATCTTAGCGAGTTTCTGATTCTCGACGCATTTGTTCAGCGCGATAGCCAGCGCGACAAACCCGCCCGTGATCGAAGCCGTGCGCGTTCCGCCATCCGCCTGAATCACATCGCAATCAATCGTCACCGTACGTTCACCGAGCGCCTTCATATCCAGGGCAGCACGAAGACTGCGCCCTATCAAGCGCTGAATTTCATGCGTACGACCAGAAGGCCCACCACGTCCGACTTCACGCGACGTGCGCGATTCAGTGGCACGCGGCAACATCGAATATTCCGCCGTGACCCAACCCGTCCCCTTGCCTTTCAAAAAATTCGGCACTTTTTCATCCACCGTCGCATTACAAATCACACGAGTCGCGCCAATTTCAATCAACACCGAACCTTCAGCGTACTTAGTAAACCCGGTCGTGATTTGCGTAGCCCGAATGTCCAACGGCGAGCGCCCATCAAGACGCGTGAAAATTTCCGACATGCTCCAATACCTCAACGGCCTCCAAATGTTCCAGTGGATAACCTAAAAATCGTTCTGCAATGCGATGAAAGCGTTTCGCCGCATCCGTCACATAAAATTCGCTCCAGCCTTTATCAGCTTGCGTCGTCAGCAAGTCTTTCTCGCGCAGCAGCGTTTCAATTTCTGCGGCTGTCGCTGCGCCGGAGTCAATCAAAATCACTTCGCTGCCGATTGTTTCAGCAATCACGCTTTTTAGCAAAGGGTAGTGTGTGCAACCCAGCACCAGCGTGTCAATTTGCTGGTCGCGCAACGATGCCAGATATTTTTCAGCGACTTGCTGTGCAATGGCTGAATTCGTTTCCCCTTCTTCAGCCAGCGGCACAAACAGAGGACACGCCTGCGAAACAATTTCGACTGGAGTGTCGCCGCAAGCTTCACGAATGCCGTTCGCATACGCACCACTGTCAATCGTGGCCTCAGTCGCAATAACACCGATACGATGATTTTTCGTCGCCCTCGCCGCCGCGCGCACGCCCGGTCCAATCACGCTTAAAAACGGCACCTCAAATTCCTGCCGCAACCGTTCGCGCGCCAAGGCCGATGCCGTGTTGCAGGCGATGATGATCACCTTCACGCCTTTGTGAATCAGGAAGGCGGCATCTTCGACGGCATACTTTTCGACCGTCGCACGCGATTTGGTGCCGTACGGCACGCGCGCGGTATCACCCAAATAAATAATGTTTTCGTTCGGCAATCGTTCGCGCACGGCACGCAGCACCGTCAAGCCGCCAACGCCAGAGTCGAAGATACCGATGGGAAGCGAGTTCATGGAAAATCAAAAGGCCAAAATCAAAAAGCAAAAGGCAAAAGGTCGGAAGATGATTCAGGAAATTCAGAAACGGCTTTTCTTCCGAATATCACTTTTGCCTTTTGATATTTGCCTTTTGCCTTTTGATCTTATTATTGCTGGTGGAGGTGGAGAGAATCGAACTCTCGTCTGGCAGCCATTCACGAAAGCCTCTACATACTTAGCCGCTTCGATTGAAGTTTCACTCTCGCGCGGAATCCGAAGCGGCGAAGAACCGCGCGCGAGCTATGCCAGAAAAGTCTCGCTTTCTGACTCTGACCTGCATCAGAAAGCCAGCCGATAAAAGTGACGCTCGGTTCCGTGCCTATCGGCGAAGCACGGGCGAACGAGCTGTGAACTAGGTATTAACTAGGCAGCCATTGCGAGTTCTTGATTCGCAATTATGTTTTGCTTGCAGAGTACGGGTTACAAGCATCCCGGTATGCATCCGTCGCTGCAGGTCTCCCATCGAAACCAGTGCACCCCCACATTCAAAGAGCGTTTCTGTTGCCAGGGAAACGCGGACAGTTTAGAGTCTACGGTTCGCAACCACAGACTGTCAAGCACCTGATTTTTCGAGGATTTCATGCAGCCACTGATTTGTGTTCCAATTACTGAAACAAAGACCGAAGCCTTTCTGAAGGCGATTGAAGAAGCGGAAAAAACAGCCGACATTATTGAACTGCGCCTTGATTACCTAACGGACAACGACCCGGTTTATTTGCTAAAAGTTTTGAGCATAAAACGAGAGCAGTTTCGCAAACCATTTATTCTTACTTATCGCCCGCGCGAGCAAGGTGGGCAAAAGGATTTGACCATTGGAGACCGCCGCAATTTCTGGCGCAAATTCAATGCGTGGGACTTGGTCGCGTATGCAGACATCGAATTAGATTTGGTTGAGCGAATATCTCAATCGCAACTTTCTATCCCCTGGCAACAAATCATCTGCTCACATCACAACTTCGACGAAACGCCTGCGAATCTGAATGAAATCTACGAACGCATCGCGCGCACACCTGCTGCCATCGTCAAAATCGCCACGAAAGCGAACCGCATTGGTGATTGCCTGCCGCTGTTCGATTTGATGGAGCGTGGCGACAAGCCCGTCATCATTTTGGGCATGGGTTTGCCGGGGATTGCCACGCGTATCTTAGCGTTGTCACGCGGCGCGATGCTCACGTTTGGAGCCTTGCGACGCGGAGCCGAAAGTGCGAGCGGGCAGCCGACCGCGACCGAACTCCGCGCATTGTATCGTGCGCATCAACTCACGAAACATAGCGAGATTTACGGCGTCATCGGCAACCCAATTGGTCATTCGCGCTCGCCGCTGATTCACAACGCTGCGCTCAAAGCAACGGGCAGAAACGGCGTCTATTTGCCGCTGGAAGTAGACGACGCAGCCACATTCATTCGTGATTTTGTACATCCGAAAACCAAAAAGCTGGATTGGAATTTGCGCGGCCTGAGCGTGACGATTCCGCACAAGCTGAGCGTGATGCCGCATCTGGATTTCATCTCGCCTGCCGCGCAAGCCGTCGGTGCGGTCAACACAATTATTGTCAAAGGTAATGAACTGCACGGCGACAACACCGACGTCATTGGTGCGATGAAACCGCTGGAAGAATTGATGGAGGTCAAAGGCACGCGCGCTGCGATCATCGGTGCAGGCGGCGCAGCACGAGCGATTTGCTACGGCCTGCAACAACGTGGCGCAAGCGTAACGATTTATGCGCGCGATGAGCAGAAAGCTCAAACGCTCGCCGATGAATTCAATGCGCAAGCTGCACCGATTGCCCATTTTCAAGGCAATGCCGACCTCGTCATCAACTGCACGCCCGTCGGAATGCAAGGCCATCACGAAGGCGCAAGCCCGCTCAAGGCTGAATCATTGGGCAACGTGCGACTGGTCTATGATTTGATTTATAACCCACTGGAAACACAATTGCTGAAGGACGCAAAGACTGCGGGCTGTCAAACACTCGGTGGAATGGCGATGCTGCTTGGTCAGGCGGCAGAGCAGTTTCGTTTGTGGACAGGCGAAGACGCGCCTTTGGATGTGATGTGGCAGGCCATCGCCATGCCTTGATGAATCACACATTCTCCATTCTCCCTTGTGCCTTCTTCATTGGATGTAAGTCACCTTGCACTAATGAATCGCCTCTTCTTCAACCTCATCCGACGTGCAATGGACAAGGGGAAATGGAGAAGGGATAATGACCAACTTAACGTTACCCCTAACACAAAGGCTGAAATTGAATGACCAATACAACACAACCCGATTGGGCAATCCCGAATTATCTCGAAGTCAAAGATAACCACCTACAGATTAATGGCGTAGACGCTATCGCCTTAACTGATCAATACGACACGCCGCTCTTTGTCATTTCCGCACCGCGCATTCGTGCCAACATCGCGCGACTGCTCGCCGCCAAGCAACATCACCCCAAACTCAAGCTCTGCTACGCCTCGAAAGCCAACAACACGCTCGGAGTGTTGCGCGTCGTGCGTGAAGCGGGCATTGATGTCGAAGTGAATTCCGGTGGCGAATTATTCAAAGCATTGCGTGCGGGTTTCAAGCCGGAACAAATCGAAATGAACGGCATCGCCAAAACCGAACAGGAAATTGCCGAAGCAATTGAAGCGGAAATTTACGCGATCAATTTGGATTCGCCCTTTGAATTGGAATTAGTCGAGCAGGTTGCCGCCAAACTCGGCAAACGTGCGAACGTTACGCTACGCCTGGTCGCAGGCGTCAGCACCCGCTCACACGCCGGATTGCAGACCGCGATGTACACTTCCAAATTCGGCATCTCGCCCGCACAAGCGCGACAAATGATGCTGCGTGCGCTGCGTAATCCTGAGGCAGTCAATCTGGTCGGCATTCATATTCACGTCGGCTCACAAACGCCCGACCCTGAACCGTACGTCCAAGCGTTTCAGACCATGTGGGAACATTTGCTGTGGCTGCACAAAGAAACGGGCCACACGTTGCAACACATCAACATTGGCGGAGGGATTCCGGTGAATTATTTGCGCGACCGCTCGCACGCCGAAGAGATCAGCGAAGACGAACGGACGATGCTCGGTGCAATTTTAACGTCAGACGAAGCCATCGGTGCCGCGCTGCAAGTCGTGCGCGATGCCGCACGCAATGCGGGCGCAGAGCATTTACTACGCGATCTGGAAATTGTGATGGAACCCGGTCGCAGCGTGATTGCTGACGCCGTGACACTGCTGACCAAAGTGCGCAACGTCAAGACACGCCCCGAAACTGACGACCACTGGGCGCTGACGGATGCGGGTTACAACCTGATGCTTTCGATGGTGTTGTATCACTGGTATTACCACGCCGTGAACGCTTCGCGCGCGGGCGAGGAGCATTCGTCACGCTACCGAATGGCAGGGCCATTGTGTGATGGCGGCGATGTGTATTTCGATATGCACGGTGATGGACATTTGCCCGATCATCGTTTGTTGCCGTCGGATGCGAAAGTCGGCGAAGTCATTGCGATGCTCAACACCGGCGCATACACGATGTCACAAATGACCGCGTACAACGGACGCCCATTCCCCGCAGCAGTCTTAATTGAAGAAAATGGCCAAATTGAGGTCATTCGCAAACGGGATAATTACGAAGATTTGGTACTGAACGAGATGTAAACCACCGACAACTTGTCAGGTTGCGATCATATCTTTCACAGCGATTACGACTTCCCGATTCTATGAGTATCAAAACAGGTTGGCAAAGCCGCGTATATGAAGATTTTGAGGTCGGTGATGTGTATCGCCACCCATTAGGCCGCACAATCACACAAGCGGATAACATCTGGTTCACGCTGCTGACGGTCAATTCTAATCCTATTCACTTCGACAGCGCGTATGCGGCACAAACAGAATTCAAACGCCCATTAGTCAATTCCACGTTAACACTCGCCATTATTACGGGGCTGTCCGTGACAGACATTTCGCAAAACGCCGTCAATCTTGGGTGGGATGAAATACGAATGCCACATCCCGTGTTTGAAGGCGATACAATCTATGCCCAAAGCGAAGTGCTGGAAAAACGCGAATCGCAATCACGCCCACAGCAAGGTATCGTAGGCGTCAAAACCGTTGGGTTTAATCAGGACGGACTTATCGTGCTAGCGTTCAAACGAACGATTCTGGTTTATAAGCAAGGCTTTGTTCCAATCCTTTCACGACCCATCCCGCCAAGCGATCTTTCATAAAATCGCAGCTTCAGCTCTTGGAAAAGCGCGTAATTGGGTGTAAATTATGCGCATTCACGAAAAGGTTTTAGTTTCATAACGAGTGCGATCTGCATCTTCAGGTCGCTTTTGGTGCGACTGCTAGGGCTAAGGAAGATGTTGGTGAATCGGCGAATCAGCAGTTTTTGAAAGGCACTGGTGCAAGAGACTCAAGACCTCACCGCTTAAACTCTTCCCTCCTTTATAGAGCTTCCGCCTGCGAGTCGCAAGACTTAGGAGTCCAAGATTATGAGCAAGCTCATCAGTCTGTTTCGGTTCTTTCGAGTACCGATGATGGCGTTGGCATTTGTACTATTTGGCGGTGGGGTTTTGTATCTGGTGACACCGGGATTGTGGCGTTCTTACGATAATCAGGCCTGGGGAAAAGTGACAGGAAAAATCCTCGAATCCCGGTGGCAAAATAAACTTGTCTCGCAAAATGCGGCCAGACCAAATTTCAAGCTCATCCCGAAAATTGAATATTCTTATATGGTCAATAATACAGAATACAGGGGAACAACCATTCGTATTGGGGCCTTTGATGAACTTGATAAAAATTTGGCTAAAAGTAAGTTAGAGCAATATTCGACGGGGCGGCAGGTTCTGGTTTATTATAATCCAAACAACCCTCTGCTCAGTTGTTTGGAGCAGGAGAAACCGACCTTAGCCAGCGTTCTAGGTTTAATTTTGGGGATAGTATCCTTTTACGCAGCATTTGCTTTAATTAGGCAGGTGGGCAAAATGTGAGATCAAAGTCGGAGCCGCATCAGGCAATTCTCTTTTTGTACTTTCCATATTTCACCTTTCTACAGCTTCTCCAATCAAAAATTAACGACCGCCCATTTCGACGCTTGCCCTGAGATGTGGGACGGGCATTGCGGCTTTTTGTGGGGCTAAGTTATGATACGTTCGAAAAACTTGTGTCACGACAGAAAATTGTGACAAACCAAGCAACCGCAATAAAAAAGGCGGCATCCCAGACGACGCGAAGATTCGCAAGAGTTTATATTCGGTTAGTTCGTTCAGCGAGTTGCCTATGTCGTCTCTTTCAATTACTGCACCAGTGACTGTCTTCGGGATGCCTGCCACCAAAAGCGCTCAAGCAGCGCGAGCAAACGTAATGGTGGGAGCAACCACAACGAATATTGCTGTGCCGGATTTTGACCTGACACAGGCCGCTGCCAGCGGAGACATGGCCGCATTTGAGACGCTATACGAACGGCATTATCGTCGCGTATACAGTCTCTGTTTGCGCATGCTGGCAAATGCGACTGAAGCCGAAGACTTAACCCAGGAAGTGTTTGTTCAGCTTTTCCGCAAGCTGGGCAGCTTTCGTGGTGAATCGCAATTTACAACCTGGCTGCATCGGCTGACAGTCAATCAAGTCCTAATGCACTTCCGCAAAAAAGGCGTGAAGCTAGAGAAAACGACTGAAGAAGGCGATGAGTTAAATGACATCGTCCAAACGGGGACCGAACGTCCCAGCTCAATGCCAGTCGTAGATCGCATTGCATTAGACGACGCTATCGCACAATTGCCGCCAGGCTATCGGTCCGTGTTTGTCCTGCACGATGTCGAAGGATATGAACACGAAGAAATCGGAAAATTGTTGGGATGTAGTGTTGGGACCTCAAAATCCCAGCTCCACAAAGCACGCATGAAATTACGCATGCTGTTAACAAAGAAAGCCTAAGATTCTTTGCGACGTACAAAGAACCCGTAAATAAAGCTATGAGAGAGGAAAATCAGTATGGAATGCCGTGTTGTTGTCAGTTCTCTGTCTGATTACCTTGATGGTTCACTTGCCACCCAGGAGATTCAGTCTATCGAAACCCACCTAGCTCACTGCCATCCTTGCCATACCGTCAAAGCTGACATCTCACAGATTTGTCTGGCCGCGAAGGAGTTGCCCTTGCGAACGCCGCCAAGAGCATTATGGGCACGGATTCAAAACGAAATCGAATTTGAAACAGTAGCTCCGGGAAAGCGCGAAGAAAAAAAAGACAGTTGGTGGAAAAGGATGAGCGAACGACGCTTTACCTTCAACTTGCCACAGCTAGCCGGAGCCAGTGCGCTGGCGTTTTCATTGATGGTATTTGGGATGTACCACGCGTTACATCAGGACTCGACCATTACAAGGGACACGTCAACCAGTGTGGTCCTGCCGATGGAGACCGAGATCCAATCGAAGATTCAACAAAAAGCGATTAACATTAACACCCGCCGCCAGGCGTGGAACCCCGAAATCAGAACGGTGTATGATAACCATCTACAACGAATTGATAATTCGCTGAATCGTGCGCGACAGACCTTTGTCACAACCCACGATCAGGATCAGCAAAAAATGTTAATGGACTTGTATAATGAAAAGCTCCAACTCATGGAAGACTTCGAGAGGATTGAGAAATAAACTTATGTCTGGAAAAAGCTTGCTTACCAACCTGTCGTCCCCGGCAATCTTCGCTAAAGGTTTGCTGCTGATGAGCCTGGTGTTTCTGGCGGGAGTGGGAACTTCTATCACTGCACAGGATTTCAGCAAATCGTTCAAGGTCTTGCCGGATTCCGGCTCATTGGAAATCAAAACTAAAATGGGATCCGTGACGGTGGTTCCGGCAGAGGGAAACACGATCCAAATCCTGGCCCGCCGGGCTGGCAATAACATCGCAGCGTCACAACCTTCTCCGCAAGGAAAAGTTCACGTAGAGGTCACGAGCGACGCGGCGGTTGACCTCGTGATTAATGTTCCTTCAAGCACATCGTTGGAGGTGTTTTGCGTGAAATGCGCAGGCGGGGTAATTGTGCGCGGCATTCGAGGAGCCATCAAGATCAATAACACGGACGGGGATATACAGTTAACAGGAATCCGTAGTTCACAGGTCGAGGCTCGCAGCGTGAGTGGAAATGTCAGCTATAATGGCGAAGTCCAACCAAGTGGCAGCTATTACTTGAAATCATTTTCAGGGCGTGTGGATGCGGCGCTGCCGGCAGGGGCTAAATTCAAACTGGATGCAACTTCAGGGCGGGGCGGAATAGAGCTTGCCCCTGGCGACTTTCAATTAACCGTACATAAACAAACGTCACATCTTGTTCAGGGGCTGGTAGGATCAGCTACAGCCACCGTTACGTTATGGACACAGGACGGTAGCATCCGAGTTCGAAAAAAATAAAAAAGAGATGAAGGGCAATACCTATTTGTTTCAGGTATTGCCCTTCATCTCTTTAGATAGGCTCTGGTCCGTCCTATTTTCCCATCTGCATGGCAATCTCCTGCATTCTTGTCTTGACTCCTCGATACTGCACGTCAATCGCATAAATCTCAGCAAATGTTTCGTAGGCCTCCTTCAATTCACCCATTGCTGCATAAGCATTGGCTAAATCGTAACGTAAGGCTTGATAAACATCTTCGTTTCGTATTGCGGCATCGAGTCCTTTTTTAAGCCACACGACAGCTAAACGTGGAAGACCTTTTTGCGTAAAACAGAAGGCCAGCATGCTACAGCACGAAACATAATCCGTATGTGCCGGGTCCGTCATAATGGCTTTGAAAGCTTGCTGGAATTCTTCAATGGCCTCTTCGAACATGTCCATTTCTTTGTAGGCCAGCCCTAAGTTGTAATGTGTTTCAAAATCTTCCTGGGGACGGTGCTGTGCGGATTCGGCTTTGAATTCATCAAGGAAATCCAGCAGATCCCCCATCTCATCCCCCTCGAACAAATCGAATGAGTCATTACTAGCCTGAGAAGATGGCAGCACTGTCTGGGACCTTGGCTCGGCTGCCAGCGTTGCGGGTGCCTCCGCAGTAGTAGGCACCGCATAAACGGGCTGTCCATCCTGAGGGGACCCGTGCGGATGAACCAGGAAAATCGTCGCATTTTCTGTTGTCGAATCGAAGCTCGTACCTGGCTCAGCAATGTATCCGGCTTCAACATCCTGAAAAGTAAAAGGATTATGTGCGACAACCTCCTCAGGCCTATTTAGGGTTGAAATTTGGATATTTTGTGCAGATGTCTCAGCGGCTGATTCCAGCTCCAAAGGAATCGCCTCCACTACCTCTACCTGAGCTTCGGCGGTCAGAACGGCTTGCCCAGCTTTGGCTTCAGCTTCCTGCAATTGAGCCAGTTTTTCTTTAACCTCCGGCGCGTTCGGGAATTGTGTGGCGATGGATTCCAAAGTGTAAC
>JAEUQN010000071.1 GCA_016789725.1 Blastocatellia bacterium | reverse complement strand
CGAGCGGTAGCGCGTTGGTGCGGTATATTGCCAGCCTGCTACCGCTCGTCATACCGCACCGACAATTTAGAACGTTCGCCCAATACTGAACCGCAACGCCGTCCTCTTTTCCAGCGACAGCACTTTTGGATTTGTGATGTCCGGGTTCGCGTTCGGATTCCACGCCATAATCAGCCGAAATGGCACATTCAGCATTGGCACTTGTACACGAAATTCCAATCCTAACGAAGCGCGTAAACTGTCGCGGAAGCTATTGCCGCTGCCTGAAATGCGCAGCAGGTTGTATGACCGCGCATCGCCCTGCAAATACACACGCCGAAAGCCGGAGGGCAAACCATCCACCAGATTATTGGGCGATGAAGCAATCGCGCTGTCGAGTTCATTGCGCGTCGCCAGCAGTCCTGATGAATTCACAATCACACCATTCGTCGTGATCGTTTGATTCACGTAATTCGTCGTCACGATTTGATCCTGATATTTGCGCAGATTGAAGACCGAGCCGACATCCGCAAACGCCGCTATCGCCACCGGCCCCGCTATCGGCACGCGATATTCCATATTCATCAGCAAGCGCGTGTCGCCGCCGACTGCCGTGTAAAACGGGACTTCTTTGCCATCAGAATCCTCGCGCACAATGCGCTCGACATTGCAATTCGCGCTTTTTACTTCGCCGCATCCATTGCCCGGCGACTCAAACGTGTAAGCTCGCAACAAAGTCGGATGAATCGAACCATCCGCGACATCTTCCAATTCGCCTGCACTATTCAGCGTTTTGGCCACCACGTTTTTCGTCGAGCGGAAATAGTCGTAGCGTGACACGGGCGAAATCGAATACACGTTGTAACCACGTACATCATTTTCACCGCCGAGAAAATACCGCTCGAAAATCGGGATGCCGCCGACAAAACCGAGCGATTGCGTTTCGACGAGCGCGTTGCTCAAGCGGCCAAACGTGCGCACGTGTCCAGCGCTGAACCGCATTCCGAACACATGCGGGTTTTCGGTTTCGCGTCGCCAAATGGGCTTGAAGAATTTGTATTCCAGCGACGGCGTAATCGTTTTGACATCGCCGCCGAGCACACCGCCCGCCAGCGCAACGCCCGCAAACAGGCTTTGCCCGCGCGTCGGATCAATCGCCGCGTTCAGCGTATTGAAGAATATATTTGGCGTGATGCGGCTGGTCACAATGCGCGGCTGACTGTAGGTGACCGGAATGTCGTTTGATGTGTCATTGTCACGGTTCACTTTCGGGTCTTGCACGCGCGACTGGCTCAGCGAATAGGTCACGCCGAAGCGTGTGAACTGCGAGTAGCGCCGAAAGCGTTTTGTCAGCGCCGACAACGGTGACGAAAGATTGATCGTGCCGCCGACGACTTCCTGCGTAAACAACGAATCCAAATCGGCCTGCGAAAGATTAGAGGTATTGATGAAATTGCTGAACGTGCTGAAGCTGTTGCCAAAATATTTCTGCCGTTGGGCAAACAGCTCCACCCCAAAGCTAATCGGTTTATCGAACAAATACGGATCGGTGTAGCCCGCCGAAAGAAACGTTTGCCGGTTGCCGCCCGAAAAACTAAAGCTGACGGTTTTGCCATAGCCCAGCAAGTTGTTCGTTGAATAACTGAGACCAACGAAGCTGCCGCCAAACCCGGACACACCACCGTTCAAGTTAATAGATTGACGTCCGCGTTCTTTGACCTGCAAATCAACATCTACCGTTTGATCGCGGTCATTGGTGCGCGTGATCGCATCTTTTTCTTTGATCTCCTCAAATAGTCCGAGCTGATTCAACCGCAAAATAGACAGGTCCCAATAGCGTTTGCTGTACGCATCGCCTTCGTTAATGACAACCTCACGACGCAACACACCGTCACGCGTCGTGTTGTTGCCGATGAATTCAAGACGGCGCAAGGTGTATTGTTTGCCTTCGTCCACGTTGAGGGTGAATTCGACTTCGCCTTCTTCTTCATTGGTCTCGATGAACGTTGGTTCCAGTTCCGCCGAAGCGTTGATGTAACCGCGATCACCATACACGCCTTTGATGCCATCCTTTTCGTAGACACCTTTGCGAATCGTTTCGGCATTGGCATATTCGCCCGCTTTCAAACCAGTGATCGCAGCAACCAAACCGGGCTGAAAGAGCGTCACGCCATTTTCTTTGACGCTTTTGATTTTGTAGCGGCGACCGACTTCGACAGGAACCGTAATGCGTAAGCCTGGCCCTTTGCGCGAAAAAATTGGAATGGAGCTGACCGATTTTTCATAACGTTCGACCGTCGGCTCCATCAACCGGGCTTGCAGATAGCCTTTTGCGCCGAGGAATTGCCGCACGTTTTCCAAATCGTATTCGAGCTTGGGTTTGAAGTAGATGTCTTTGGACTGAAACGACGAAATCAAGCCGGATTCTTTGACCACCTTCATCGCGCTTTTCAAACGACGGTTTGAAAACTTATCGCCCGCGCCTGTGAACACGATTTCCTTGATGCGAATGCGGGGGCCTTCTTCGACATTGAAGACCAGGCCAATCGTCGTTTGATTGATCTCTTCAATTTCAATTTCGACTTTGGCGTCTGGATGGCCTTTTTCGGCGAGCACTTCGCGCAAAACCATTTTTGCGCCGTTCAAGCGCCCCGGATCGTATTGCGTTTCTTTGGTGACGCTCACGCGCCGCTCTTTGAATTTCGTATAGAGTTCGCTTTCGGTTGCCGCTTTTAAGCCGCGATATTTCAAGTCGCGGATGATCGGATATTCCCTCACATCGAAGACTAAAATCTTGCCACCTTTTGGCCCGTCTGCTGTCAATACGCGGCATTTCATCGGATCAAAAAAGCCGAGATTGAGGATCGCTTCAAAATCGCGGCGCACGGCTTCTTCGCTGAAGGGATCGCCGATTTTGCTGCGCACACTGTAGAGCAACGTATCTTTTGGCAAGCGCCGATTGCCGCGAATTTCAATGTCTTCGACGAGGATTTGCGCCTGTACGAAAGGCGCGAGAAATACGAAGACCAAGCTGATGAATACAAAACGAAGAAACATAGAAAACCTCTGAACCAATTCCAGCGGTTACAACGATCTTCCGACGCGTGCGACCGATGGGTGCGCCTGCGCCCCCGCAGGCAAACCGCTGCGATGAATCCGCTGCGGTGCAAAGTAATCCCTCCATAAACTTGCCTGCGGGGGCGCAGGCGCACCCAACTGAAAACCGTCAATGCACCGCAATCGTCGTCGCACGACTGCGGTGATTCGCCGTCGTAATCGTCAACGGCACGGCACTACCTGTCGGCGCATTCGTTGGCAACAACACATTGAGTTGCCATAAGCCCACAAACCCAGGCGCGAGGCCACTGAACGCGACTTCCGCCGGGATGCCGCCAATCGTGACCGTCGGCGTTTCCGCTGTGATAAATAAAGGCGACGGCGGCGCAGCGAATCCTGAGGGCAAACGGAAAAACTGGCGCGTCGTCGCGTCCAGCAACTGCGTTCCCTGCCCCGTCGCATACACGATGATGTAGCGCCCGCGCGCTTCTGGGTTGGCGGGCGAATTAGGCAAATAATCCTGATTGAGCACAACCGACTGTCCTTGCCCCATCGCATTCATCGTGAACACGCCGGGCGCGTCAGCACTGACTTTCAAGAACTCCGAAGCCAGCAGCTTGCCATCGTTCAGCACTTCGATTTGCGCTGTGCCAATCGCTGTTTCAGTTGGGAGTTGATAGTTGATTTGATAATTGCCCGCACCGAACGCGCCGCCCACGCCGACAAAAAACAACGGTGCAGCAACACCATTCACGCGCACAGAGACTTTGCCGAGTTCGGTCGGCAAGGGCAGCATCGTGGCGGGAAGAGAGAGATTCGTGTCTGCCGCAAAACCGGAACCAAAGGCCGAAACGATTTGCCCGGGCGACACATTGCGCACGTAACTCGCAGCATCAACGGTTGTGACGGCGCTGGCCGTCGAGGACGAATAGACAGCCGTGTCGGCCACACGCAAACGCACAATCAAATTGTCTACGAACACACCGTCACCGGTTTGCGGAACACCGTTGCGGCGGAACTGCAATTCCAATCGAAACGAAACGTCCGAGGCGTCTGCGTCCTCTTCATCTTCGTCGTACTGAAACACGCCGTCGCCATTGGCAAAGTTGCTGCCGGAATAATGCACAAAGCCGCTGCTCGTGACGTTGCGGGCGTCCAGATAGAGCAGGTTCGTCGTGCCTGCCGTGGTCGAACCATCGTTGGAAGTCGAACGCAGCGAAACGCTGTTATCGTAGGTTTGCGCGCGCAAAATCACGAAGTCGCCGGAACTGCTGCTTTGTGGCATATCACCTGTAAAATCGGCCTTGATGTCCACCTCGAACGAATCAATTTCGGCTTTCAGGTTTGCGGCTTGTTCAGGATTGGCAATCAGCCCCGTTGCCTCATTCACAAACAATCCAGGCAGCGCGATTTTCGGCGTCCACCAGCGTGTGTCGTCATAGACCTGTCCGTCGCTGCGACTTGTTTTGCCAACGCCATAACTTTTGCTGACGCCGCTCGGATCGCTCAGACTCGCCGTCGAGCCGTTCGCAAACACAGCGTTCGTCAAACTCCAATCGCCGTCGAACGCATCTTTGCTATCGGCGCGTGTCGAGTGATCGGTGCGCCGCCGCCAATCGCTTTCGGGAATGACGATCACGCTGCCGCCGCCAGGATCGGGCGTGGTTTCAAAGCGCGTGCGATAGGTGACGAGTTTCAGTTGTGCGCGCGTCGCAAACCGAGTGACGAACGGCAGGCCATTCGTCGGCGTCATCGTCACTTTGAAATTCATTGCCTGACCCACGTGCGATTCGCCATCGTCCAGCAAAGTGATATTGACCGCAGCAGTTTTACTTGCGGCTGCCGCCACATCGCCGACAGTGAGCGTCGCGCTTGTGCCGCCGTTGATGCGGATCGCGGACGCAGGCACTTCGCTGAATTCGTCTACTTCAACTTTGACAGTGACAGATTGTGCGGGGATGGAACTCGTGTTGTTGATGGCGATTTTCGCCGTGACAGTTTCGTTTTTGCTGACAAACGGATCGGCGTTCACACCCCCGTCAATATTGGCTGTGGTGAGGTTCAGCACGGGTCGTGCGCCTGCCGTAAAGTTGCCGGTCGCAATCAGCGCATAGCCTTGTCGGTTGGAATCAATCTTCTGATCGCTGGGCTGTGCGGTGATTTGGGTCTGCCCGTTGCCCGGCACATTTGCGCCAATCACGCGCACGGTGTAGGTGCCGACTTGCGGGTTTTGAATGTAGACCGCTTCGATGGGATTGCGGTTGTCAAAGCTGGCGTCGTTCGCCGCCTGTGACCACGCATTCGCAAAATTCACGTTGCCGCGATAGGTCGTGCCATCGGGTGCGATGACTTCGAGGTTCAAGTCATTGACGAGAGCAACAATCGAACCAACGGCAGCACGCACATCTGCCCAAGCGAGCGTGATGCGCAGTGGTTCGATGTTACTCACGTTTGCGAGTTGGTAGGTATGCACCTGCCCCGTCGTAATGGCCGCATTCAACGCAGGGCGGGTGGGCTCGCTCGCAACTGCTCCATTCCAAATATCTGCCAACACTTTCAGTTCGCGCCGATCTCCGGCAAAAAACAACGCCTCATCCAACGCCACACGCCCCCAGCCCTGGCCGTAATTGGGCAACGGTGCGCTCGTGCTGATCGGCGAATTGCTGCCTGTAAACCGCCCCGTCAGGTTGCGCCCGGAATTCAGCAAAATCGCTTTCACCAGTGCGTTCGAGGGATTGAACGCATTGCCGGTCACTTTGGCCCCGCTCGGATAAAAACCGTCGCTGAAGTATTGCCGCACCAACAAGGCTGAGCCGGCCGCTGCTGCCGAAGCGAAGCTGGTACCACTTACGGCTTCTTCCAGCAGCGTGCTGTTGTTGTTCGGATCGTCTGGATTGACCGCAGCATCCTTCGCGGTCGCTGACGTGGCGTTTGTGTAGTTTGAGGAATTCTGTTCGTCGGTATTTTCCGTCGCGCCAATTACCACACCCGGCGCAACAATGTCAGGCTTGATGCGACCATCGAAGGTGGGGCCGTGATTGCTCGACCGCAGCAGATTTTCCAAACTGCCATTGCCCGTTGGGCTGTCGGTTGCGCCGACGACGATGTTGTTTTTGGCGGCGTTTGTGACCTGATAATCGCCCGCGCTGTTGTTGCCTGCGGAATAGAAAATCGTGTAATCGCGCAGCCGCCACATCGCGTCGTCAATGTCCGCCGCGCTTTGATCGTAGACGGCAGGCGGCGCAGGGCCGTAGCTGTTGTTATGCACGCGCACGCCGCTGCTGTACGCTTGTTGATGCAACAACGCCTGACTGACCGAATCCACGCCGGGCAATTGTCCGTTCGTGTGACCGACATCTTGAAAGACAACTTTGGCATCCGGCGCAACGCCATCGCCCGTCGAGCGCGTCGTGATGCCTGGAACCGCGCCTGATCCGTTCGCGCCGTAGTTGCGCCCAACGGCAACGCTGGTCGTCAACGTGCCGTGAAAGCCTTTGCCGTTGTCGTCATACGCGACCGCATTCAAGAAGCGCGAGCCGGATTGCCTAGTCGGATCAAGCGTTTGCCCGCCATTCGGATTGTCTTTGAGTTCCAGAAAACTGCTGCTGCCGAGCAGGTAATAACTCAAGACTTTGTTGTTGGAATTTGTGATGCGAAACGGCAATAAGCCATTCGTGAGCGAAGCCGACGTCGTAGCCAACGACAAGGTCTGCGCCGCCGCATCGCCGCTCAAACGAAACTGCGAATGATCGCTGTCGAGGCCGGAATCGGCGATGCCGAGGATTTGTCCAGCGCCCGTCAATCCATTGCGATAGAGCGGCGTGTCACTCCGCGCAACGCCCGTTTGCACCGCGCGCACGATGTGGTCATTGTGCAGTGAATTCGCGCGGCGCTCTTCAATCCACTCAATGCCTTCAATCGTAGCGAGCGTCGTCAGCAAGTTTGGCAACGATTCGCGCGCTATGGACACAACGCCCCAGACACGGTCATCACTGCGCGCTTCGATGACGGCTGGGCCGGCCAGCGAAACACCGCTGAGGGCGGCGCGCAAGGCCGTGGAGGTTTCATTTCTGAAGGTCAGAAATGAAACCTCCACCGGTTCGTTTGTGCTTTCGGATTGCGGGCTATCCGTCGTCAAAACTGCTAGTTCTGGCGCGATTTTCAACCCAGCGCCGTAGGTCCCGACCCAGCGCACTTCGCTGGCGTTTTGTAGCTGTGCTGCCTGCGCGGTCGTGGCTTTGATGATGTACGCATTGTTCGGCAAATAGCCCGCGACTTCCAAGCCGCGCGCTTGCGCCCAATTCGTCGAGATTGCACGATGATGCTGCACGATGAAAAAGTGGCGTTCCTCAGATTCGATTTGCGTGGCGTTGGGCTTCTTTGCAATTTCCAACTGCGTACTGCCGATTGACACAGCTTCCGGCGCGTTTTGCAGCGGGTCGAAAATCGCAACTCTGGTCAGCAAATACCGCGCGTCGGATTGTTTGGCTGCGAGTTCCTGCCGCAGCGCAACCGCGCGTTCTGTTTGCGCCGTTATGCTTCGTTGCTGATGGGCGCGGCTGCGTGTGGGCAACGTGAAGGCAATTCCGATGAGTAGTAAAAAAGCAAACGTAAGTTTGTACAGCATGCAATTTGCGGTTGGCGGACGACGCGCACAACAGCACATTACCGATTCTCTATTGGCGATTGTCTATTGTCAGGCCGCCATAAACGGCCTCTCTTTGCCCAACAATAGACAATCGAAAATCGCCAATCAGCAATGCGCAGTCGCGCAGTCGCACAAGATGTCGTTAGAAAATAAATCGAATAGCGAATTGAATATTGCGCCGCCCGTTACGTTGCGCAGGCACATAGCCGAAGCGGCTGATGTCGGTTTGATTGCCAATCACAAACAGATTCGCATGATTGAAAACGTTGTAGGCTTCGGCGCGCAGTTGCAACGTGCCGTACTCGCGCACGCGAATCGTTTTGAAGACGGCTACATCCAGATTCCAATTGCCGGGGCCGCGAAAACTGTTGCGCTCGGTCATCCCGGAAGGAAACGGGCCGAAGATCGAAGTGCCAGTGATTGAGTTGACGTAACTGCCCGCGCTTAAGCCGCTGAGGCTAATATATTCAAACCGATTCGCTGCACTGGCATTGGCAGGATTGTCTGAGCCTTCTGCTGTTGTGCCGACTGCGCGCATACACACGTTGTTCACCGACTTTGTGCAATCGTACACGCTGAACGGCGTGCCGGTTTGTGCGCTGAAAATGCCCGACAAGCTCAAACCGCTGAGCAAATGTTTATAGGCGTAACCGGTGAGCGTCGTTGGCGCAAAGTTCGGTTTGTACGGAATGTCCCACACGCCGCTGACGACCAGACGATGGCGGATGTCGTAATCGGCGTAGCCTTTGTCGAGGTCAGGATTGAAGGGATCAAGAAAGCCGAGATTGAAGTTGTTCGTGCCTTCGCTCAACGTCGAGCTGAGATTGTCCTTCGCCGTTGCCCACGTGTAGCGCGCATTGAAAAGCAAACCGCGCGTCAGGAAGTTGCGGCTGTCCACACCAACGGTAAGGCCTTGATAGGTCGAATTGCCCTGATTCGTCAGCATATTGATGTCGGCGTATTGCGTGTTCAGCCGCGCAGTGCAATTGCCTGTGGTGCAGGCATCTTTGAGATAGACATTGCCTGAACCAATGCGATTAAAGTTGGAAACGGCGTAAAGGTCTTTACCTTCGGAAGCAGAGTAATCAATCGAGAAAACAATATTGCGGGCGACTTCGCGTTGCAGCGATAGATTCCAGAACCGCGCATACGCCGTTTTCAAATTCGCATCAATCGCGGTGAGGTTGGATTGCGGAATTTTCAGCGTACCCGTTTCATCGAACGGCCCGGTGTTGCTGTCGGTGATGTTAATGCCGGAAATATTAGTTCCTGCGATCAATGCGACTTCAGCGTAGTTCGGCGGGTTTTGAATGATGCTGGCGAAAGCGTTGTCAAAAACACGCTCGAACGCGACACCATAACCTCCACGCAAACTCGTCTTGCCATCGCCGAACACATCCCACGCAAAGCCAACACGCGGGGCGTAGTTGTTCAGGTCGGATTTGTAAAAGCCTTTCGTTGCGTTGCCCGAAGTCAATTCCACCTTGCCGTTGCGAATTTGTTCGTAGAGATTCGTGCCTGATCCAAGCGTAAAATTGCTGTCGAGATTTTGATTGCGATTGCGCGGCACGCTGAAAAATTCATAGCGCACACCGAGGTTCAGCGTCACATTGCGCCGCACCTGCCATTCGTCGTTGATGTACGCGGCGGCTTCGTGATAGCGATTGCTGCGCGAGAAGTTCGGTGCTTCGGCAGGCAAGCGCAGCGTGTCGCCGGGATATTTCCCAGCCGGATCAATCGCGCCTGTGAAGCTGTAGAGCTTGCCGCGCACTAAGTTATCCAATGCCTGCCCGAAGCTTGTCCCCAGCACCTGCACCGACGTTTGATACGCTCCGTACGCGCGATTGTCTTGCGTGTAGCTGTACAAGCCGCCAAAGCGAAACGCATGTTTGCGCCATAAAAATGTGCCGTCCTGATAGGCTTGATAGACGTTTTGCGGCCCGCCAAACGGTAAGCCCGTGGCTCCGGTTTGCGAATAGCCCGGTAGCGCAAAATCGTATCCATCCAACGTCGGCGTTGTGTTGCCGAAGAAATACAAGCCCGGCACTGAACCCGCAGAACCGAGCGGTTGCTCATACTTCAAACGATTCACCGCGAGGCGCGTTTGCGTAATCAATCGCGCCGAATGTGCCTGCGTCAACGAAATGGACAAGTTGTCATTTTGCAATTGCGTGCCGGTATTGAAGCCGCTGTACGGATTGAAGCTGTTCGTGCCTGCAAACAAATTCTGACGATCTGTGCCGAGGCGGAACGTCACCGTTTCTTTGTTACTGAAGTTGTAATCCAACCGCACGACGGATTGCAGCGCGTTTTGCGGATCGCCGCCGCCCGAATCGCCGGGGCGATTGTTCACCACCTGACCAAAAACAATCGTGTCGGATTTGATCTTGTCGAACGCGCCGCCTTTGATAATTGGAAACAGATTGGCAATTTCGGATTTGGTGTATAGCTTCGAGGCGTTGTCGTCGTTGTCCGTAGGAAAATCGCTCGCCAATCCGAAACGTCCAAAATAATCACGCGTCGTCTCTGCTGACGCTGCAATCAACGCCGACGAAGGCACGATGTTGATGACAGGCGTTGTGCTGCGCACCTTTGTCCATTCGGTGCTGTTGAAGACGTACAGCTTCTCAGCAATGGCTGGGCCGCCGATGGAATAGCCATATTGATTGCGCGTGAAGACGCCTTTGTCCAAGCCTTTCGCGTTGTTGTCGAAGCTGTTCGAGGACAACGCCGACACGCGATTGAAGCCGAAGCCTGTGCCGTGCCATTGATTCGTGCCGGACTTCGTCACAACGTTCACGACACCACCCGAAGCGCGCCCGTATTCCGACGACAACCCGCCCGTAATCACCCGAAATTCCTGCACGGATTCGAGCGGCACGCGCTGTCCGATCTGCGCCGAATATTGATTGTTATTGACCGCGCCGTCCTGCAAAAAATTGATGCTCGCTGCGCGTTGTCCATTGATTGCCAAGCCTACGCCACGCCCCGTCGGATCGCCCGGCGACACGTTGCCAGACAATGCGACGAGCGCATACGGATCGCGTGTCAACGTCGGCAAGTCTCGAATCTGCTTTTCCGAAATCACCGTCGAAACAGCTTGCGAAAGCTGCTCGACCACGACGTCAGGGCTGTCTTCCACTTGCTTCGGCGCGTTGGCTGGGCCGGGCGACAAACTAATGTTCAGCACATTGCGCGAGCCGACGGTGACTTGCAGCCGTAATGTCTTCGCCGCAAAGCCGGTCGAGCTAACTCGTATTTCATAGAAACCGGGCTGCAAATTCGGCAGCGTATAAATGCCTTCGCTGTTGGTGGCGGATTTGCGTTCGCTGGCGGTTTCGACGGATTTCACCGTGACGGTCGCGCCCGCCAACAAAGCGCCGGTAGCGTCCGTGACGGTGCCGGTGACTTGCCCGGTTTCCGTTTGCGCAAAAGCAATAAGGCTGAAAATCGCTAATAAAATTAAGGCTCGGAGTAATTGATAAAACTGCATGTTCTTCCTCTCTAACCTGTCCTGCACAAACCTCGACCACTTCGGGCATATGCAGGAAATTTGGGATGTCTGACTGCTAAAGGCGAGAGAAAGCGGCGGCGAGTTTGTTAAGAATTGTAAAGATAAATTCACAAATCCTTACCAACTGAAATGGCGTACGAATCGCCTTATCAAGCTGTGAGAATCATCTATTCACCGCAGAGATGCTTGCGCAGAATATTTGAGCGCGTGGTTGGGAAATAGCTCCGTAGGAGCGAAATATTTATAGCTGATCGTAAGCAAATTAAGCCTAGCTCCGTAGGAGCGAAATGGGCCAATGTCGCTCCTACTGGGCTGGGATAATAGGGCGCGCCATTGCTTTAAATATTTCGCTCCTACGGAGGCCCACTTTGCCAACAAAAGCTGACCAGACAAAACAGGCGAGTTGATCCAATTCTCTGTATTGACGCCGCGTACGTCTGTATTTCTGCGGTGAAAGAATGCTTTATAACCAGAGGGAACTTCATGCCGCAGATTCATAAATATTTTCAGGTATTCGTAACCTTGGCTCTCTTGACGGTGACTGCGCACGCACAACAAACCGCCATCATCCCCATCACCGAAACAACCAATTCCAATGGCGCATTCGTGCGAGGCGCGAGCAATGATGGCAAGCGCATCGTGTTTGAATCGTCCAACGATTACACGGGCGAGAACAAAGACGGCAATAACGAAATCTTTGTGTACGACGCTGACCTGCGCAAAATCATTCAGATCACGCGCACCGGCAGTCAGGCGGGCACAGGCGGCGGCAACGGTGGCGCGGTTCTACAAGCTACGAATTGCCCTGGCGGATGCGAACCCGCTTCGTTCACGCCGACGAATGCTGTGCCTGCGATCAGCGGCGACGGCACGCGCATCGTCTTTGCTTCGAGCAGCGGTTTGCTGACGGATATTCAAAATCCTGATGGCAATGTCGAATTGTACTTGGCCACGCTGCCACGCGGCGCGACGGTCGCAACGATGCAACGGCTGACAGAAACGGATGGGGCAAAAGACAGCTTCGACAACAACACGCCTTCGATTAATTATGATGGCTCGGTGATTACGTTTGTTTCGACGCGGCGTTTCTTCAAAGCACGCGGCGTGCAAATCTTCTCAGCACAAAATGACGACAACATCGCACAGATTTATGTCTACAAGGTGAACACAAAACAATTCACGCAAGTCACGCACAAGCGCGTGGACGAAGGAATAGATGGCTTCGAGGTCAAAGGGTTTATCGCCAATCCATTCATCAGCGGCGACGGCAAAACGGTCGCGTTTCTGTCGGGCTTCAACTTTGGCGGCACGGTGAGCAACACGGATTTGAACGGCGAAATCTTTCTGTACAAGGTCGGCGATGCGATGAATCAAGTCACGCAAATCACAAACACAACCGCGCAAGCCGAAGTGCCGGAAGACGGCGCGGTGAATGTGCTCAGCCGTTTTTCCAAACATTTGAGCGACGATGGCTCGCTGCTGGTGTTTGAATCCACTGGCGGCACGGCTCCCGTCAAAACTGGCGAGAAGATTCGGGATGTGTTTCTCTACAACGCGAAGACAAAGACCTTTACACAAATCACGACGCAGGATGTCGGCAAAAAGGATTTGAGCGACTACAACTACTTTCCGGGCATTAACGGCGCAGGCACATTCATCACGTTCAGTTCCAAATTGAACCTGCCCGTTATCAATGATACGGCAGGCAATTTCAACAACAGCCGCGAAGTCTATCGCTACGACATTGTGGCTTCGACACCTGCGAATCCGCGCTATTCATTGGTCACACAAACGGAAATTTCGACGGTCGAAAGCGATCAGCGATTGATCCTGCTCGCGCCTTTTGTCAGTGATGACGGCACGATTGTTTCGTTTTCCAACAATGGTAATTTGCTCGCGCCGAACTTCAATACGACGCCGGAGGTGTTTCAGGCCGTGCTGCGTTCGGTCGTGCGCGAAACCAATCAAGCGGTGGCTGCGGTGAATGCGGCAAGCCTGGATACAACAGGCGTCGCGCGCGGTTCCATCGTTGCCGCGTTAGGCTCGCAACTCGCCAACGATAATGCCGAATCCAGCGAAGTGGACAACTATCCATTTGAATTGAACGGCGTCAGCATTACGGTCGGTGATTCGACTTCAGGCATTGCCGCGCGCTTGATTTCGGTGTCGCCGACGCAGATCAATTTCATCTTTCCGACGGGCATTGCGGCAGACAGAGAAAATTCGGACGGCGATGATGCCGAATTTACCATCAACAACAACGGCGTGATTGCCAAAGGAAAAGTTCACGTCCGCGACGCTTCGCCCGGCTTGTACACTGTGAATAGCAACGGCAAAGGCATCGCGCGCGCCCAATGTTCACAGGCCTCGGATGACGGTTCGGAAACGTTGTACACCGCTTTGCCTTGCCCGATTGGTTATGAAAACACGACGAATTCCATCGTGATGTACGGCACGGGCTGGCGGTTTGGCGCGGACATCGCTGTGCGATTTCGCTTCACGCTGGAAAACGGCGAAGAAGATGAAATCGAAGTTACGCCGAATTATGCTGGAGCTTATGTGGATGACGACGAAATAACGCATCTCGGCCTTGATCAAATCGTCGTCGCGCTCGACGAGGAGTTGGCGCATCGCCTCAATGTAGACACGAAAGTCGTACTCGTCAGCAACTCCGAAGCGTTGACCAGCCAGGACGATGTCGTCACTTCGTTTTCCACCTTCGATGAAGACTTGTCCGTCATCAACGCTGCCAGCCAGGAAAGCGGCCCCCTCGCGCGCGGTTCGATTGCGCTGGCGCTGATTCAAAATGACGACGATGAAGAAGATGTGTTCACGGAACAAACGCTGACGGCTTCCGCCTACAATCCGCCGTTTGAACTCGGTGGCATCCGCATCAAAGTCGCAGGTGCAGACGCGCGCATTCTTTCCATCTCGCCCGAAACAGTAAAGTTCATTTTGCCCATCAACATCGAACCCAACTCAAATGTATTGATGCAATTGACCAATGGTAGGAAGACGTTTTACACGCGCACGCAGGTGCAGGATGCTGCGCCCGGCTTGTTCACGGTCACGGAGGACGGTGATGGCAAAGTCGCCGCGCAATGTGGTTTGTACTTGGCGAATGGAACGGTAGAAGTAATCGCACCGCCGTGTGCGATTAGTGCGGAAAACGAACGCCGTGTCGTGATCTTGAAAGGCACGGGCTGGCGCTACGCCAGCGGTGTCAAAGTCACATTCAATAGCATCGAATTGACGCCCACGTATGCTGGAGCAGAGCCGGGCATTCCGGGCGTGGATCGCATTGAAATCGCGTTGCCAACCAGCCTGGCCGAAGACATTGGCGGACTGGAAAAGGACATCGTTATCACAGCTTCTGTAAACGGCGCAACAATGTCTTCGCAAAGCGGTGCAACATTGGCTTTTCAGGAAGTCGTAAGTAATGAACCGGAGCGAATTACGCCAGTTCGTCGGAGCACCAGCGGCGCTTCCACACGCCGCCAATCCGAGCCGGGCAGACAAATCAGGTGAGCGTAGTGCGTCGCATTAGACCTTCGATATTGCGTATCGGTCATTGTCGCAGAGGGTCGTTCCTTCTGTCGTTCAATAGGCCATACACAAAATCGAAGGTCCAACCGCTTTCACATCAAATCAACTTGCGGGATCGTCGTTGCAAAATTGAACGGCTGCGGCGAATGCGCATTTTGATCTTTGCCTCTGACCAGCCAGTCACCAAGGAGATTTCAGCAATCGAATGATCCTGCGCCTTGAGCATCACAAACACTTGGCGGTCCGGCGGCTCCAAACTGACAAGCAATTTGTCGAGTAAATCGCGCGCAACCGTGAGGTGTTCGATGTGTTGTTCGCAGGAAAATGCGGGCCGAGATTCGCACCAATCTGAATCGTCGTCATCACCGAATTGGCTCATCACACTTTCGCGGTTGCGATGTTGACGGCGCAGTTCATCATAGCAAGTGTTTGTAGCCAGCCGCGCCAGCCACGCAGCAAAAGCAGACGTGCTTTCGCCACGAAATTTGTGGATGCTGGTCCAAACTTCAATGAAGATCAACTGGACTAATTCTTCGACCTCATCAGCGCGCTGAAAATGCCGCCGAACGATATATGCCACACGCTTTTGATAGCGCGCATATAGTTCCGCAAAGGCTGTGTCATCGCCACGGGCAACAAAGACAATCAAGTCGTCATCTGTCCAGTGGGAAGAACCGTTATTGTTGGAGCAATTCGTAAAATAATGCATACGAGGAATTACAGCAGAATGAAGGTATAACCGACGCCGCGCACGGCCTTGATCTGGCACGCGGCGGAGGCATTGTTGGCGTGAAGTTTTTTGCGCAGATTGCTGAGATGCACATCAATACTGCGATCATCGGGATTGAGTGGGCGTCCGAAAATCTGTTGCGATAAATCTTCGCGCGACACGGCTTGCCCCGCACGTTTCACCAGAAATTCGAGCAATTCAAATTCTGAAGCCGTTAAGGCAATGTCTTCGGCGTGCAGCTTAACGCGATGGGTGCCGCGATTTAATTCGAGCGCGTTGGCTTTCACTAAATTGCCAAACACGCTGACACCTGTGTGCGCCCGCCGCAAAATCGTGCGAATTCGCGCGGTGAATTCAGGCAGCACAATCGGCTTCGGCAAATAATCATCCGCGCCGAATTCCAACGCCATAATCCGTTCTGTTTCGTGCAACGTGTCCGACAAAATCAGCACGGGAACCAATGAATGTTGTCGAATCTGACGCAATGCTTCCAACCCGCTCATCGTTGGCAACGGCAAATCCAGAATGACCAACGTGTATGCGCCGGACAGCGCCTGCACGATGCCAACGGAAGCATCGGCGACCGTGGCAACCGCATAGCGATCCGCGTGTAAACACTGCGTCAGCGAAGCAATTTCAGGCGAAGAACTAATGAGTAAAATATGAATTCCTTCCATTGAAGTTTGAGTAGGTGTGACGGAGGCCGCAACTCCAGGCACGGATATAGGTATGATTGACGTGGGTCTGACGATTACGAAACGCAGAAGGCATAGAGCGGGCCTGTCACTTAGAGGGTTTGCTCACTTATTCGATCAGCGTAGCGCGTAACCGCCAGACATCGAATAGACTTCATATTGTTCCAGCAACCGTTGTCATTGTTTATTCCTCGCAGGGTGAAAAAAGTTACGCCCTCAACCGAGGATTTTTCATTAAAGAACGTCAATGAAGATGCTGGCTTGAATTCGCTTGTTACGCTAAGCTGTCAGCATCTTTCTGGAGGTGCATGATGCCCAGTTGGCAAAGCCGTATATTGCAATTATTTATTCGCCTGAAAATGAAACGACACGTGACGGGAACCGAACAGCAGCTCGTCGCATTTGCGCGCAAGCACATGGATGACAAACGGTTGGCCGCGCGCCTCACGCCAAAGGATGTCCGCATTCGTGCGGTCCAGGAAGACGGTGTTAAAGGCGAATGGGTTTGGTGGGAAGGCGAAAATGATCCGCATGTAATCTTCTATTTGCACGGCGGCGGTTATGTTGCGTGTTCGCCGGAAAACTACCGTCCGTTCACGGCTGAACTATCCAAACAAGCCAAAGCACGCGTCTTCGCGCTGGATTATCGTTTAGCGCCAGAGCATCGCTTCCCGGCACCGATTGAAGACGCCACCCAAGCATATCGGTGGTTATTGGCACAGGGCATCGCACCGCATCGCATCATTATTGGCGGCGATTCTGCTGGCGGAGGCTTAACGATTGCCACGTTAGTCGCATTGCGGGATGCGGGCGTGCCGTTGCCGGCATTGACCTTTTGCTTTTCGCCCTGGACAGACCTCGCCGCCACAGGCGTTTCTTACGTCACGAATGCGCGGCGCGATCCGATGTTTCACGCTGAGACCTTCCGACCAATTGCGGGGATTTATCTCAATGGTGCTGCCGCCACTAATCCATTAGCGTCACCACTGTACGCCGATTTGACGGGCCTGCCGCCGTTGCACGCCTTTGTCAGCAACACCGAAGTTTTGTATGACGATGCGGTCGGATTGATTGCCCGCGCCGAACAATACGGCGTCGAAGCCCGCTTGCACATTGCCGACCGACAACCGCATGTCTGGCCCATTTTTGTCGGAATGATTCCTGAGGCTCCGGTGACGATTGGGGAAGTGGCGGAGTTGATTGAACGGAAGGTGAAATTGAAATCGTTGGGACAAGTGGCGAGTACATTTTCGGGTGTGGAAAGAATATCGGCCTGATAGAAAGAATCAGGCAATTAAGTGAAAGTAGCTTTCACCCTCAAAAACAAGTCTTGCTTGTTTTGTAAGCGCATCCCAAGTTTCATTGTCAATCTCATAAGTGATGAAAAGGCGGCGAGTCTTTGTGAAGCGGGAAGCGTCTTCGTCAAATTCACAGACAAGATTTTGGCGGCTTAACGTGAAGCTGAGAATACCGCCATAGATAACTACCTCCTGAATCTCTTTTACGGTGCAAACACCATCATCATCTTCGTCCAGACTCCGCGTAAAGTTCCAATATTGCCCGCCCTGTTCAGGATCGCCTTCGCCAAAGTAAATGCCGTGGACTATATACTCAGGAGTGTACTCTTCTTCATCGCCTGCCACCATCTCAGCATGAAATCGTATCTCATCAATGATTTCGGACTCTTGCATAGTTCCTCCGTTACTTCGCCATCAGCCCCTGAATCTTCTTCACCAAATTATCCGTGCTGCCCAGCCCGCGCCAATAGTCCACAATCTTGCCGTCTGCATCAATGAATAGATTCGTCGGCAAACCTATAATGCCAAATGCCTTCGTCACAGGTGACGCTTCGATGTCTTCTTCAGGGTCAAACAACCACGTCACTTTGTAGGTTGGATTCTTCTTCGCAAAATTCAACGTGTCTTCGCGCGTATCACCGACAGCGACGGCTAAGACTTGCAGCTTGCCCTGATAGTCTTCGACCAACTTGCTGAAATGCGGCATTTCCTTGATGCAGGGACTGCACCAGGTGGCCCAAAACGTGATGATGGTGGCTTTCCCTTTGAACTGCGTGAGCTTGACGGATTTGGCGTCGAAATCCTGCACCGCAACTTCGGGCATCGCTTTGCCAAGCAATGTCTTCGCGGCATCTTCATCCTGAGCGTTAATCGAAACGCAAAATACAAACAACAACAAGCTCACAATTTTGGCGATTGGTCGGAACATTTGACTATCCTTTCGTTTCATTAACCACAGAGCGCACCAAGAGCACCGGGAAGCCCAGACAGGATTGACAAGGTTGACAGGATCAAGCAAAACCCATCTTGTACATCCTGTCAAAAAAAACTCTCCGTGTCCTCTGTGGTTCATTTCCCTGAAATCTTACTTCGATTTTTCGACTGCCGAGGGCAATTTCAAATAAACGGTTTGCAAAATCTGCTTCGTCCTTCGATCCTGCACAAACGCCACCAGCGACAATCCGTTCCAGGCAATTTCGTGTTTCTTCTCATCAAATATCGGGTTGAAGGTGCGTCCGTTAAGTTCGTAATCGTCCAGATATTCTTTCGTCGCCGCCGAGAGTTTTTGTAGCTCAAAGGTATGCTCGAACGCCGCCGATTGTCCGGCTTGAATGGCCCAGCCTTCGGCGCGGTCGCCCGCCATCGCGCGCACGACCATGGGGTGAAAGCGCAAGCCATTGCTGCCCATATATCGCACCTCGTCTTCGGCCAGAACCAAATGCAAACGCAAATCCGACGAATCGCTGCGCACCCTGTCTACTGCAAGTTTGATCTTCATTTTCGGACCTTGTTGCATCACCTCGATTTTGATTTGTGCATCAGAAGGCGTTTCGAGCCCGGCTTCAATCATGGGTTTGAGCAACGCAAAGCTGTTTTCGATCTTGCCGCGCCCGCCTCCTGTTTTCGGCAGATAGACACCATTGATAATTGGATAGGGCGCAAGTCGAGCCTGATAAAATTCGCGGCGCGCATCTGTCGCGGGGTTCATCATCGGATCAACATCAGGAATCGGGATGTGATACATCAAGGCGACAAACTCTTTCGTCGAATATCGCTCCATCGCGGCCTCAATCGCCAAATCAGTCGCCAAACATGGGCCGCAGGCAGCACCCGAAAATACTTCCGCCAACACGGCGCGATTCGTGCGCGCCGCAGTCGGTTGGTATCGCTCTGGCTTGAACGGCATTGGATACATACTGCGATATTTGGCGTCCAGCCAGGCTTCGAGGTCGTTGGGTTTCGTGGGAAAAACCTTGTGATACGCGGCAACCACGCGTTTGCGCGCCGCTTCCCTGCCCCGCCCTGACAAATATGCCTGGGCAAAATAGTTCAGCGCCGTTTGCGGATCGCCTTTGACCTCGGCCAGTTCACCCATTCCCAGCAACACGCCTGGCTGCGCGTCATCGGCTTCGTAGGCTTCTTTGATGAGTGCCTCGCCTTCGCGCAATTTGCCACGCTTGAGGTAAATCCGACCGAGCAGCGCCACGCGCGGGACGTTAGAAGTGACGATGGCACGTCCTCCTGTCATGCCGATTTGCTGCGACTCGCCCAGGTTTTTGCGGTCGCCAAGTTGTGCGACGCTCTGGGTGGCGAATTTCTCGGCATCTTCCAGCAGGATGTTTTTCTCGAAAAACATCCCGGCAATCAGGTTGTACCAATTGCCGCGCGAAGATTCGCTGCTGAGCGCAATCAACCGATTCGACTGCGCGAGAATTTTGTCTTTTTGTTCGGGCTGCGCGTCCACCAAAGTTTCCAAAATCGTGCGATGGATCAGCAACGGCAACGAACCTTCCAGCTTTCCCGACAACAGCTTTTCGAGCGCGGCAATTTTTTGCTGCGGATTCGTCAGGCGCGACGCCACGCGATAGGCTTTTTCCTCGTCCGTTGGTGTTTGCGCCAACAAAGGAAAAGCGATGGCGGAGACGGTGAGGCAAATGAGTAAAGGTCGAATCAACATATCGTCATCTATCTTACGAAAATTGGGCGAAATTTGGGCACAGGCAATGTTCTATGATCTGCGCGGCAAAAGCCAGCACGAATTTTGATTTTGTGTGTCGGTTGGCAACTCTGCGCGAACCTGCGTACAATCGCAGCGGCAGCCAGGAGCAATTTTGCAGAATGCGCTGCTTCATACATTCAAGCTTAAAGGCTTCAGGAAAGATTCACTTTATTATGTCCCAAACTCGTGTTCGTTTTGCGCCATCTCCAACCGGATATTTGCACGTCGGTGGAGCGCGTACTGCCCTATTTAATTGGTTATTTGCTCGGAAAACAAACGGCGTCTTTGTGTTGCGCATTGAAGACACCGATACGCTGCGCAATGATGAAGCGATGGTGCGCGGCATCCTGGAAGGAATGGAATGGCTCGGCCTCAATTACGACGAAGGCCCGTTTTTTCAATCAGACAACTACGCCCATCATCGCGCCGCCGCGTTGCAGTTGTTAGAGAGCGGAAACGCTTATCGGGACTTCACGCCCAAAGCCGAACGCGATGATGCCACCATCAAACAACGCGTGGCCGAAGCCGCGAAGCAGGAACGCCCCGTCAATCCATATCGCGCTTTGTCGCGCGCAGAATCCGATGCTCGCGCCGCTGCGGGCGAGCCATTCGTGATCCGCTTCAAAGTACCGAATGAAGGCAAAACGCAATTTGTAGATGAGGTCTTTGGTGAGCAGGAACGCGATTTCAAAGACATCGAAGATTTAGTGCTGCTGCGCTCCGACGGGCATCCGCTCTATAACCTGAGCGTGGTCTGCGATGACATCGAAATGGGCATCACCCACGTCATTCGCGGGCAGGATCATTTGTCGAATACGCACAAACAAGTGCTGCTGTATCAAGCTCTCGGCAAACCCGTGCCGAAGTTCGCGCATCTGCCGCTGATTATGGCCCCGGACAAGGGCAAACTGTCGAAACGCAAACACGGCGAGATCGTCAGCATCACGACGTACCGCGACGCCGGATTTATCCCCGACGCGTTTTTGAACTTCCTCGCGCTGCTGGGTTGGTCACCTGATTCCACCACGCACGGCGATCAGGAGATTTTCTCGCGCGCGGAGTTGACCGACATCTTTTCGCTCAGTGGCATTCACAAGGCGAACGCTGTCTTCAACTTTACGCAAGGCGATGCGCGCAACTGGACAGATCAAAAAGCGCTTTGGATGAACGCCGAGTACATCAAAACGATCCCGATGGAAACGCTGTTGCCGTTTGTAAAGACGGAGCTGCAACAAAGCAGTTTGTGGCGTGACGATTACGAAGGCGAACAACGCGCGTGGTTCGAGCAGGTGTTGACATTACTGCGCGAACGGGCGCGCACGCTGAAGGATTTTACGAATCACGGACGCCCGTATTTTGTGGGTGACATCAGCTTTGAATTTGACGAAGCTGCCGTGAAAAAGAACCTGCAAAAAGACCCTGCGCTGAAAGACCTGTTGCCGCAATTGGCGACGGCCTTCGCCGCATTGGAAGACTTCACGCACGACAGCATCGAAGCACTGTTGCGCCGCATCGCCGAAGAACGGGGCGTCAAAGTCGGATTGCTCACGAATGCGACGCGCACCGCGCTCACCGGTCAATCCGTCGGCCCCGGCTTGTTTTCTGTGGTCGAAGTCATCGGCAAGGACCGCACCGTAGCGCGTTTGAATCACGCTGTGCAAATGGTGGCGTGATAGCACGCCGAAAAGGAGAGCAGCCATGAGCGCGTTTTGAAATTCGATGACCATAACCCGCGAACGCGGGTGATCGCATAAAGCTTGGGGAGAAGGCGTCCGTCAGAACCCCAGGACAGAATTGTCACAAGCGCCAAACCGGTAAAACAGGCAACACAACGAGTACCCGTAGAACTCAGAGAGCCAAGCTATGAATTCAATTAGCATTGAACAAGTCAAACGATTAGCCGAACTTCTCTCGCCCGCAGACAAGCAACATCTGGCAAAATTTCTGAACCAGCAAGCGGGTAACATCACCCCACGCCCCAAACCACAATCCTTGCGCGGCACGTGGAAGGATGCGTTTCCGCCGGATTTAGATGCGGAGTTGAAAGAGATTCGCAGCGAGTGGGAAATGCATTCAGATGAACATTATTAACCGGTATCGGCTGAACCAAAGAATGACGAAAAGCCCTTCTTCACCAAACCCACTTTCAACGCTTCATCCCGCGTCCAAAACTCACCTTCTAGTTCCAATGTCAACGCAACAAAGATCGTATCCTTTTCGTCAACATCCTTGCAGAGCCTGTACGCCTCAATGATATTGCCCAGAGAAATGTGGTCTTCGTTGATGAATTGAATTTTGGCTAAAAGCTGATGCAGGAATTCATAGACTTCAGCTTCGCTGGCCTTCGAGTGACGAAGAATCTTTTCCTTATGCTTGAAGATTTCAACGACCAGAAAGTTCGGCGCGTAAAAGCTGAGATCAGAGCGCCGCAGAATCTCGCGGATGCGACTGCTAGCGGAGCGCATCGCGGCAAACAGAATATTGGTGTCAACGATGATCGGCTTCATTCTGCCCCTTGCAGCAGTCGCGCTTTATTTTGTTGCCACCACGAATCTTTGATTTCTTCGCCCAGGTCTTCGACGCTTTCGTCAAAGTCCACGCGCTGTGCCAACGATTCCAGCCGCAGTTGATTGAGCAAGCGCAAGAGCATTTCTTTCGTCATCAGATTCTTGTCAATGCTGATCAAAAAGCGGTCAGCGGTTGTTTCGACATTGATTGCTTGCATAGTAACCTCCTTAGCCATCATAACCGATCTTCTTCGCTTGGTTCTACGTCTTTGACTTTCGCTAAGGCGCGCTCAAACTTATGGCGGCTACCGATCTTGCGCAAGCTCAATTCCTCCCGCAGTTCATCGGGCAAATAATTCACGACCGGGATTTGTTGCCGCCCCAAAAGCTCCATAAACGCACGTTTGGAAAAGCCTGCTAATTTGGCCGCTTGTCCCAGCGACACACGCTCCGTCTCAAACAATTTCACGGCCAGCAGCGTCTGCACTTCGTCTTTCGTCAGATTGGATGGCAACTCTAATTTCAATTCTACGGCGTTCAGCATAATACCCTTGCTCTCCATTGTCTTCTTTGATGAGTTCTGCGGGACCCCACCAAAACCAACCGCCATTCTCGTTAAGATGGTCGGTATTGTATCATTGCCCCATTCAAGGAGCCGAATTATTTGACGATAGTTGATCCTGCGGTGGAGACACATGCTTATTACCGAAGAACAATTCCAAGCATTTCCGCATTGCGAAACCAAAGCCTACCTCAAATCCATTGGCACGGTTGCACCGCCACACGAATATGCGGATTGGCGTCGCCGCACAGAAGCGGACTACGAGCAGCAATGCCTAGCGCAATTGCGTTCAAGCGTTCAGGCAGTAGAGTGCTTTACGGGTACGCCGTCGCCCAATGAACTCAAGGCCAGAAAGTATCGTTTCGTGCTGGATTGCGTTTTGCAGGCGCAAGAGTTTTCCTCGCGGATACAGGCACTGGAAAGAGTGGAGGTTGCCAAGAACGTAAAGCTCAGCCACTACATTCCAATTCGATTTATTCCCAACGAAAAAATCACGAGTTTCGATAAGCTCTTGCTGGCGTATGACGGGCTTGCGCTGTTTGCCGCTACGGGGAAAAAGCCGCTCGTTGGAAAAATCATTCACAGCAAAAAACAGAGCGTTACCAAGATCAACCTGCCCGATTGGATGGACAAAGCGAAATCAATCGTCGGCAAGCTGTCAGCCAAACTTGCAAGTGCTACGCCACCGCCGCTGATTTTGAATAGGCATTGTGCCGAGTGCGAGTACAAAACACGCTGTCGCCAGATTGCGGTGGAGAAAGATGACCTCAGCCTTCTGTCAGGCATGAGCGAAAAGGAACGGAAGCAGCAGCACACCAAAGGAATCTTTACCGTCACGCAACTTTCGTATACCTATCGCCCACGCAGAAGGCCAAAACGTCTGGCGTCAAAGCCGGACAATTATTCGCAGGCGCTGCGGGCGCTCGCCATCCGAGAGAACAAGATTCATATCGCAGGCAGCCCGAAACTGAACATCACGGGAACCCCAGTATATTTGGATGTCGAAGGCGTGCCGGATCAAGATTTTTACTATCTGATCGGGCTGCGGGTTCAGGAGGGCGATTCATACGTTCAGCATTCTTTCTGGGCGAATGATGCGTCCGAAGAGAAAGAAATATGGGCGTCTTTTCTCACGGCGCTGGCACAGATCGAAAACCCGCAGTTAGTCCATTACGGAAGCTATGAAACAACCTTCCTGAAGCAGATGAAACAGCGGTACGGCAACGGCGTTGAGGGAACGATTGACTTGGATCAGTTTATCAAAGAAGCCGTGAATGTGTTGTCGGTTATCTACGCACAAATTTACTTTCCTACCTACTCAAATAGCCTCAAAGATATTGCGCCATACTTGGGTTTCCAGTGGTCAGATAGCGATGCGTCGGGGCTAAATTCGCTCATTTGGAGGGCGGAATGGGAGCGCACTGAAGATGCTGGATTGAAACAAAAGTTGGTCATTTACAACGCTGAGGATTGTGAGGCATTGGAAAGAGTGACTGACAGTGCTGCCCGATTATGCCAAAGGAAGATTGCGAGCGTAGTGTCAACAAGCAAAGAAATTGTTTACACAGATTCTCTGAAACCTGGAAACCCGCATCATTTAGGGAAGTTCGATTCCCCAATAACAGAGCTGAACGACATCAATCGGGCAGCCTATTGGGATTATCAGCGTGACAAAATCTTTGTTAAGTCAAACCCAGAGATGAAACGCCGATTAAGGAATCGGCCTAAGACAAATTGGGCAGTTCCTCCAGAAAATACCGTTATCAATGCTCCCAAACCTAGTGCTTGCCCACGCTGTTCTGGCTCACATATCAGCAAGTATGGGAAGTTTAGTAAATCAGTTTTAGACTTGAAATATAGCAGAGCAGGTCTAAAACGGTGGGTAATTAAGCATTCATATAATCGCTATATTTGCGTTGACTGTAGGTTCACATTTTTCCCATCAGATAGGCCGAGAACAAAGTTTGGTGTGGATTTAATCGCATATATTGTTTATCACATTATCGATCTACGAGTCTCACAATCAGTAATTGAAAGAAACCTCAACTATTTTTTCAATATTAGATTAACCCGCACCTCTCTAAATCGGCATAAATCTGATCAGGCTAAATCTTATAAGATCACTTACAACACAATTCTTGAAAAGATATGTAGAGGAAGGCTCATTCATGCGGATGAAACCAAGGCTAATGTTCTAGGGAAAGATAGTTATGTTTGGGTATTAACCAGCCTAGAAGACGTAGCATATTTTTATACCGAAAGTCGAGAAGGAGACAGCGTTAAGGATTTGCTACAGAACTTTGAAGGAGTATTGGTTTCTGATTTTTATGCTGCATACGACTCAATTGAATGTCCTCAACAAAAATGCCTAATTCACCTTATTAGAGACCTTAACAATGATCTCTATAATCAGCCATTCAACAAAGAATTGAAAAGTTTAGTGCGAGAGTTTGCCTTATTACTCAAACCGATGATTGAGACAGTTGATCGGTTCGGATTGAAAGCGCATTTTCTACGAAAACACAAAATCTTTGTTGAGCGATTCTACAAAGACTTGCCCAAACAAGACTATAAGAGCGAAATAGCGATTTACTACCAAAATCGTTTTGATAAGAACCGCAACAAGCTTTTCACCTTTCTCGATTACGATGGTGTTCCCTGGAATAACAATAATGCAGAGCATGCGATTAAAGCCTTTGCCGCACTTCGCAAAGTAATTGGTGGAACGAGTACGGAAAAAGGCATTCGTGAATACCTCACACTGCTCAGCATTTGTGAAACCTGCAAATACAAAGGCATCAGCTTCCTCGATTTCTTGCGCTCCGGCGAGAAAGATATAGACACGTTCATCAAAACGGGAAAATCCAAAGCAAAGAAAACATCCATCTCGAAATAAAACTGTGCTCACACTCAACACACCACTCGTAGAACTTCATCATCACGCCCTGCCGCGCATTGGCCAGACGACGGCCTTCAAGCTTGCGGTCGAAATCGCCAACATTACGGCCAAACCGGACGCGCGCCAAGCGACCGTCGAAGACTTGTTGCATTACCTGCCGATGCGCTACGAAGATCGGTCGAATCTGGCGACGGCGGCGATGTTGCAGGATGGGCAAACGGCTTCGGTCGAAGTGATAGTACGTGTCGGCGGGATTGTGCCGCTCAAGGGTGGACGCATCAAGATGTATGAGTTCATCGCTTCGGACGGTTCGGGACAAGTGCGGGCGTTTTGGTGGAATCAGATTTATCTCAACAAGGTCTTTCATCGCGGCGCGCGCGTGATTCTGTATGGACAGTGGAAATGGAACCGCTACAAAAACTTTTTTGAAGTCGAAAATCCTGAGTATGAAATGCTTCAGGACGAAGATGATGACATTGATGCTACCGCGATTCATACGGCGCGGCGCGTCCCCATCTATCGCAAACTCGGAGATTTTCGGACGCGGCAATTGCGCTCGATCTTTCATCACGTGCTAGCGCATTTGAGCGATGAAATGGAAGACCCGTTGCCGCCGGAAATCGTTGCGCGCAATGTGTTGATGCCGCGCGGTGAGGCTTTGCGATTGATTCATTTTCCGGGCGATGACGCGGGCATTGACGCCTACAGCGAAGCGCGTTCGGCGGCGCATCGGCGGTTGATCTTTGAGGAATTCTTTTGGCTGGCGATGGCGCTCGGCGTGCGGCGGGGTGAACGGCAGACCGAACCGAAAGGGGAACTGATCGAAATCAATGATCGTGTGCGCGAAGCGGTGCGTGCGATCCTGCCGTTTTCACCGACCAATGCCCAGAAGCGGGCGCTCAAGGAAATCGTAGACGATATGGCCAGCGACAAGCCGATGAATCGCTTGTTGCAGGGCGATGTCGGCTCCGGCAAAACAATTGTCGGCGTACAGGCAATGGTGATTGCGGTGGAGAACGGTTATCAAACGGCGATGATGGCTCCGACCGAAATCCTGGCGGAACAGCACGCACGCAACATCAAGCGCATTGTTGCTGCTGCGAACGCGCCGTATCGTGTTGAATTGCTGACGGGCAGTTTGAAGGCGAAGGAGAAACGGGCGATTCAGGCGGCGATTGCGGAGGGCGATGTAGACATTGTCGTCGGCACACACGCGGTCATCCAGGAAGCCGTGCAATTTAGAAAACTCGGCCTCGCGGTAATTGATGAGCAGCATCGCTTTGGCGTGTTGCAGCGCGCAGCGATTCGCAAAATGGGCGTCAATCCCGATGTGCTGGTGATGACGGCAACACCGATTCCGCGTTCGTTGGCGATGACGGTGTATGGTGATTTGGAAGTGTCGGTAATTGACGAATTGCCGCCGGGCCGCACGCCGATTCGCACCTTCGTGCGCGGCGAAGATCGGCGCGACAAGATTTACGATTTCATCCGCGAGCAAATCAAATTGGGACGACAAGCTTACGTCGTGCTGCCGCTCATCGAAGAGTCCGAAAAGCTTGATCTGCGCAATGCAACCGAGATGTATCAGACATTGCAACTTGAAGTCTTCCCGGAATTCAAAGTCAGTCTGCTGCATGGTCGAATGAAGCCGGAAGAAAAAGAAGCGGTGATGAAAGAATTTATTGCGAATCACTCGCAAATCCTCGTCGCGACGACGGTCATCGAAGTCGGCGTGGACGTGCCGAATTCTTCGGTGATGCTCATTGAACACGCGGAACGATTTGGCTTGTCGCAACTGCATCAATTGCGCGGTCGCGTGGGGCGCGGCGCGGCGGAGAGTTTCTGCATTCTGCTCGCGCAATATCAAAAAACGGATGTCTCGCGCGAACGGTTGAAGGTGATGGAAGAAACGACGGACGGCTTTAAGATCGCCGAAAAAGACCTGGAAATTCGCGGCCCCGGCGAAGTGATGGGCACGCGACAATCGGGCATTCCGGCGTTTCGCATTGCGAACATCGTGCGCGATCAGCAGTTGTTGCAACAAGCGCGCAAAGAGGCCGACTTTATGCTGAACGAACGTCGCCTGACGCAAGCAACAGATCGGTTAATCACCTATGTGCGCAGCCTCCCTCGCTTTGGATTAGCCCGCATCGGGTAACATTCTCAGGCCCTCACACATTCACGACTGACCTCTTTGTCTTTCCCAGTTTCTCCTGGCTTTCAGCGGCTTCGTGTCAGACAAACACTGACAACTCCTCGCATCAAATCCGACAGAAAAAACAGATATAGGCTGATATTTTTTTCTTTTGCGAAGCTCTACTCTATCAACGTCGGCTCGCAATCGGTTCACGACACTGTGATTCGGAGGGGCAATTATGCGGATAGAAGCTGCAACCAGGAAAAGAGAAGCAAAAGAACTCTTGCCACCTGATGGTAAAGCAACAGCCACGTCTCTTGAGAAGCTGGCCGCGCCGTTGCTTCCTGCTCAAAATCGCCTGCGCCTGTTCATTGCCGATGATTCTCAACTCATCCTGGATAATCTCAGCGCGTTGCTGCAATTAGTGCCAGGCATACAAATCGTGGGAACGGCACAAACAACGAAAGCGGCGATTCAAGGGATTCAGCGGCTGACGCCGGACTTGGTGATTCTTGATTTTCAGTTGTCTGACGGCAACGGTCTGGATGTTCTAAAAGTAATCAAGCATCAAGACACGGGTCCAACCGTCATCATGTTTACGAATCACGTCTATCCACCATATCGAGAACATTGTACGCAGTGGGGTGCAGACCACTTTTTTGATAAATCGCAAGACGTTGAGCGAGTCGTTGAGACTTGCCAGCAATTGTTGTCCTTAAAGTAAAATAATTAGAGAGTAAGCAATGACCCTCACCAATAATGCCCAACAGCCTCACCATCCTGCGACGGGGCAGGCGTCACAATCCAAACGCATTCTGATCGTGGAAAATGACGAGGTGAATCGCTGGCTTGCGACCCACTTGCTGGAGCAAAAGGGCTATTTCGTAAGCGCGGTAACAGACGGTCAGGCAGCGATTGCTGCCTGCGCGCAGGAATGTTTCGATCTCATTTTGCTGGATTTGCAATTTCAGATGCCGGACGGTTTGGCAACCGCCACCGCACTTCGTCAACAGGAAACGGCAACAACTCCGATCATCGCTTTCGCAACGGAACCAACCCTGAATAAGGTTCCTTGCCATTGGAAAGCAGGCATCAATTGTTATCTGTCCAAGCCGATTCAGACTGAAGAATTTTACCGCCGAATTGAAGCCGTGCTCAAACTTCATACGCTGATTCCGCAGTCCGAAAAACCAGCCGTGGTGTTTGACTGTGAGGAAGCACTGGCGCGAATCAAAGGCAACGTAGAGATTCTGCAAGACGCGGCGCAAAGGTTTTTCAGCTCATCGCTTCATCTGGTTTCCGCCATGCGACGTGCCATTACCAAAGATGATCCTTACAATCTCGATTTCGCTGCTCACCGGTTGAAAGGCACCGCCAGCAACTTATCGGCGCATCAGATCGTGGCATTGGCAGAACGATTAGAATTGATGGGAAGCATTCACAACTTATGCGGCGCACAAGCAACGGTGACGGCCTTGGAGCAAGAGCTGGCGCGCTTCAAAGCGGCTTTTGAGTCGAAATTCCCCCCATTCCCCACAGTCTCCCCCAATCCTTTATCTCCCCCAAGTCAGGCGAACCGGCAGTGCCTGACGTCCCCCGCTGATTCCTGATTTTTTTGAGCAAAGAAAATCAGGAATCGGCGACTCTTCTTCCCCAGACTCAAGCGCCGATCATTTCCAGATGGTCCTATCTGGAAATGATTGGCCCGCCAGTTTTCTCTTTTTCCTACCATTGTGTCAGCTTGAACTCAAGTACTTCGAGATTGTTGCCGATATACTTGGGGGCTGGGTCTGTACGACTGATTACAAATCAGTTCCTTCCCTTGTGTCTCGCAGGCCATTCCCGTTCCCAGAGCACCTTCACCATACGGAAGGAACAAATTTTCATAGCTTCAGACCTCAAGCCCCTGAGAATTCGGCACGCGCAAAGTTTTTCTCAAATTCATGAAATCAAGCGTCGGCCTTCTCCTCCCGCAAACACCACACAGAAGAAATCGCCCATTGGAAGGAGCTTCACTTACAGTGCTCAACATCAGTTATAAAAGGGCCGGGTGGATCGGGGTAATTTGGATCGTCACTATCGGGGGAATGTTTTCGGCCTTCGCGCTGAACCCACAAAAAACCATCAGCCAGTATGGTCGTGACATCTGGCTGCGACAAAATGGACTGCCGGCCAATGCCGTCAACGTCACGCTTCAAACCCGCAACGGCTATCTGTGGTTCGGCACGGCGGCAGGATTGTTTCGCTTTGACGGGGTGCGGTTCACGGGAATCCATACAGATCCGAAAGATAGCGAAAAACTGGAGACGATTTCGACACTTTACGAAGCCAAAGATGGCAGTCTTTGGATTGGCACGCCTTACAACGGATTGCGCCGTTTCAAAAACGGGAAAATTTTTTCTTATGGTCAGGAAGAAGGATTCAAAGAGAAAGAAATCCGGGTCCTGCTGGAAAGCCGGGATGGAACGCTTTGGATTGGCACCAGCAACGGGCTATTCAAATTCAGTAATCAAAACTTCGTTTTTGTGCCGACCGACCCGACCTATATAACCAGCCTTGCAGAAGATGCGCGAGGCCGAGTTTGGGTGGGAACACACGGTGGGGTGCGAATCATTGCCGACAATAAGCCGGTCATTAGCCTGACCGCCGCAGAAGGCTTGCCCAACAACATCATCACCACCATCCGCGCTGATCACCAGGGGCAAATCTGGATTGGCACGGATAACGGATTGGCCTATTCCAGGAACGATGTCCTGACGGTTTATACAGGAACCAATGGGCTATCAAACAATCACATCTCGGCCATTCTCGAAGACCGCGATAAGAATCTGTGGGTGGGGACATACTTGGGACTGAACCGCCTGGCCGGTGGGAAGTGGACAACCTTTACGGCTGCCGATGGCCTGAGCGACAACAATGTGCTTTCCATGACCGAAGATCGTGAAGGCAGCCTGTGGGTTGGCACAGTTGAGGGCCTCAATCGCTTCAAGGACGTCAACCTTATCACTTATACGACCAGAGACGGTCTCGACAATGATTTTGTCTCCAACATTATCGAGATGCCCGACCGCAGCCTATACTTCCTGAGTAGTGCGGGCAGCAGCATTACCCATCTCAAAGACGGCAAAATTACCAAATTTTCCAATCCGGTCGGTCCCGCCTTTGTCGCGCGCGATGGCAGCTTGTGGATTGCACAAAATGGGCTCATCACAAATCTCAAAGAAGGAAAACTCCATCGTTACGATAAAACAACCGGACTCCCGGCGAAGTGGATTTCTGCGATTACCGAAGATGCCCAAAGTCTGATCGTTTATGTAGACGACATTGGCGTTCGTCGTTTCATCAATGGCGAATTAAAACCATATTTGCTGAAAAACGGTCAGGCCTACGCCTCAGACGAATATGTCTACTGTTTTTATGTGCAGCCCGACAATACGTTATGGATTGGATCGTCTCAGGGACTGGTCAGAATCAAGGACGGGGAGAGCACAACCTTTGGGGCGGCGGAGGGAATGGCCGACAATCAGGTCAATGCGATTTTTGATGATCGCCGTGGCAGCTTGTGGCTGGGTTCTACGCGCGGCGGACTGACACGCTATCAAAACGGAAAATTCACCGCCTACACGCTCAAATCGGGGTTATTCACCAGTGAGATTTATTGCGTGCTGGGGGATGAGCAAGGCAATCTCTGGTTAGGCAGCCCGCGCGGCATCGGGCAAATCAGCCGCCAGGAATTGGATGATTTTGCCGCCGGAAAAATCAAGACTATCCGCACGCAAGTGTATACGACTGCCGATGGAATGAAGACGGAAGAATGCTTTGGTGATTGGCAACCTGCCGGATGGAAAGCACAGGATGGGCGAATCTGGTTTGCCACCAAACGAGGCGCAGTCGTCATTGATCCTAAAAATTTCAAACAGAACAATCTGGTGCCGCCCGTCTTTATTGAGAAAATCGTTACCAATCAGCAAAACACGTCGTTGAACTCGGCACTGCGGTTTGCCTCCGACACAGAAAACTTCGAGTTCCATTACGCGGCGCTTAGTCTGCTGGTGCCAGAAAGAGTGCTTTTCAAATACAAACTCGAAGGCTATGACAAGGACTGGA
>JAEUQN010000070.1 GCA_016789725.1 Blastocatellia bacterium | reverse complement strand
AGGACCAGCACAGCAATGAATGTGAGCGCCAGTCAAACCCGTGGTGAGACCGCTAAAATTGACGGAGAAAACCGCTTTGCCAGTTGCAGTGTCCAGTATCAATGTCGCGGTTCCAGCCGCATTTGTGTTTCTGGGCGGAACTTCGTTTGCGCCCGTCAACGTTGCTGTGAAAGTTATTGTGTCGGCTTTGGTTACGGCAGGTAAAGCCAAGAAGCAAAACACTACCATCACCATCACTGAGAAGATTCTCGTGAAGGACATAAGCACCATCCTTTCGGATAAATATTGTTCAGTTTTTGTAGATTTTAATATGCCGGTAGCGTGAATGTACGCTCGAAGTCAAAAAAGTGTCAAGCTGTTTGAAGGCTTTTCATCCTTTTGATCGGTTCGGGCAAAAAAAGAGGATTTACTTTAGGCTTGAGTTTTGCCAGGTTGCGTCAAACCGTAGCAAGCCATGTTGAGCCTTTTCCGCTACGACAGTGACTTGATAGGTTTGATTATGAACATCTGCTGGATCAGGCCAAAGCGGCGCATCAGCTTCAGTGTAAACCTTGAGAGAAATGAAATAGCTGTTTTGCGGTAAATCAAAACAAGGAATGTCGAGACGAATAATATTTTCGCCCCGCTTGATCGGCAGAGAAATCGGATGCGTATCATAATTATTGATGCTGCCGATAAAAAATCCGTCGAAGCGGTGAATATCAATGGCAAAGATTGGGGACTCGTAATCCTGTTCAGCCGCAACTCTTAATCGAACTGACAGGGCTTCGCCTGTTTTGAAAACCCATTTTGCTTGTCCAGTAGCATCAACAAGCTCAATGTTCGTAAATTGAATCTGACCATTGCCCCAGCGCGAGCCGACCAATTTGAGATCACGAACAATAATATCACGCGACGAATCACGCGCTTGCTGAGCAAGGTTTTTGGATATTGCGCTGAGGCCTTCATTTTCCAATCGTTGGCAAAAGGCTTCGTACGCCGTGACCACTTCCTTAGCTTGGCCGATCATCGCCATTTGTCCACCTTCAATCCACAACGCACGCGTGCAAAATCGCTGAATTAAGCGCGGATCGTGCGAGACAAACAACACGGTTTTTCCAGCCTGCCGAAAATATTCAATGCGATCTAGTGATTTGCGTTGAAAGTAGACATCGCCAACCGACAACGCTTCGTCAACGATTAGCACATCGGGGTCAACGTGAATGGCCGCCGCAAAGGCGAGTCGCATAATCATTCCGGTCGAATAGGTTTTGACGGGCTGATCTACAAAATCTTCAAGTTCAGCAAATCGCACAATCACATCGAATCGCGCCCGCATCTCCTCTTCACTAAAGCCCAGAATTTGCCCCGACAGCAAAATGTTTTCGCGTCCGGTGTATTCGTGATTGAAGCCGCTGCCGAGTTCGAGCAAGGCCGTCACGCGTCCTTCGACGGTAACTTCACCTTCGGTTGGTTGCAGGACGCCTGCGATAATTTGCAGGAGCGTCGTTTTTCCCGCGCCATTGCGCCCGATGACACCGACAGTTTCGCCTGAAGGAACTTCAAAACTGATGTCGCGCAAAGCCCAAAAATCACGGTGATATTTCTGGTGTCCACGCAAAAGGATTTCCTTGAGCCGACCAGAAGGGCTGTCGTAAATGCGGTACAGTTTGGAAATTCCTTGAACTGAAATCACGAGGTCGGTTTAGTCGTAAAGCTGTTTGGGATAGCGTTCAATGTGTGAGCTGACTTTGCGACCGACGACAAAAATATTGTCGCCGCGTAGTTCGAGCGGAACATTGGTGTTGGCCAGCAATTGTAGAACTTCCGGCTCTGGCTCGTTCCAAGTATTGCGCGTGAATATTTTGACAACTTCAAAGCCGCTTGCTTCCAGCGCCACTCGTACATCGTCGGGCGTATATTCGCGATTGTGGCGGTCACTCAATCCGTAATACTCATTTTCCCGGTTGTAATGTCCAAAGATGTATGGACTGCGTCCCCGCAATGCCGCTTGAATGCTGATGGCGCTGCTGACATTCGGTGTTGTGATAATCACCAAACCATCCCATTTCAAAATACGATTGAGTTCAATCAACATGTGCATCGGGTCTTCGGCCAGATGCTCAATCAATTCGCAGCATAACGCCACATCGAACGATTCATCCGTAAATGGAAAACGGTCGCGCTCAACATTTAAGCGGACGAAGTCGAAATTTAGTTCCTCGCCTGTTTTGCCCTTTCGCATGCTTTGCGGTTTGCGATTTGGTTCGCCGTGCCAAAAAGCAGTTGTAACCACTTCTGCATATTTACCAAAACGATGAACGAGCGGCGGCATCTGCCGATAGCTGCTCAGTTCCAACAGCCGCTGCGTGCCATCCCCTTTGGGAATTAACTTGAGCGTGTCAATCAGGCGGTGCTTATGTTTGAGAATATAACCTTGTGTCGCTTCATCATCAGCAAACCAATCCAGTAAATCCTGTAACGCCTCGTCGAAATCACAATCAATAAGAGGTGTTTCTTTGCTTTGTAATGGCACTACATTTTTAATAGGTCGTTGTTGAATGACTTGCTCAGCAAATTCCAAATACCTTGCCGCACAATATTTAATGTCACATTCTCGTCGCGCCCATTCAGCGGCTTTTCGCCCTAATTGCGCGCGCAGCGCAGGGTGAAACGCAAGTCGGCGAAATTCTTTGTACAAAGCTTGTTCCTCTCCTTCACCCACTGGAACCTTCAGGCAAATTTCATCTGGTAAATCACCATACTGCCCAAAATCAGAAGTGATGAGCGGTTTGCCTGCGCCCAAAGTCCGAATCAATGTACCTGACGTTTCTCCGGCGCTTGGGTAACGCAAATTGACGACAATATCTACTGCTTTGAGATGTTGGAAAAATTGCCGTTCATTCGTATAACCCGTGATGAGTACCTTGTCATCTATCTCTAATTCAGAAATCAGCGGTGCTACGCTATGTTTCCAGTGATCTTCGCCGACAATCACAAACATCGCATCTGGTATCACTGCTAATAATTGTTTGAAGGCTTTGAGTACACGAGGTAATCGTTTGACTTCGGTTACATAACCGAACGCACCGATTATCAAACGATCCGTTGGTAATCGAAGCTCGGTGCGACAATCATTCTTTTCCCAATTATCCAGATCATACACTTTGGGAGAGAGGTGATGCGGAATTACTTGTACCACGGGCGGCTCAGGTAATGCGCCGGGCAACCGTTTTGCGTATGGAATTGCTTCGGGTACTTCAAGGTGAGTTGCCGCATATTGGTTATGCGTAATGATGCCAAGGCTCCGCGCTACAACCTGGTAATTTAACGGCATGGCGAACTGCATGTAATCCGGGTTAACACCACGCGAGCGACCATCGGCCAATATTGCTCCGGTACGACCATATGCTTGAAACATCACTTTCCGATAAGCTGCTCGATCTCCGCGATCCAACGTTTTGAGCGCAAATAAATGATGCAGACAGTGCTCGTGGAGTACAACTAAGCCGGGCGTTTTGATGGCCTGATCGTAGACAAATTCGTGATACGGATTATTCCCCTGATGATAGATACACAAATCAAAAGGCCGCTCGGAGTGCATGCCTGCAAAGTGCATGAAGTCGCGCACTTCATATTTATCATGTCCGCGATTTTGTCGTAATTCGCGCTCGTGCTCGACAAAGACGGTGATTTTGGCTGACTCCGCCAGGTAGGGCAAAAGTTCCGCATTATAATCAGCGATGCCGGATTTACTGGGCGGAAGTGGTGTGAAATAGGCGAGTCGCATGGCAGGTTTGAAATCTGAAATCTCAGGTTTGAGCTGAATTTCTTGCAGCGCGAGACCTGTAAGTCAAGGCGATTACGCCCCCAATAAAAATCAGCAAAGCGATAAGCTGCGAGGTCGAAAGTCCTAGTAACGCGCCACGCGGATCATCGCGCCAAAACTCAATGGTGAAGCGGGCTACCGCGTACAATAGCGCATAGGCCAAAACGATTTGCCCATGAAACCTACGCTTGCGAGCCATCACCAGCAGAATGGCGAAGATTACGAGCGTGGCTCCAACTTCGTAAAGTTGAACCGGATGCAAATGAATTGGAGCCGTCAACCCACCGAGCTTTTCCGCCCATTGTTGCTGAATCGCAGCAGGCAGATGCGCAACAATCGTTGGCACATTTGTGATCTCGTGGCCTTTGTCGCTGAAATGAACACCACAAAATGCAGTTGTCGGTTTGCCCCAGCAACAACCGGCGCTGAAACAACCAAGCCGCCCAATCGCTTGCCCAATCGCAATGCCTGGCGCAAAGGCATCTGCCGTGCGCCACCACGGCAGTTTGTAAATGCGCATCATAATCACAGATGCGATAACAGCTCCAATAAATCCGCCATAAAACACGCCGCCAGATCGCAGAAAATCCAGCGAGAAAAATTGCCGCCAATCGCCCTGATACTCGTTCCAATCTGTGACGATCATCAAAAGTTTCGAGCCGATCAAGGAGGCGACTAAAACCCACAACCCCAAATCGTACATGCGATTTTTGTCGAGTTTGTCCGCCTCCGCCTGCCGCGCCATCACGAATAGACCAGCCAAAAAAGCCAGCGCTAACAAAGCTCCATAGGTATTGACGGTGAAATCTATGCCAGGGATTTTGAAGAGTTCAGGAAACATGCTTGGGGCAGAATTAAGTTTCTGTCGGTTGGGCTGGCGAAACTTTTTGTTCGCGCATCATCTCCAGTGCAAGGAGTGCTGCACCAACACAAATCGCAGCGTCAGCAATATTGAACGTCGGCCACGTATATTTTTCGTACCAGTGAAAATCAATAAAGTCCACGACTTCGCCGAGCCGCACACGATCAATCAGATTTCCGACAATGCCCGCCAGCAAAAACGACAGCGCATAGTTCAATCGTTTTTCGTGTGTGCCAGAACGCCACAAATACACGCCAACGCCGATTGCCGCCACGAGTGAAATTCCAGCAAGAATCCATTTGGTTTCAAATTCACTGTCGGCAAATAAGCTGAACGCGACACCACGATTGCGCGCGTATGTGAATCGAAAGAAATTCGGAATAATTTCCATCGACTGTAAATCAATAAATTGTAATTTCGCGGTTGCCCAAGCCTTTGTGACTTGATCCGCAATCAGCACAACAATGGCAATGATGAAATAAGGAAGCTTCGTATTCATCGGTTAACCTTTGAGCATTGCATCAATGTTTTGTGCGCAGCGCCCGCACGCGCCCGGATACGTCGCATTCACGCCAACGTCGGTCGTGTAGTTCCAGCATCGTTCGCATTTTTCACCGTCTGCTTTTGCGACTTCAACTTTCAACTCTGTGCCGTCCTGTAACGTCACTTGCGACACGATAAACATAAATCGCAAATCTGCGCCGAAAGATTCCAGAAATGCGCGGGTGTCTGCATCAGCGGTGATTGTAACCTTTGCTTCGAGTCCCGCACCAATCAGCTTGGCATTGCGCGCTTCTTCGAGCGACTTCATCACAACATCGCGCACGCCAAACAACTTGTCATAGCGCGCGAGCAATTCGTCATTCCGCAACGCTTCATCGTACGCCGGGAAGGTGGTCAGATGCACCGAAGCCGCTTCTGTCAGCGCCCCGGGAATGTTTTCCCAGATTTCGTCCGACGTGAACGCAAGCAGCGGCGAAGATAATTTAGCGATGCGCCCGACGATTTCATACAACGCCGTCTGCGCCGAACGACGTTCCAACGATTTTGGTGCTGTTGTGTACAACCGATCTTTCAAAATATCGAAGTACAACGCCGACAACGTCACCGTCGCGTTGTGATAAATCGCTTGATACACGTCGGTGAAATCGTAGCGTTGCCAAGCATCCAGACAACGTTTCGTCATTTCGTTGACGGAGGCAAGTGCCCAACGATCAATTTCGAGCATTTCGTCCAACGCTACTTTGTCCGTCGCCGGATCGAAGCCATCCAAGTTGCCGAGGCAATAGCGCGCCGTGTTGCGAATCTTGCGATAGGCATCGGAAAGCCGCGTCAGGATTTCCGGCGAGATGCGCATGTCTTCGTAGCAGTTCACCGCCGCGCACCACAGCCGGATGATTTCTGCACCGCTTTGCTTGATAACTTTTTCCGGCTCGACCGTGTTGCCGAGCGATTTCGACATCTTGCGACCTTCACCGTCCACTGCCCAGCCGTACGAAATGACACCGCGATACGGCGGTGCGTCTTTGACCGCGAGGCCAATCACGAGCGACGAATTGAACCAGCCGCGAAATTGATCGCCGCCTTCCAAATACACGTCGGCGGGATACGGCAATCCGCGCGGTTCGAGCGTGCTGAGCCAGCTTGCGCCCGAATCAAACCACACGTCGAGAATGTCGTTTTCCTTGCTCAGTTTTTCTGAGCCACAACCACATTTCGTTCCTGGCGGCAGTAAATCTTTGACTTCGCGTTCGTACCACGCATCGGCGGATTCTTTCTCAAATAAATCGGCGACGTAATTCATCACTGCCGGATCAAGCAACGTTTCGCCGCAATCGTCGCAATAAAATACCGTGATCGGCACGCCCCACGCGCGTTGACGCGAGATGTTCCAATCGGGACGGTCGCGGAACATGTTCTTCATCCGCTCATTGCCCCAACTCGGATGCCAATGAATTTTGTCGCACGATTCGACCGCTGCCGCATTCAACCCGCTCTTTTCCATCGAAATGAACCATTGCGGCGTTGCCCTGAAAATCACCGGATTACGGCAGCGCCAGCAATGCGGATAGGAGTGATTGAATTTCTCAGATTTGAGCAGCGCACCGATGGATTCCAGATGTGCGATGACCGCTTTGTTGCCGTCAGGATCATTTTTGCCGAGCGCGACGACACGATTGCCCGCAAAATGCTCAACGTTCGGCATGAAATAGCCACGTCCATCCACCGGATTGTAAATCTCCAATCCGTATTCGCGCCCGATCAAAAAGTCTTCGTAGCCGTGTCCCGGAGCCGTATGCACCGCGCCCGTTCCCGCATCCAGCGTGACGTGATCGCCGAGCATCAACAACGAATCACGCTCGACAAACGGATGCCGCGCGTTCAGCCGATCAAACACTTCGCCGCTGTACGTGCCGATGATTTCGTAGCTTTCCCAACCGACTTTCTTCGCCACATCTTCGAGCAAGCCGTTCGCCACGATGAAAACTTCATCACCAACGGCCACCGCGTTGTACTCAAATTTCGGATTGAAGCTGATGCCCAGGTTCGCAGGCAACGTCCACGGCGTTGTCGTCCAGATGATGATGCTCACGCGCTTGTCCGCGAGCGCCCGATCAACTTTCGCCGCATCGGGAAATGCGAATTTCACATAGACCGAATAGCTGGAATGATCGCTGTATTCAACTTCCGCTTCGGCCAAGGAAGTCACACAACTGATGCACCAATGCACCGGACGCGAGCCTTTGTACACCGCGCCGCGTTCGACGAATTTGCTGAGCGCGCGCACGATGTTCGCCTGATACGCCGGAGCCATCGTGATGTACGGATTGTCCCATTCGCCCAGCACGCCAAGCCGTTTGAAATCCTGCCGCTGCAAATCAACAAACTTGTTTGCATACGCGCGCGCCGCCTTGCGAATCGCCATGCGGTCGAGTTCCTGCTTATTCTTTTTCAGTTCCTCTTCGACCTTAATTTCAATCGGCAACCCGTGACAATCCCAGCCCGGAATGTACGGAGCCCAATGCCCCATCATCGAGCGCGATTTAATGACGAAATCCTTCAAAATCTTATTGAGCGCTGTGCCAATGTGAATATTGCCATTCGCATACGGCGGCCCATCGTGCAGCACAAACAGCGGTTTGCCCGCGCGCGCTTCCCGCAGCATTTCGTACAGGTTCATGGCTTCCCACTTTTGCAATCGCAGCGGTTCGTTCTGCGAAAGATTGCCTTTCAGCGGGAAATCCGTTTTCGGGAGATTAACAGTCGTTTTCAGATCAACAGGTTCAGACATAGCCTTACGTTAAGTGATTCAGTTGAGATAAGAATTGCCGATGATACCGTATGCCTTGGAAAAAAGCACTTGCGAGAGATTCGTGCCAAAGACTGAGTGAAAAATATTGCTTTGTTTAGAAAGGATTGTCGTAGGGGCTCAAATATAATTCGTTGTCGTAATCAATGATGGCCAATCGAACCAGTTGCAACCATCCTTGCCGACCCAAAATATTTCGATGAATGTGATAGTCTGCTGCGAAATAAACAAACGTCTGAAACGTCAGTCCCAGTGATTGTAACGTAACCTCATGACCAAAAGCCGTGAAGCTTCCAGCCAGCGTCGTCATCGTTTTTCGCACTCCACTCTCAATTTCTAACTCAAGGTATTCGCCTATCTGCCTTTCAAACAGACAAAGATGCGCTCCTGTATCAACCTTTGCCTCTGCTAAGAATCGTTTTTCGCCGCGACTCAAAACCGTTTCGATAGTAATACCTGATTCATGTGAGGGATATTGGTGTCGAATATCAAAGTTGAGTTGAAAAGCCATAAGCAATTAAAACCCGATGTAGGGAGGCGAATCGCTTGATTCTGCGCGCACGACTAGCGCATCTTTGATCCCTGCTTTTTCTACTTCGGCCATAACTTCTTTGAGCACTAAACCATGACTGATGAGCCTCTTACCATCCAATGCCACCCACTGACCCGCATACTGATCTTGATGCTTGGCTAACCACTCATTTTCTTGTGAGCGATCTTTCGGCGTGTAAGTCCCAATGATGCGCGGCTTCATCGGTAGTTCATCATTTTCCAAGGTGACGACTGAACGGTTGAGCAAACGGCGCAGTTGTTCCTGCTGTTCTGGGCTTAACGCGCGAATGTCCGACAAAACCTTCTCTAATGTTACGGTTTGCATATTGCTACCTCAGAGTAAAGATTATGGCTTATTTCAAGTAAATGAACAAAAATACCAATGCCCTTCAATATGCGTCACGCCAACCAAATCGCCTCCAAAGATACTCTTTAAGTCCCGAGAGGTTGGATCGTTCCACTCTTTTTCGTTGGATTGTTGCACAGTGTCTGACGGGTCGTACATTACTCCGTACCAGTTATCAATGATTCCATCCCAAACAAAAGCAACGCGAATCGGCGGCCCTAAATCTATTGAGCAATCTTTGTATGTGATCGCAGCTTTATTTTCTTGCAATAAGCTTTGAAGCTGTTGCGGTGACATTTGGTAAATTTCAGCAACTCGCGCCTCGTAGTTTCTTTTATGCCGATAGAATTTTGCTTTCCAGGAAACCTCATCAGGGAGGTAGACAAAACCAAAGCTGTAACCAACGATAAAAGTTACTGCAATTCCTGGAATGATATATCGTCGGATTGTCTTTGCAACATATCCCCAGCCAACAATAAGAATTGCTCCCAAGAAAAATAGTGCGAGTTCGGCAACTCCTGCAATCGGCATAAAGGGAGCATCTAAATCCACCCAAAATGCAGCAAGCAAGGTTAGTAATATTGCCCAGCCAATTGTCAAAATTGCGAGGACTTTGCTCATAAAACTTAGATCGTTATTTCAACTTCGCGCCGTTCGGCACTTCCTCCAAAAAGCCCGCCAAGATAGGTCGCCCTTCGTCGCCAATCGAAGCCGCCAGAATCATGCCTTGTGATTCGAGGCCGCGCAGTTTTCTGGGGGCGAGATTCGCTACGACGATGACTTTGCGTCCGATGAGTTTCTCGGGTTCGTAGTATTGCGCTATGCCGGCGAGGATTTGGCGCGGGCTGGCTTCGCCTAAATCCATTGTGAATTTCAGTAGTTTGTCGGCTTTCGGAATACGTTCGGCGGTCAGGATTTCGCCGACGCGGAGTTCGACTTTCAGAAAGTCTTCGATGCCGATGTAGGCAATGCCTTCGGGCGCGGCAGGCACTTCAGCAGGTGCAGCCGGAGCCGCTTCTGCTACAGGTACAGCGGGTGTTTCGGGTTTGGATTCTTGTGCGCGAGCTTCCTGACTCGCGGCTTCAGCTTGATTGATTTCGTTCATAACTTTCTTTTTGTCCAATCGTGGAAATACGGGTTTGATGTCTCCGATGCGCGTTTCTGGTGCGACGGGCGCGAGCGCGTTCGGTGCGATTTCAGCGACGTTGCCGGATTCGCCGAGTTGTTCCCAAATCGCTTGTGTGGATTCGGGCAAGACAGGCGCGAGCAGCACGGTTGCGTTGCGCAAGGCTTCAATTGCAGTGCTAAGTACCAATTCAAGTTCGGCGCGACGAGTTTCATCTTTGGCAATGTCCCAGGGTTTGGCGTCGGAGATGAATTTGTCTACGACAGCGATGGCCTGCCAAACGGCTTCCAGACCGCGCGAGAAATTGTATTCGTCGAATTCTTTGTCGAACTGTTCCTGCGCGGAGGCGAAGGCAGATTTGACTTCGGCGGCGCGGGCGTCGAGTTCGGCGTTGTTGGAAAGCACTGCGGCCGGAATCACGCCGTCGCAGTAATTGCGAATCATCGTCAGCGTGCGGCTGGACAGATTTCCCAACCCGCTCGCCAAATCTGCGGTAATGCGATCAATCAATGCTTCGTACGTGAAATCGCCGTCTTGCCCAAACACCATTTCGCGCAAGGCAAAATACCGCACAGCATCGGTCTGAAAATGCTTGGCGAGCACAGCCAGATCAATCACATTGCCGAGTGTTTTGGACATCTTGCGTCCGCCCGACAACCACATTCCATGAGCGAAACAGGTGTGCGCGGGTTCGAGTCCGGCGGCAAGCAAAAATGCGGGCCAGTAGACGGTGTGAAAACGCAGAATATCTTTGCCGACCAGTTGCAAATTCGCGGGCCAGTATTTCTGAAACTCCGCTTCGCCGCCGCGAGTGTCGTTGCCGAAGCCAATAGCGGTGATGTAATTCGTCAGCGCATCAAACCACACATACATCGTGTGTTCGGGATCGTCAGGAACCGGAATGCCCCATTTGACGGACGTGCGGCTGACGGACAGGTCTTTGAGACCGCTGCTGACAAAGCTGATGACTTCGTTGCGGCGCGCTTCGGGGCGAATGAAGTTTGGGTTCTGTTCGTAGTATTCGAGCAGCCTGTCTTGAAACGCCGAAAGCTTGAAGAAATAGCTTTCTTCTTTCGTGATGAAATCCAGCGGCGTCACGGTGTGCGTCGGGCAAACCAGCACGCCCGCTTCGTTTTTGATGGCTTCGCTTTCGTTGTAAAACTCATTGCAGCTTCCGCAGTACCAGCCGTCGTAACTGCCTTTGTAAATGTAGCCGTTCTCGCGCACGCGCCGCCAAAGTTCAGCTACACCTTGTTTGTGGTAATCGTCCGTCGTGCGAATCCAATGGTTGTTACTGAATTTGTAATCGGCAAAGGCCGTCTGGAATTCGTTGACGATGTTGTCCACATGCTGCTTGACGGGCAAGCCAGCGTTGGCCGCTGCGCGTTCGATGTTGATGCCGTGTTCGTCGGTGCCTGTCAGAAAGAACACATCATAGCCGCGTTGCCGTTTGAAGCGCGCGACCGTGTCGGCAATGATCGTTGTGTACAGATGCCCCAAATGTGGGTGCGAATTGACATAGTAAATCGGTGTCGTCACATAAAAAGTCTTGGTCATATAGTCAATAATCTCGCCTCCAAACGAAAAGGCTATTCTTCCACGCGCAAAAATAAAGCACAAGGTTCTTGTTTGCCTTGCACGATCAGGCGGAGTTCAAGTAAAAGTTCGGGCCTATGACTACTGCTCATGAACGCCGCCGCGCGATTCTTTATCTGCTTTGCGCGGCCTTTCTTTTCAGCACTGGTGGACTGCTGATCAAGTTGGTGCAATTGCCTGCGCTCGCGGTGGCGGGTGGTCGCAGCGCGATTGCCGCCATCGTCATTCTGCTTTTCATTGGTCGCCCGAAATTCAATTGGTCAGCGACGCAAATCGGCTGTGCCGTCGCGTATTGCGGAACTGTTTTGTTTTTCGTGATTGCCAACAAAATGACGACGGCGGCGAACGCGATTCTGTTGCAATACACTGCGCCGGTATACATTGCGTTGCTCAGTTCGTGGTTTTTGAAAGAGCGCTCGACCGCACTGGATTGGGCGACGATTGGCTTGGTGCTGATTGGCATGTGCCTGTTTTTATTGGATGGATTGAGCGCCGGAAATTGGGGCGGCAACGCCTTCGCGTTATTGAGCGCGGTGTGCTATGCATTGCTGGCAATTCTGCTGCGCAAACAACGAGACGCCTCGCCGTTTGAATCCGTGTTGCTCGGCAATATTCTGACGGCGATCATTGGCTTGCCTGCATTTTGGGGACAGATGCCAAGCACAAACAGTGTGATCGGGTTAGTTCTCCTTGGGGTCTTTCAGCTTGGATTTGCATATGTGCTATTCACCAAAGCGACGCGGCATGTGACCGCGCTGGAAACCACATTATTGACGGTGATTGAGCCGATTCTAAATCCGTTGTGGGTGGTGCTGACCGTAGGCGAAAGGCCGTCGTTATTGGCGTTGATTGGCGGCGTGATTGTGTTGGGCGCGGTTGTCGGACGCGGGGTTGTGAATAGTTGGTTATCCGAGCGCCACGCTACTTGAGCTTCGGTTTGTACAAAATGAATTTCGGATCGTCATTGGTCCACGCGGTTTCTAACCAATCGGGCGCAGTTTTCGGATCGCCGAGCGGCGCGAGTTCTTTGCGTGATTTCAATTCGCGTTTTCCGATGGCGATGTAATTGACGGGGTTTTTCTCCAGCCACGCTTTCAATTCATCCAGCGATTTTACCTGCGGAAAAAAGACCCAATCCTGCTTTGCCATAAACGGCAGATGCGGTTTGCGTGCGACGATTTTCAGGCTATGTGGCGCGGCGTTGGTGGATTGCAGGAACTGCGCGGCGGCGGGGATTTCATACGGATGCGCCTGCATAAAATTGCGAAAGCTTTCGTGCGTCGGCGTGAAAGCATTGGCCGCAATGCCCAGCACGTAAATCGTCGGAACCACAATCAACGTTATCGTTGGGTAATGTAGTTCTATAGCACTTAACCACTTGACTGACAGGTAAGCCAGATAAGAAGCTAGGCCGCTGTAACAAAACCCAATAAAAAAGAAATACCGAACTTCCCAATGATTCAATCCCATTAACAGGAAATACACTGCCATCGAAAACATCAACAACAATCGCGCTTTCGATTGCGGGTTGAGTTTTCCGTCGTTGAAAAAGCCGCGCAAACGGATTTCCAGCAGCGCGCCAAACAATCCAAGCAAGCCGAGCCAGCCTGTTAGCCGCGCTACTAATGTCGGTCGTAATGAACTGAGAAAAATATTGCCGAGATTGCCAAAGTAACGCGCGATAGCTTGTGTTGGTTTATAACTTAACACATCGCCGAAGGAATGAAACATTTCCGCCGCTTTGCGCGTGCCGTCCTGCGTGACTTCGCCGTCCGCCAGTTCAGGATAGAACAGCGTTGCCATATTCAAATAATTCGTGTTGTAAAACGGCGAGCCGTGATGCTGTGCATTCGCTATCAACCACGGCAGAATCGTAATGAAAAACGCGGCGAGAAAGATTCCGGTCAATACAATTCGCTCGCGCCAGACCTTCTCAAACAAATTCATGACCAGAATCGCAAACACAAAACACGCGAGCAGAAAGACGCCGTTGTAGCGCGTCAGATACGCCACGCCCGTAAAGAAGGCCGCGAAGATCAATCGCATGCGCAGCGAAAAATACGCTCCTGTAAAAATCACAAGCGCGACCAGACACAGCAGCAAAAAGAACACATCTGTCGTCGCCTGCAACGAAAATTCCGGGAATTCGATGACTGTCGTGGACAACAACGCCGCGCCGACGCCGACCCATTCGCCGAACAATTGCTTGAACAGCGCAAACATCAACCACACGCACATTACGGCGCTGATGATCGAAATCCATTTGCCTGCAACAAACACATCGCCCGTAAATTTTGTGACAAGCGAAAGCAAGACCGGATAGCCTGGCCCTTGAAATGAATTCAGCGGAAATTGACCCGCTGCAATGCGGGCGGCATCGGGCGCGTAGAGGTGATAAAAATCAGTTTCTGTCGCGTAGGTGCCAAACGGATGTTGGCGCGAAAAGTAAATCAGGAAGACGAAATAAAGCAGGCAAATCAGGCCAGCAGCCATTTCCGATTTTAGATTTTGGATTTTGGATGGTTCAGTTGTCGCGTCGCTGTTCATAATTGCTCAGGGCTTGTTTTTGAGAACCGCGAAGTCTACATGCACGAATCCAAAACCGAAAATCCAAAATCGCTAGAGGTTTTTCTTGCGCATTTCTTCCAGCGCATATTCCGACGCGCGCCAGCTCAAGGCCATAATCATCAACGTCGGATTTTTATGTGTGCCAGAAGCAAACGCCGCCGCGTCCACGACAAACAAGTTCTTCACGTCCCAGGATTGATTGAATTGGTTGAGGACGGAAGTCTTTGCATCGCTGCCCATGTGTGCCGTCCCCATTTCGTGAATTGAATGGCCTGCGGGATCGGGAACCTTGGGCAATCGCACGTCCACGGCTTTGGCGGCAGCAAAGATTTCTTCATAGGTGCGACGTGCGTACTTGAACATATTCAAATCGTTGTCGTCCCATTTGTAATGAATCTTCAGCACGGGACTGCCCCATTTATCTTTCGTTGTGTTGTCGAGTTCGACGAATTTATTCGGACTCGGCAGCATTTCGCCGTGACAAGCTAGCGACACGCGCGTGCCTTGCCAACGACGAATTTCTTTTTTGAAGTCGAGGCCAAAACCCGGCGTATCTTTCGGACGTTTGTCGGGACGTGAGCGTTGGCGCACCGAAGGTTCAATTTGAAAGCCACGGAGAAAATCGCGCTTTTCATTCGGGCGGAAATAACCGAACCAGGGCATGATGATGTGTGAACCTCCGATACCATCACCCACTTCACGTTCGGCAAAACTCAGATCGGGCAAGAAGGCTTGTGCGCCGACATCCAAGTGTTCCATGAAGTTTTTGCCGACTTGGCCGCTCGAATTCGCAATGTTCGAGAGCAGCAACAATCGCGTCGTTTCAAGCGTGCCGCAACCCAGCATCACCACGCGCGCTTTGACCTGACGTTCCTGTCCGGTTGTCTTGTCAACGTAGCTCACGCCTTCAGCCAAGCCTGCTTTGTTCACATTAACCTTGTGCGCCATCGCGTTCGGAATCAACGTGAACGTCTTCGGGAATTTGGTCATTAACGGGACGACCTGGCGAAAGGCCGAGTTATAAAACGAATGCGTTTCACAACCGTCATCACAGCCCGCACAATAATGGCATTGGGCGTAGCCGTTGTAGGCTTTAGTGAGCATCGCGCGCCGCACACGCATGGAGCGAATGCCCACTTTTTCGGCAGCTTTCCAAAGCAAATGATCGGGGCATTTCAATGCAACCGGCGGCAGGAAGTTGTCAGCGTCTGGCAAATCCGGGTGATTTTCTTTTGCGCCGCACACGCCCATAAATATTTCAGCTTTGTCGTAATACGGGGCGATGTCTTTGTACTCAACCGGCCAGTCCAATCCCATTCCATCGCGCGACCTCATCTTGAAATCTGCTTCGTTGTAACGATTAGAAAAGCGTCCCCAAAACATTGTGCGTCCACCGACATTGCGCGCGCGCATCCATTCGTACGGTGTGTCTTTGGGTGTTGTGTACGGTTCGTCGGGGTTGGGCCAAGGCGCATAGGCATTGGGGCCGAAGACATATTTCTTGCGGACGACATCGCTGTTGGCTTCGCCTTTCAATCCGCGATGTTCATCTTCATACGGAAACGGATCGTGGTAGGCAAAATCAATCATATTCTTGCGCAGCGGCCCAGCTTCCAGCATTGCCACATTCAGGCCCGCTTCGACCAGAACTTTTGCCGCCGTGCCACCCGCCGCACCCGAACCGACGATCACAACATCGTAAACGGGAGCGGATCGTTGTACGGCTGGAGCTTTCGCTTTGGTCGGAGCTTGTTTTTTTGAGATAGGTGCTTTTGCTTTTTGCTGAAACATAATGAATTCCTTTTGAGCAGCCCTGGAGAACAATTTTCTTTTGCGGTGAATCCCATTCTAAATTTCGCATCGGCCATTGTCCAGCAGCACACCTGCATCATTCAAACGATTGAAAAACAATAGTGGGCGTGGTATACAACCGTTTGCGATTGGCCTCTTGAAAATTCATTATTTCTTCACGGCGCGTTGGTGTAACTGGTTAACACGCCGCCCTCTCAAGGCGGAGAGCACGGGTTCGAGTCCCGTACGCGCTACCAGCAATTTTTTCATACAACAAGTTTATCGGTTCATCGCACAGGCGGCCTTGGTCGCCTTTCTGTTTGTTTAGAAGGGAAACAAAATCGTGAGCAAACTTTATTTAGTTACCGGCGGTGCCGGATTCATTGGTTCGCACATCGCTACGGCACTGGTTAAGCGCGGAGACCGCGTTCGCGTACTCGACAATTTTTTAACCGGGCATCGTCACAATCTGGCGCATCTCGAAGGCCAAATCGAATTTATCGAAGGTGACATCCGCGATGCTGAAACCATGGGCCGAGTGATGGAAGGCGTGCATATCGTTTTTCATGAAGCTGCGATTCCGTCGGTGCCACGCTCGGTTGCAGAACCACGGCTGAGTCACGAAGCCAATGTGGATGGCACGTTTAATGTTTTACTCGCGGCGAAAGAAGCCGGTGTCAAGCGGCTCGTATTTGCGGCTTCAAGCTCAGCTTATGGTGAAACCGAAGTTTTACCGAAGCGCGTTGAGATGTATCCAACACCACTTTCACCGTATGCCGCGCAAAAGCTGTTCGGCGAATTTTATTGTCAGGTGTTTTCGCAGGTGTACGGCTTGGAAACCGTGTCACTTCGGTACTTCAATGTGTTTGGCCCGCGCCAGGACCCGTCATCACCGTATTCGGGCGTGATCTCGAAATTCGTGACGGCATTGCTGGCCAACGAACCGCCCGTCATTTTCGGCGATGGCGAACAATCGCGCGATTTTACCTACATTGACAATGTGGTCAGCGCGAATTTGCTCGCTGCTGAAACATCGAATGCAAACGGAACAGTCGTCAATGTTGGCGTGAATGATCGCATTACGCTCAATCAATTATTGGCCGAGTTACAAACAATCCTCGGCACAAACCTGACGCCGATTTACAAAGAACTGCGCGCCGGCGACGTGCGACACTCACAGGCAGACATTACATATACTGAAAAGATGATTGGCTATAAACCGGTTGTTGGGTTGAGAGAAGGCTTGCAACGCACAGTGGAGTGGTACAAAGAGAATCAGTAAACCTAGCGCAGCGGGAAACGTCATTTTTTCTTTGGCGTTTCCTCTGTGGCCTGCTTTTCGATTTCTCGATCCAACGTTTCCAGCCGATCATTTAGCTCGTTAAGTTTGAGTTGCTCCGCTTGCAACTGTTTCCCTAACTCCGCCTCACGTTCACGTCGTTGCTCTACTCGTTTTGTTTCCTGCTCAAGGCTGAACTTGTGATCTTTGTACTCAGTTTCAATCTGCGCTCGGCGCGTTGGGTTGGTTTCCAAGCTAAGCTGATTCTCCAAGCCTTTCAGCCGTTCTGGGAGCCGCGCTAACCAACCGCCTTGCTCGCTGATTTCTCGCCGCACGCCTTCGATTTCGCGCGCCAGACGATCCACCCGGTCTTGCTGAATACGCAATCGCTCTACCGTAATTTGTGCTCGGTAAGCATTCAAATTCGCGCGTTGCAGCGCGACACGTAACTGACGTACTTCGTCCAGCAATGAACGCAAGGTCTGTTCGTCTTTCTGAGTCGTCGGCTCATTGGCTTTGGGGGCTTGGGCGAATGCTGTAACTGAATTCAATGCCAGGAAACAAAGCAAAGTGCAAAGTACCATTTTCATATCAATCTCCTCGTTGCAGATTTTTACGCATCCCCAATGCTAATGGTTCGTAGCCTAGTTCTTCCCACATCTGCCGCGCCGTTACGTTGTGAAACAGCACGTGGAGTTCGCTGTTCTTTAGCCCCTGCTCGCTGAACCAGCTTTCCGCCGCTATCGCCAGCGCGCGCCCGATGCCGAGTTGGCGGGCTTCTTCGGCGACAAACGTTCCGGCGATGTAGCCGCTTTCGATTTGCACGGCAGGGCGTGGGCGGCGCATCACGAATGTAAACCCCCAGCGTGCGATGCGTTCGATCAAATCTTTGCCCCATCCGATCCAGCCCAATTCTTCACGCGCTAATTTGCGCCCCACGATTACGGCGCGCAGGTAGCCGACGACTTGCCCGTCTTTCTCCGCGACAAAGAATCTCGTGTTTGGCAGGCGCAGTTGTTTATGCAACTCCTCCAGGCTTGCCGCCCAGGGATTGGCTTCACGCGGTGCGCTCGACAATCCGCGTTCGAATCTCATTAACTCACAAGTGAGCGCAGCTAATGCTGCGGCATCGTTAGTAATTGCTCCGCGTATCAGGAAAGATTTATGCAAGTCATTGGTCATAGTTGAATGACGCTATTTTCGATGGCGCGCATACAAACGCAAGACACCCAATAATTTTCCGCGAATTAGAAATCGTTGCGATGGTTTTATCTTGATAGGTTTGTAGGCCGGATTGGATGATTTCAAAACGACTTGCCCCTTTTCCTGAAAGAAATATTTGACCACCGCGCCATCGTCAATCAAGGCGACGATGATGTCTTTGTTGTTGGCGGTCTCGCTCGCTTCGATGACCAAATAATCGCCGTCCAGAATGCCGTCGCCGCTCATCGAATCGCCGCGCACGATCAAGCCGAAGGTTCGTTTTTTGCCTGCCATCACACGAGGAATCGTCAGCCACTCATCGTTCAGCTCGGTGATGATGGGTTTGCCTGCCGCCACGTAACCGAGCAGCGGGATTTCTGTTTCGCCGTGTTCGTCGCTGCGATTAATGATTTCAATACCGCGCGAAATATTAGGTGTGCGACGAATGTGACCAGCGGTTTCCAGCTTCTGCAAATGATGATGCACCGTCGAAGATGAACTGAACTTGAAGTGCGTTTGAATTTCCGCCATCGTGGGCGACTTGCCTTTCGTCGTGAGATAGCGTTCGAGGAATTCTAAGACGGCGTGTTGTTGATCGCTTAAAGCCATAGTTATCTCCCTCAAGAGTATGCGTAGTTCTCGAATATCTTTACTAAACAATCGCTTAATTATCGAGGCTTAACGAAAATTGTCAATTGAAGATATTGAAAAATCTGTTTTGCGGTGTTATAAACGCGCGCGACAGATTTTCTATAAATGTCGAAAATTTCCCTTTTGAAATTAGGAGATAACACATGTCGTTCGATTCCCGGCAGATCATCAGGATTAATATCAGTGATGACTGGTCAGCATCGGACATGGCGACTTTCCTGCACGAGCTTGATTTCCTCTACAACCTGGGGCTAAGGATTGTTGCTGCGGCGACCAGTAACGAAACAGAAAGGCAGGTCGAAATGTGGACAGAAAGATCGCTTCTGACACAACACCTCAAAACGCATCATCCGCAGGCGGAGCTGGAAGTCTGTCGGATTCAATACAATTCGCCAGGCTTTACGGATTTGGTCGGTATGGGAACAGTGGTTGGACACGTTAAGGACTTTCTATTCCGCTTGATTGATTATCGTGTGCATTCCCGGCGGAGAAGTTTGGAAGATGACCATCTTGCAGCCCAAAACACCAAAATCAATTTGGAGAACGACGCTATTCGGCTGAAGAACGCACAATTGCAACTCGAAAATGCACGGCAGTTTCTGGAACTGGCGAAGGCCAATGGCTACAGTGAAGAAGAAATCCAAAAGCTGATTCAACCAGTGAACAGCGTGCAGGAAACGCTGGTTCGGTTTGTCTCAGATGGACGTATCCAATCCGTAGAGTTGAAACCTGAACTCTCAAACAATCCAGAGAAGGAGTGACAACGATAGTTAGTGCAAGGAAAATGCTTTCTTGACCGGCTGAGAATGGATACGCCATAATCCCGCTCGGTTTGAGTTTGGCCCTACCGAGAAATAGCAATGGCAAAGTTCCTTTTCACGATCACGGTTTTTGTTGCCACGGTTTTTGTTGCCTTGATGGTGTCGGTGCCAGCGCAAACAGGGCAACCAACAAAAATTGCTTTTGGCCCGATCATCACCGCGTATTTCACCAATCTCGCAGAGGAGTTAAACGAGCTGGAATATCAAATCCAGCAGCAGGAAATCAGCCGCAATGATTACACTCGCTCGAAACAGCGGTTGCTTTTGCAAAAGCAATATGTCGAGCAGCAGGCGATCATCAGCGGTGAAGATACAGTTCCTGATTTGCAAATTCTGACCGCAGACGAAATCACAACAATGCTGGGCATTAGCGACATCAAAAGCCAAAACCTGCGCGTCGGCGATGTGTTGGCAGGGAAGTGGAAAATCAGCGGCATCGAAAAACGCAACGAACGATTTTTCATCTTCGAACGAAGCGCAAAACAGATCAGCCAACAAACGCGTCCGAAAATCAATCCGCTGGATGTCATCGAAACGATCACGGTCTACGAACCAGACCCTGAAGAATTGCGTCCTGTCGTTAAGGCAAGCGAATCACCAACGCAACAACCATTACGCCCAGAGCCGCGCGTTGCTGAAGTGCCGCGCCCCAGCATTCGCGCGATGTATTTGCCGATGTATACGGCCAAAGCACGTGAGAAAAAGATCGAAGGCAAGGTTGTGTTGATCGCATTGTTTGCACACGACGGAAAACTCAAAGATTTAGCGGTCGAACAGAAACTGGGTTACGGCTTGGATGAAAGTGCGATGAACGCAGCAAAGCAACTGACATTTGATCCAGCCAAAGTGAATAATCAGCCTGTAGACGTTCGCGCGCATATTACTTATTACTTTACCTTAACCCACACCAGTGCCAGCATTCAGCCGTTGGCGCAAACGAAAAGCGACCATCCTTGACGTTTTAGAGTTGGCTGTTCCGCGAACTTCCCGGTGCTTGAATCGTGCGGTACACTTGGGGGCACGGAGAAATTACGATATGAGTTTGCTCACACAAACTGAAGTCTACGACGAAATCGCAAAAGCTCAGGAGGCAGGCGAGAAGTTGGCAGTGGCGACAATCATCACAACTTCCGGCTCGACGCCGCAACGCACTGGCGCAAAATTGCTGGTATATGAAACTGGAAAAATGCTTGGCACTGTAGGTGGCGGTTGCGTCGAAGCCGATGTCTGGGCCGAAGCGCGCGAAGCCCTGAATGACGGGAAATCGCGTCTCTGTCATTTCACTTTGCGCGACAATCCTGATGTGCCGCCGGATGAAGAAGGCATGATTTGCGGGGGCGAAATGGAAGTGATGATTGAGGTTTGGTCATGATAAAACCAGCGGAAATCTCTACGGCCATCCAACACGCGTTTGCGAATGGGCATTCACTGGCGATTGTGTCGGTGGTTGCGCAGGCGGCGGAAAAAACGACGCGCTTGTTAGTAGAGGAAGGAGGCGCGGTTGTGGGTGGTACGCTGGGGTTAGGGCCGATATTTGACGCGTCTGCGGCTGAACAGTCCCTTTTACTGATGGCCGATGAGCGGCAGGAAATCGTGACGCAAACTTTGGGCGAGACGCGGTTGCTCTTTGAAATTGCGCGTCCGCTGTTGCAACTGATTGTTTGTGGTGGCGGTCACGTTGGACTGGCAGTTGCCCAAATGGGCGTGTTTCTGGGCTTTCGTGTGACGGTGATTGATGATCGGGCGGAGTTTGTTTCGCGCGAACGTTTTCCTGACGAGCGCATTAATTTAATCGCGGATGATTTTGTTGTCGCGTTGCAATCACTAAAGATCACTGCCGCATCGCATTTGGTAATTGTTACGCGTGGACATAAGCACGACGAAATCTGTTTGCAGGAAGTGACTGATAAACCCGCGCGCTATATCGGTATGATTGGCAGTCGCCGCCGTACCACGACGATTCGCGCGCATCTGAAACGCGAGGGTATCAGCGAGGAATTGCTGCGAAGTGTTTATGCGCCCATCGGACTCGACATTGGCGCGCAAACGCCTGAAGAAATTGCGGTGGCAATTCTGGCAGAAATCATAATGATTCGGCGGGGCGGCAACGGACGAGCTAAAAGCGCCTTTGTTCGTGAGAAATAAATTGCGAACTTTTGCCCATCTATCAAATATTTAGTAGCCTGAACTTAGCGTTTCGGTTAACATACGCCGCTGTCACCGATGGTGCCCCGGATAGATAACTAACAAACGAATTAACAAACTTCCACGAGAGAGGCTCAAGCCTATGGATACCCAAGCATCTCAAAACGTTCAAGATGGTTTTTTGAATACACTTCGCCGTGATCGCATTAATGTGACGATCTATTTGATCGGCGGGGTCAAGCTCACTGGAAGAATTCGCAGCTTTGACAAATTCTCAGTCGTTTTGGAATCTGGCAATTTGGAACAGTTGATTTTCAAGCACGCGATTTCGACGATTTCCGTCCCACGCGGCGCAGTTCAGCACGGTCATTATGGCGGCCATCAGCAAAGCAGTGCGCCACCGCCACCGCCCGCTGCTCCAGCTGCTCCCGTACCCAATGGCGGAACGCAAACGAGCTAATTCCCAGATTGAGTTGGACAATCAGGCACAATGACGCGCGGCAAGCTCATTACTTTTGAGGGCATTGACGGTTGTGGGAAGACTACCCAACTGCGTATGCTCGAACGTATTCTCACCGGTCGTAACATTCCCTTCGTCTCTACACGTGAACCAGGCGGGACCGATCTCGGCAAGATGATCCGTGCCGCGTTGTTGAATGTCTCGCCTCATTCCGTTGATCCATTAGCAGAATTATTGCTGTACGCCGCTGACCGCGCGCAACATGTACGCGAGTTCATTGCGCCGAACCTCGCTAAAGGGATATTGGTTTTGAGTGATCGCTTTTATGATGCGACGACCGCGTATCAGGGCTATGGGCGAGGCTTCGATCTGACGCTCATCAATCAACTCAATAATCTGGCGACTGGCGGGTTGAAGCCTGATGTGACGTTGCTCTTCGACCTTGATGTTGCCACCGGAATGGAGCGAATTCATCGTCGTAGCGGAGATGCTGCCGACAACACGACAGACGCACAAGCGGATCGCTTGGATCGAGAACCACTCGAATTTCATGAACGTGTGCGAAATGGATATTTAGAACTGGCTCATCAAGAACCAAAACGTTATCGGATTATTCCTGCTTCTGGTTCTATCGAAACGGTTCGGCCACTGGTGACAGAAGCTTTGCGAGGCATTATTTAAGCTGTTTGCGTCACTGGCATCAAAGGCGCAAGACCCGCCCGTTTCTGCCAATTAATTTTGCCCCGTATGTCTTTTTCCACCCTCATTGGGAATAACCACAACAAACAAATCCTGCAACGGTTGTTGCAACGCGATGGATTGGGGCTCTCACTGATTTTTGCCGGGCCTGACGGGGTAGGGAAACGACAGTTCGCTCTGACCTTTGCTAAAGCCGCCAATTGCCAGCGGCCACCAGCAACGCGTGATGATAGTTGTGATGATTGTCCCGTTTGCACACGCATTCAATCTAATTCGTACAGCGATGTCGTCACGGTTCAGCCCGATGGAAATTACATCAAAATTGCCCAGACACGGGCTTTGACAGATGATATACAAGTACGACCACGCGAAGGAAAACAGCGTTTCTTTCTAATTGACGGAGCTGATCGTTTGCGTGAAGAAGCCGCGAATTCTTTACTCAAAACGCTCGAAGAGCCGCCGCCGACATCTACCATCATTTTGCTGACCTCGCGGCCCGATGCGTTATTGCCGACGATCCGGTCACGTGCGCAGCGCCTGAGTTTTGCGCCCCTCTCGATTGCAGAGATGGAGACGTATTTAACTAAAACCTCGCAACGCCCTGCGCCGGATACGAAACTGCTGGCACGCTTGACTGGTGGCAGAATCGGGCAGGCGACGGCGATTGATCTTTCCGAATATCGTCGCGAGCGGCGTGAGATGTTGGAATTATTGGAATTACTCGCGAGCGGGAACAATAAATATCGTCTAGTCAAAGCTGCCGAGCATTATGGCAAGCAGGAACGCGAGGCGTTTGAGCGGATGCTGAATTTGTTGCTGAATGTGCTGCGCGATGTGTTTTTAGTCGCGGCAGGTGGGGTAGATGCAGATGTCGTCAACATAGACGTCACAGATCGGCTGCAATCATTAGCTGAAAAAAACGGACTCGCACGGTTGATGGAATGGGTCAAGAAATTCGATGAGCTGCGACGGAATCTCAACATCAACATCAATCGGCAGGTTGCCACTGAAGCCGTTTTGCTCAGTCTTGCCAAATAAAACAACGCCCGTGTGATTTGCCTTTGAGACAATCAATACGGGCGTTGTGGTGAAGCACCTGTTCAGGGTTATTTCTCTGATCCAATTCGCATGCCGTAGAACGACCGCCAAACAAAGAATACCGACACCAAAAAGAAGATCGCTGCCAAGACGTGACTGACGCCTGCACCCTGACTTTGCGAAAGCTTCAGGCCCAATTCCACTGCCAATAATCCGAACAATGTCGTGAATTTGATGACTGGGTTCATTGCTACCGAAGACGTGTCTTTGAACGGATCACCCACGGTATCACCGACGACGGTGGCGTCATGGAGCGGTGTGCCTTTGGCTTTCAATTCGACTTCGACAATCTTCTTGGCGTTGTCCCAGGCACCGCCCGCATTTGCCATGAAGATAGCTTGATACAATCCGAAGATCGCAATCGAAATCAAATAGCCGATAAAGAAATACGGATCAACGAGCGCAAAAGCGAGCGAAGAGAAAAACACGGTCAGGAAGATATTGAACATACCTTTCTGTGCGTAGACCGTACAAATTTCGACGACCTTTTTGCTGTCTTCAACCGAGGCTTTTTCAATCCCTTCCAGCTTAATATTCGCTTTGATGAACTCGACCGCGCGATAGGCCCCGGTCGTCACAGCTTGTGTTGATGCGCCGGTAAACCAGTAAATCACCGCTCCGCCCGTGACCAGGCCGAGCAGGAAGAGTGGATTCAGCAACGAGAGGCTTTCAAAAAATGCCGCCTCCGATGCTGCTTCGCCGCGCAACACTTGAATGATAGAGAAGATCATCGTGGTTGCGCCGACCACCGCCGTTCCGATTAACACGGGTTTGGCGGTCGCTTTGAATGTATTTCCTGCACCATCGTTTTCTTCAAGCAAATGCTTGGCACGTTCAAATTTTACATCTACACCAAAGTCTTTCTTGACCTCGTTTTCGATGTTGGGAACCTGCTCAATCAGCGATAACTCATAGACCGATTGTGCGTTGTCTGTCACCGGGCCGTACGAGTCAACTGCAATCGTGACTGGTCCCATGCCGAGGAATCCGAACGCGACGAGGCCAAATGCAAACACTGCCGGGGCTGCCATCAATGCCGCTAATCCTGCCGTGCTGACGCCATAAGCAATCGCCATCAAAATTACGATAGCAATGCCAAGCCAGTAGGCTGAGAAATTACCGGCCACCAAACCAGACAAAATATTCAATGAAGGGCCGCCTTCTTTTGAGGAAGTGACCACTTCGGCGACGTGCCGCGATTCGGTGGACGTGAACCACTTGACCATTTCGGGAATGATTGCGCCCGCCGCAGTGCCACACGAAATAATGATGGAAAGTTTCCACCACAACGAGGCGTCGTTCCCAAGCGTTGGAATCATGAGGTATGACACAACGAATGTCAGAATGATGGAAACGACAGAAGTAATCATCACGAGACTGGTCAGCGGCTTCTCAAAATTCATTTCATCAGCATTGCCATACTTGCCTTTTGCCAGCATTTCGTTGATGAAGTAAGACCCGGCAGAAGCAATGACCATCATCACGCGCATCACAAAAATCCAGACGAGCAATTGAACCTGCACCGTCGGATTTGTTACCGCAAGCAGGATGAACGAAATCAACGCGACGCCCGTCACGCCATAGGTTTCAAATCCGTCTGCCGATGGGCCAACCGAATCGCCTGCGTTGTCGCCCGTACAATCGGCAATCACGCCCGGATTGCGTGCGTCGTCTTCCTTGATCTTGAAGACGATCTTCATCAGGTCGGAGCCAATGTCGGCAATTTTCGTGAAGATGCCGCCCGCGATACGCAACGCCGCCGCACCCAACGATTCGCCAATCGCAAATCCGATGAAACACGGCCCCGCGTAATCGCCCGGCACGAACAGCAGAATGAACAACATGATCAGCAGCTCGACCGAGATCAGCAGCATGCCGATGCTCATTCCGGCTTTCAGGGGAATCGCATAAATCGGATATGGCTTACCGCCAAGCGATGCGAACGCTGTTCGTGAGTTTGCAAATGTGTTGACGCGAATGCCGAACCACGCGACGCCATAGCTGCCCGCGATGCCAACTAAACTGAAAAGCAAAATGATTGCCACACGCATCACGCCCAATCCCGACAGCACACCGAAATACAGCACGATGATGACGGCAATAAACGCTTCGAGGATCAGAATAAATTTGCCTTGCGTGACGAGATACGTTTTGCACGTTTCATAAATCAATTCGGAAATTTCCAACATGGATTTATGTACCGGCAGGTTTTTTAATTGATTGTAGATAATCAATCCAAAAATCATTCCCAATGCGCTGACTACCAAGCCGACCAGCAATAACGTATGACCATTGACGCCGCCGAGAAAACTGACCTGCGACAAATCGGGTAACACGAGACTGGCTTCACCGCCGCCTTTGTGTTCTTGGGCCAAAATGGAGAGGGAGTTGATAATGAGGAGTGAAAGGGTGAACAAGAGATATTTTGCGTGACGGAAGCGCGGTCCGCCGCTTATGTTAAGGATCATAGTTTAAGGTCCTCTGGTTGATGGATGTTTTCAGTAAAGCGGGATGTACAGAATGCGGCATTATAGACGATGGCGAAGCGATTGCAATAAGGGGATAAAAAACATTTATGGCAAATCAGAGTATCAGGGTTGCGGCGTGGTGGAAGCTGAAAGTTTGATACTCGCCCAATCCCAGCCCTCCATTTTTCTGGCACCCACAGCTTTCACTTTGACCGCCATCCCGGGTTTGGCGTCCTTCAGAATTACATGTGGGGTAGTTACTCGGATTTGCTTTAACTGCTTTTCATCTGTGCCGTATGCCACAATGTACTGCTTTACATTTTTTTCCGGCGACGCTGTCCAGGTCAGCTCTGCTACCCTGCCATCGAAGCTCACCACTTTCAAATCTTTCACGGGCGATGGACTCGACGCCAGCATCATCAAGGTTGCTGTCGTTGTTTTACTGGTTTCGGTGACAAGCTGATGATTGATGCCTTCGAGTAAATCGGTGGCTTGATGATAATGCGGATTCCCCAATACTGGATACGATCCAATGCCGCCGATGATGTCGCCATAGACTTCAAAATAGGCCGTTGCATCTGTGCCACGATGCCAACGCGCGTCGTAGGTGATGAGCTTGGTAAACTGCATCGCTGCGGCGTGTTCGATGTCTCGGATGCCAGAGTTGGAATAGCGAATTGTGTTGTCTAATCGGTGGTCATTGGCCCAGCCGATCATATCGTTGTTGAGGACGCCGACGATTTTCATTTTGTTGGCTTGGGCTTGTCGCACAAACTCACGACTGCCAAGTAATCCCGCTTCTTCGCCAGTATAGGAGATGAAAATGATCGTCGCTGGTTGAGGCGATTTGGCAAGAACGCGCGCCGCCTCAAGCAAAGCTGCTGTCCCGGATGAATCATCATCTGCGCCGGGGCCGACAGCCACCGAATCAAAATGGCTGCCGACGACATAGATCAATTCGGGATGTTCTGTGCCGCGCAAGGTCGCATACACATTACAGGTTTTGCCGCCAACAGCGTTGCGTAGGTCAAAGCATTGCTTCACTGGTTCGTAGCCGAATGATTTGTAGGTTTCATACAAATAATCAATCGCTTTTTGATTACCGGGGCGCGTGATGTGTTTGGAATCGAAGTCGAAAAGTGACTTCTGGTATTCATAAACGCGATTCACTGAAGCCTGCGCAACAACGCGCTGCACCTCGTTTGCAATTGGTGCGAAGATGCGTTTGCCTTCGGCTTGCAGAGCTAATTCTGCGGCAAGATTTTTTTCGAGTCTTGCAATCAATTCTTCTTTGGTGACTTTGCGATCCACACTGACAAGATACAACCCACGTTCGGGCGAAACCGTGTCACCGTCCCGATCCGCTTGTATCAAAACCTTTGTGCCATCGGCTGAGACTTGCCAATCGTACTCCGGCGAAATTGTGCGTACCGTGTTGTTATGAAACAGTTGGTGCTTTTGGCCCGATTGTAAATCATAGAGCCAGGCGCGGCGATGGCGTGGTTCTCCAATTACATCAAGCACTCGATTGGCCGTGAGAAAACGTGGTAAAGCGTTATGTTGGATTTCGCGCGTCAGCCGCATCTCGTTTTTGCCGTCGCGCCCAATGATGAAAGTTTCGTAATCCTCGTTGCTGCGCCGTGCATAAATCAATCGCTGATTGTCGGGAGCAAAGGTCGGCGTTTGCAACAGGTCGGTTGTTTTAAGAACGGTCGTTGCCTCGCCACTAAGAGTGGGAATTACCATCAATTGGGTTTCCTGTTGATTGCGCGTCAGATATGTGATGGCCGAACCATCCGCTGACAGGGCAGGGAACTGACCGTTGATGATTTGCATCTTTTTCGTTGCTAAATCCACGATCCCGAATGGCCCAATGGTTTGCCCTCTAGGTGTTGTCTGCGAAGAAGAAGCGCGTCCTAATGGGTTCGAGGAGGGGAGTAAAACGAGCATCGCTTTACCTGATGCTGCAACAATGGGCGCTGCTTTGAAGCCTTCTGCTTCAGTAACGACGATTGGTTGTGATGAAGTTGTTACTGCATAAATATCATTCCGCTTGACGTCACCGTCACGTCCGCCCACGAAATAGACGGTTTGATCATCTGGGCCAAATACCAATGATGTTTTCAGCAAGTCTGCTGTGTTGAGTTCCTGTTCCTGTTGCGTTGCCAACTCACGCACCGCGATGACGGCGTGTTTGGTTTGCAGGTAACTGACGGTTTGCTGCGCAGAAAGTCGTGCGGGGCCTTGCGCGTTGTCCAGCGTTGTTTGGGCTTTGTTCAATTCTTCGTTTGGTCTAAGTTTGAGATAAGCAACTCGTTTACTCGAAGGCGAAAGGACTGCGCCCGTCCCTGAAAGTTCTGCAATGAGTTTATGTGTACCCGCAGTTTCGACAATGCGGGTGGTCGGAGTTTTCGGAGAGCCTGTTTCATACGAAATCAGCCTGCCATCTGCACTTAAACGTTGTGAGCGAGCATCCGTTGTTAACTCATCTGTGTGATACAGCTCTCCCGTTTGAATAGCTATTGATTCGACTTGTTGTTCTCCATCGGGCGTTTTAAGTAGTCGCAGATAGGCTTGCAGCGCAACGCTGTAGTTGCCGCTGAACCATGCGTTATGGGCATCGCGCAATTCGTTCGAAATCGCTTCACGGCTTTGCCCAATAACGACCGAGACCAGTATCAACAGGAAAAGGAAGGAAATAATCTTTTTCATCGTGATTTATTCGGCGCGATAGTTCGGAGCTTCTTTTGTAATTAACACATCGTGAACATGCGATTCTTTCAAGCTCGCAGCCGTGATCTTGATGAACCGGGAGTTCGTTTTGAGTTCCTCGATGGAGCGGCATCCGGTATAACCCATTCCCGCGCGTAAACCGCCTACCAACTGCCCAATCATCGCGGCGAGAGAGCCTTTGTATGACACCCGACCTTCAATGCCTTCCGGCACAAGTTTACTGTCGGTTTCTGTAGCCTCTTGCGAATAGCGATCTTTGCTGCCTTGCTTCATCGCACCAATCGAACCCATGCCGCGATAAGCTTTGAAATTGCGGCCTTGATACAAAATGATCTCCCCCGGCGATTCGTCTGTCCCGGCAAGTAAGGAACCGATCATGATCGAATCTGCACCAGCGGCGATGGCCTTTGTGATGTCGCCAGAAAACTTAATACCGCCATCGGCAATGACCGGGATGCCAGATCCTTGAGCCGCTTTCGCGCATTCAGAAATCGCTGTGATTTGTGGTACGCCTGCGCCAGAGACGATACGGGTCGTGCAAATTGAGCCAGGCCCAATGCCCGCTTTGACTGCGTCCACCCCTGCGCTAATTAATGCTTTTGTACCTTCTGCGGTGGCGACGTTACCCGCAATTAATTGCACTTCGGGGAAGCGGTGCTTGACGACTTTGATAGCTTCGATGACGCGCGAACTGTGACCGTGAGCGGTGTCAATTGCCAGCACGTCTACCCTTGCCTGGATGAGTTCCGCCGCGCGTTCGAGAAAGTCACCTGTCGCGCCAACTGCCGCAGCACAACGCAAACGACCCAGATCATCTTTCGCCGCGTTCGGATAACGGATGGCTTTTTGGATGTCTTTGACGGTGATGAGTCCTTTGAGGTGATAATGTTCATCCACCACCAGCAGCTTTTCGACGCGATGTTTTTGCAGGATGCCCTCTGCTTCACGCAACGTTGTTCCGATAGGAACAGTGATGAGGTTTTCCTTGGTCATTACCTCCGAGACCGCCAGATCAAGGCGTGTCTCGAAGCGAATATCACGATTGGTCAAAATGCCGACGAGCTTTCCATCGCCAATGACTACTGGCACTCCAGAGATTTTATACCGCTGCATTAAGGCCAGCGCATCATGTAGCGGGCGATCCGGCGAAATCGTCACTGGGTCTACGATCATGCCGGATTCAGAGCGTTTGACTTTATCTACCTCATCACGCTGAGTTTCGATGGAGAGGTTTTTGTGAATTACACCGATGCCGCCTTGTTGGGCAATTGCAATCGCCATAGGGCTTTCTGTAACCGTATCCATTGCTGAGCTTAACAACGGAATATTTAATTTGATTGTGCGTGTGAGCCGCGTGCTGGTGTCGGCTTCTGTCGGCAGTACATCTGAAAAAGCCGGTAATAATAAAACATCGTCGAAGGTGAGTGCTTCTGGTAAATTTTCGATCAACATATTTTGTGCTTATTTCGATAAACAAAAACCGCGCGAGCACTTGTGCCGCGCGGCGGGTTTGATGGCGTGTATTTTACGTTCGACCTAGTCCCAGTCTGCACAGGCAGAATCGCTTTTTGTAAGGCGACCTGCAACGTACCCTACTGGAGGTAGGTTTGGTAGTTATCTTTGGTAAGAACAACATACGATGAGACGCCTTTAGTAATGGGCAATTTCATGGGGCGTCCATTAAGCGTTGCGGTTATTCCTACCGCGTTGCCAAAACTTAAAACCATTTTCTCCGATGCTGAAAATTCTCGTACATCCCCAGGATTCAGCGTTCCTTCTGCTGCCGGATTCGCATCAGATTTAACTTTCAGCCAGCATTGATTTTCACCAATTTGCACCTTGACCTGTAAATTCCCTATCAAGGGAAGTGCTGGCGAAGCCGATTCACTTGGTGATGGAGAGACTGTGGGTGAACCTTCTGTCGTTGGCAATGGGGATGGTGACTCAGAAACTGTTACTGATGGCGCTGCCACACTACCTGATTCGGGGGTTGTGGCGTCAGCCGTGGTTGGAGCAGGCGCTGAGCTAATAAAATACCGATAACCCATGTATACGCCCGCGCTAAGAATTAATAAGGTCAAGATAATTAGCGCAATTGTCCCCCAGGGAGAACTCACTTCTTCCTCAATGCCATCCCAACTTGGAGCTGTTGATCGAGGTGCCTCTCCTCCCTGTGCTTCAAGCTGCTGATTATAAAGTACCAATGCTTGTTCTTCATCCAGACCAACATAGCGGGCATAGCTGCGCACAAAGCCACGATTAAAAATGCCTCCTGGTAATATCGAATAATTGTCGGACTCTATCGCTTGCAGGAATCTGCTGCCGATATGGGTTGAATCTGAAACCTCACGAAGCGATAGCCCTTTTTCTTCTCGTAACCGCCTGAGTTCTTCACCTAATGTGGGCATGCGTGAATTTGGCCTCTCCTCTCTAATACAATACTTTGAGGCTTACTATTGGTGGAATTTGAAAGCACATCGTGATAATTAAGTGCGCCATCTTACAGGTAAGGCATTGTGCCTGTCAATTTTGTCAACAGCCAATTCATCGCATCCGTCAAGCCGCATCAAAAGCACCTAGGCCGCAAATAATATTTGACAAGGGCTGGTAGGCGTTGTTAGTCTTCCCCATTTCTGAACCTAGATTTATCAGGAGTTTATAACCATGGCAAAAAGAACTTTTCAACCGAATAATCGTCGCCGAGCCAAGACGCATGGCTTTCGGGAGCGGATGAGTACGAAATCAGGTCGTTTGGTAATAAAGCGTCGGCGCGCAAAAGGGCGTAAGCGCCTCACTCCGCACCATTACTAAAACTGTATTTTTTACTTTGTCCTTCTTATGAAACCTCCGAAGCGTGATCAGCGATTGCTTTCCAGTCGTCAGTTTCGGATAGTTTATGATCGTGGACGGAAATTCAGTACGCCTTTTTTTTCAGCTTTCTTTCTGCTTACTAACGATGGACGTCAACGCATGGGCCTTACAACAACCCGCAAGATTGGGGGCGCTGTATTGCGGAATCGTTGTCGGCGGCGGCTTCGTGAGGTTTTCAGGCTGCGAAATCAGGCAAGTTTAGATGGCGTAAGTTTTGACTTGGTTTTGAATGTGAAGCCCACTGCGGCAAGTGCTGATTATCAAGAAATAGAGGCTTCCTTTTCTCAAACACTTCTTCGCTTTCGTCATTCAATTGAGAAGGCGAAGCCCTCAGAGAAGTTAGGATGAAACACCTTGCGATTTATATCCTGCGTGGGTACAAACTTCTGATTTCGCCGATACTTCCACCCTCGTGCCGTTTTGTACCGACTTGTTCAGAATACGCTGCTGCTGCGGTTAGCAAATATGGATTTCTTAAAGGGTCATTATTAAGTATAAAGCGCATCTTACGATGTCATCCTTTTGCTGCGGGTGGGTATGATCCCGTACAATGATTTTTCTGTCAGATGACTGGCCTATCTTGCCAGCGAGTCTGAAATGAGTTTGATAGATGGAAAAACAACGGCTTACCCTTTTTATTATTCTTGCCGCTCTCATCCTATTTGGGTCACAATTTGTTTTGCAAAAACTCTATCCGTCGCCAAAGAAATCGGCGGCGGAGCAGCCTGAGCAGGTTTCTCAATCTACAGGTCCATCACCTTTTCCGGCTGCACCGGTCCAATCTCAACCTTCTTCTCCCCAGCAAAATCTCCCGCAAATTGATTTACGGGAAATTACGTTAAGAACCCCATATTGGAATGGAAAACTTTCTAATCAAGGTGTAGTCATTACTGAATGGACGATGACTCATTCTCCCAACGGGAAGCCTGTGGATCCTCCTAGCGGCGTTAACTTGATTTCAGCACAGAAAAGTCAAGAAATAGGTGCGCCATTACGACTTTTTATTCCATCTGATCGGAATCTTGAAAAAGAACTCAATAGCGCCCGTTTTTCTTTGGCGGAAGACCCTGGGCAATCCATTGAACTCAAATCTGATGAGAAG
>JAEUQN010000006.1 GCA_016789725.1 Blastocatellia bacterium | reverse complement strand
TTCCTGAAATCGAAAGAACAAACCTACCGCGAACTCGCCGACTTGCTGATCGCACAAGGCCGCTTGCCCGAAGCCGAGCAGGTCATTCGCATGCTTAAGGAAGAAGAGTATTTCGAATATGTGCGGCGCGATGGCAAGAATGCGCCGAAATCCCAAAAGGCGGCCTTGACGCCGGAAGAAGCCGCGCTCGACAAACGCTACCGCGAGATTGCCGATCAGTTGACGACGATTGGCATAGAGCGCAGCGATTTGCTGGAAAAGAAAGCGCGGACAGCGGAAGAAAACCTGCGGCTCACCAAGCTGGAAACGGATTTGATGATTGCCTCGCAAGCATTCCAACGATTCCTTGATGGTTTGGCCGCCGAAATGAGCAAGAAGCGAGACTCCGCTGTGCGCTTGGCACACGTGTCCGATGCACAAGGATTACAGGCGGATTTGCGCGAAATGGGCAAACGGGTGGCGGCGCTTTACACGATTGTCGGCGACGAAAAATATAGCGTGATCCTGACGACGGCGGACGTGCAAAAGGCTTATCAAACTCCGATCAAAGCAACGGACTTGAATCGCAAAATCCTCGCCTTCCGCGAAGTGCTTCAGAATCCAAAGCTTGATCCGTTGCCACTCGCCAAAGAGCTGTACAAAATCCTGCTCGCGCCCGTCGAGAAAGATTTGCGGGCGATGAAGGCGCAAACATTGATGTGGTCGCTGGACGGCGTCTTGCGCTATGTGCCGATGGCGGCGCTCCACGACGGCAAACAGTATTTGGTCGAAAGCTATCGCCAATCCGTGTTCACGCCCGTCAGCAATGCGCGATTGAAAGACGTGCCTAACCGCCATTGGCAGGCATTGGGCCTCGGTGTCACCAAATCACACGGCGTGACAATTCCGGCGCTGCCCGGTGTCGAAGAGGAAATGCGCGGCATTATTCGCGCCGCAGGCAGTCAATCCGGCGTCCTGCCGGGCTCCATCAAATTGGATGAGGCTTTCACACAAGAGTCCATGTTGATGGGCTTACGCGAACAAAATACGGTGGTTCACATTGCCAGTCACTTTCAATTCCAGCCCGGCAACGAAACGAATTCGGCGTTATTGCTCGGCGATGGAAAGTTCCTGAGCCTGGCACAAATCAAAACGTTCCCGAATGTTTTCAGCGGAGTGGAGTTGCTGACGCTGTCGGCGTGCAACACGGCCACGGGCGGCAGTGGTGCGAACGGGAAAGAAATTGAAGGCTTTGGCGCGTTGGCACAGCGACAGGGAGCCAAGGCCGTGGTGGCGAGTTTGTGGCCCGTCGCGGATCGCAGCACCAAGAACCTGATGCAAGAGTTTTATCGCTTGCGGGAAGCAAAAGACGAAACGACGAAGGTTGAAGCGCTCCATCAGGCGCAAATCAAACTGCTGCACGGTGCATTGCAAATGACGGGCGAAACGATGGCAGCACGCGCGCTCATTCACGAAGAAGATAAAACAGCAAACCTGCCCAAGTTCAAGATTGATCCGAAAGCACCGTACGCGCATCCGTATTATTGGGCACCGTTTATTCTCATTGGTAACTGGAAATGATTATTACGCCGCTTGGCATGGCGAGGCGCTTGTCTGCGCAGGAGGGAAATTTATGACTCGCTTTTACATGAAGCATTCGTTCTTGTGGCTGTTCGTCATTGGTGGTCTACCCGGTTTGCTCCACGCGCAAGAACCCGGACCGCTAGAACCGGGCAAGACAATTGAACGCGACATCGCCAGCGGGCAAACGCAGGTCTATCGCCTCGCGCTCACCGCCGGACAGTTCGTGCATTTTACAGTCGAACAACTGTCGTGCGACGTTACCTTGACGCTCACGACTCCCGACGGCAAGCAAGTGGTCAAAGCCAATTTGGGCGTCGCTGGCTTGCGCGAAGCCTTGTCGGAAGAAGCGACGATGAGCGGCGACTATCAACTCGCGTTGCAGAATGACAACTCGCCCTGGCTGAAGGGCAGCTATCGTTTGCAGATGGACGTCAAATCGACGGCGACCGCCCAGGATCGCAAGCGGATTCAGGCGGAGCGTGGATTGATCGAACACAAAGCCATTTCCAATCCACAGCAAGCCCTGGAAAAGTTGCCGCCTATCCTGCAACTGTGGCGCGAGATCGGCGACCGCTACTGGGAAGGCGTGACGCTCGGTGCGATGGCTTTCCGCTACCAACTGCAACAAAACTGGGCCAAAGGGGAAGAGCACGCCGAACAAGCCGTGGCGATTATGCGGGAACTCAAGATGCCCGTCGCCGAAGCCTGGTACTTGCAAACACTGGCATTCGCCCAACGCAGCCAGCAGCGCATCGAACAACCGCTCGCCAATCTGATGCAAGCTTTAGCCCTGGCCCGCCAGACCAACCTGCGGAATTTAGAAGCGATTATCCTGGGGCAGTTAGGAGGCATCAACCTCGGCATAGCGGAGTATGAAAAAGCGGGAGCGTATTACGAACAAGCAAGAGCCATTCATCAAGAGCTAGGCAATGTTGCAGGTGAGACAAGCAGCGTCAATGTGCAGGGATTGATAGCGCAGCGGTTGAAGAAATATGACGAGGCGCAAAAACATTTTGAGGCAGCGTTAGCAATGGCGCGCAACCAAAAGAATAAATCTCAGGAGGCATCTATCCTACAAAATCTGGCGCAATTGCATAACAGCCAGAACCAGTTTGAGCAAGCGGTGTTGTATTACGAACAAGCGATCCAGTTGCAGCAAGAACTAAAGGCCACCACCGCAGAGGCAGGATCACAACAGGTTTATGGTTTGGCGCTGCGGGCGATGAAGCAATACGAAAAATCGGTGCGGGCGTTCGAGCGTGTGCTCACGATTCGGCGAGCGAACAATGATAAGTTGGGCGAAGGGGTTGCGCTGACAGAAATCGGCCTCAGCAACATAGGGCTGGGCTTATTTGAAAAGGCCAGCGAATGTTTTGAAAAAGCGCTTCAGATTTCTGCCGAAATCCCTCTCGTTATCCTTGAGGATCGCATCTTATCCCGGATTGGCACGTACTCCGCCAATCTGCAAGGATCAGGCAAGATCAGTGAAACACGCGATAAACTAATCGCAGCCTGCCAAAGTAAGAATTACAGCCGGGCAGAATCGCTCGTCTTAATACAAACTTACAATCTTTCAGCCTCTTCGACATTGCAACAAGACATCGGTTCTATGGAAAGAGCCGCAGAACTGGCGCGGCAAAACCGTAATCAAGTTCTTGAGACTAATGGTTTATATGCTTTATCCGATATCCATGAAAGAATCGCAGACTATGAAAAGTCGGTCAAATACCTGCTGCGCTCCCTCGAAATTTCCCGTGAAATAAAAGACCCTTATGGAGAGATAAGCTCTATGCTTCGCCTCGGAAGGTTTTATGGCGATCTCGGGCATCACGAACTTGCGACACAATCTCTCGAGCAGGCGCTGACCAAAACCCAGGATTATCAGAGCATTGATCTTAAGAGGGATTCGCTGATGGATTTAGGGCAGCATTACGCAAGGATCGGATCATATGACAAAGTCATTGCGATGCATGACCAATCGCTCGCGTATTTTCGCAAGTATAAACAAGTAGGCTTTGAAATCTCACAGTTATGCCTCTTGGCTAAGGTTTACATACAACAGAGAGACTTTGAGAAGTCGTTAGGGCTTTTACAACAAGCATACAATCGGACAGTTGAGCTTAAAGCAGAAGGGGGCTATCCCTACATCCAATATCTTTTCGGCGAAGCGTATCGCGGGCTGAAACAGTATGAGTTAGCGATCAGCCATCATCAACAATCCATTCAGCGCACGACTCCCAATCAAGCCTCAAATATATGGAATCCCTACTTGGGTTTGATGAAAGATTACGAAGCTCTCAACTTGCCGCAGCCCGCCATCTTTTGGGGCAAACAGGCAGTGAATACGATTCAGGGGTTGCGCGAAAAAATGGTCAATCTGGATCGGGGCTTACAACAAAGCTTCCTGAAATCCAAAGAGGACATTTATCGTTCGTTGGCCGACTTACTCATCGCAAACGGTCGTTTGCCCGAAGCCGAACAAGTCATTCGGATGCTCAAAGACGAAGAGTATTTCGACTACATCCGCCGTGATACCAAGAACGGGCCGAAAGGCGAAAAGGCATCGTTGACGCCCGAAGAACAAGCCGCTGAAAAACGTTACCGTGAAATCGCCGATCAGTTGGCAGGCATTGGCGCGGAACGCTCGGCGCTGCTCAGCAAAAATGAACGTTCGGCAGAAGAGGAACAACGCCTCGCCAAGCTCGAAACCGACTTGACTGTCGCATCGCAGGTATTTCAGAAATTCCTCGACCAATTGAACAGCGAACTCCATACGCGCAGAGCGGGCGATGCTTCGGTTGCGCAATTGAACGATTCGCAGGCGTTCATGGACGACTTGCGCGAAATGGGCAAAGGCGCGGTCGCGCTCTACACCGTCGTCAGCGAAGACAAGTTTCACGTCATCCTGACAACGCCGGGCGTACGCAAGTCGTATTCGTATCCGATCAAGGCCGCCGCCTTGAATCGCAAAGTGCTGGCCTTCCGCGAAGTCTTGCAAAACCCGAAGCTCGATCCGTTGCCGCTGGCACAGGAGCTGTACAAAATTCTCGTTGCACCGCTGGCGAAAGATTTGCAAGCCGCCAAAGCCGAGACGTTGATGTGGTCGTTGGATGGCGTGTTGCGGTATGTGCCAATGGCGGCGCTGCACGACGGCGACAAATATTTGGTGGAACGCTGGCGCAATGTTGTCTTCACAGCGGCGAGCAAAGGGCGATTGAAAGACGATCCCAGCCGCAATTGGCGCGCGCTCGGCCTCGGCGTGACGAAGGCACACGGCGCGACGATCCCTGCGTTGCCCGCCGTAGCGGACGAGATGCGCGGCATCATTCGAGAATCAGGCAGCAAGACAGGCGTATTACCCGGTGCAATCAAACTGGACGAACAATTCACACAGGAAGCGATGTTGACAGGCTTGCGGCAACGACCTTCGGTGGTTCACGTCGCGTCACATTTTCAGTTTCAGCCCGGCAACGAAACGAATTCGGCGTTATTGCTCGGCGATGGACAGTTTCTGAGCCTGGCAAACATCAAGTCGTTGCCGAATGTCTTCAGCGGCGTCGAATTGTTGACGTTGTCCGCCTGCAATACGGCAATGGGCAGCGGCAGTGCGACGGGTAAGGAAATCGAAGGCTTCGGGATGCTGGCGCAAAATCAGGGTGCAAAGGCTGTCGTGGCGAGCTTGTGGCCGGTGGCGGACCGCAGCACGAAAGAATTAATGCAGAAATTCTATCAACTGCGCGAAGTCAAAGTGGGTACGACCAAAGCCGAAGCGTTGCAACAAGCACAAGGGAAACTCTTGCACGGCGAAATCGTAGCGACCGTAAATTTGACGCAACGCGATATTGTTCACGAAACGGACAAGAGGCCGAACCTGCCGAAATTCAAAGCCGATCCGAAAACACCGTATGCGCATCCGTACTATTGGGCACCATTTATTTTGATTGGCAATTGGAAGTAAACCGCTACTGATGAGAATGAGGAAACCTATGCGAATCTATTGGATGATCTTTGTTTTGATCTTGCTACTAAGCAACAGTATGGTGCTGGCACAGGCGCAAGATGACCAGCGCCAGCTTATTCCTGAAGAGTTTATTAAAGCGCGCCCGAAAAAAGCGGCGGCGGCTGTCGCTCCTAAAACGCGGTATCGGTTGGCCAATAGCGTCGAAGTGAAAAACACGAAGGACATTCAATGTGCAGACCATCATTGCCGTCAATTGGGCTTAACATTGTGGCGCTTACGACCGGGCAAAGACGAGGATCCAGCGCGCATCATTATCCACGAAGGCGCTGAGACGACGACGTTAACGCCCGAACGTATTGCCGCTAATACCCCGCTCAAATATGGCGAAAAAATTCGCCTGAGTTTTGAAGCACCGCATACCGGCTATCTATACGTCATTGATCGGGAACTGTTTAGCAATGGGACCACCGGGACCCCACATTTGATTTTTCCCACCTTGCGTATCCGTGGGGGTGACAATGCGGTGGCACCGGGGCGATTGATTGAAATTCCGTCGCAAGAAGATCGTCCCAATTTCTTCACCTTGCAACAATCGCGCATCGAAAACGTGGGCGAGTTGCTGACCGTGATTGTTGCTCCGCACCCCTTGCCAGGCCTCACTATCACCGAGCGAGCGCAGACATTAACACTGGAGCAAGTCACCCAATGGGAACAACAGTGGGGCGGCAAAATGGAACAGTTTGAAATGATGGGCGGTGAGGGGGCGGCCTGGACGAAAGTCGAACAACAGGCCGGGGCCGAGCGAACGCGCGATCTGACACAAAATGACCCTGGCCCGCAAACCATTTTTCGTGTCGTCGTCAAACCGGGGACGCCGTTGCTGGTGAATGTGGGGTTGAAATATCAGAGGCCAAAAGCCAAAGCGAGAAACCGAAAGTGATCTTTTCAAACGACAAAGGACTGGAGCGCAAGCGGGACGCCTGCGCTCCAAGACCCACACGACAAATTGAATCAGGATGGGTGGCGGGTTTCAGGGTGTCCAGCCACTCAAAAACGCCCGCCGCTATTTCACCGGAAAGGTGATTGTGTTCGTCACGCGTCCATCCACGTACAGGACCAGATGCAAGCTCGCATTGCGCCCAGCCAGACTGCTTGGCAATTCAACGTTGACCTGATCCAAACCAAAAAAACCACCCTGCGTGCCGGCGTATAACACCGGCAACTGTGTGCCACCCAACCAAGCCGTCACCGAGGTCGGGTTTTGGGTCGGGCCGGTTTTGTTGCGAAGGCCTGTGCCATACAGCTCCAGATAAACGCGGTCTCCCTGAATGCCCAAATCAATCGGAGTCAGCACTGATTCATAGAGCGGAGTACTGGCACCGGTTTTGAAGCGCAGCACATTGCCAACGCCTTGCCCGCTGCCATTCGCCAGACTTGAAAACATGCCCGGCCATACTTTTGTCACGCTCACCGAGCCACGTGCCACGACGACACCAAGCCGCAAGACTTCAATTAACGCGACGCCTTCGCTCGTCCCCGCCGGTAGCAGATAGTTGATTTGCTGCTCTGAAACAAAAAACAACTGTGCAAACGTTGCCGCACTATTCTTACCGGTCACACGCACCTGGACATTGCTCAGAACCGTGGGCAGAGGTTGCCCCACCGTCGCCGCCACCGTCGCCGTCGCCAAATTGGTGCCAAACCCGGAGAGAATCGTATCGGGCGCGGCCACCGTGTCGGACGCATAGCTGGCACCATTGACGCTGACAAATTCGCGGGAATACACATTATCGGAAACCGCCTTGACAGCTTCGAGCGCGTTGATTTTGCCGTAGCCGGTTTTGTAGCTGATCGAGGTTCCCGTAGCGGCATCATTGGTCACCGTGCGCCGCAGAAGCCGTTTGATCGTTCCCGGTGAAAGGTCGGGATTAACCTCCAGCATCAAGGCAATCACGCCCGTTGTCACCGGCGTTGCCATTGAGGTTCCGGTATAAGCCACGTGCTTTCCGTCAGGCGTAACATCCGCCGCCGCTGGTGCTGCGGCATCCGCCGACAACGTCGAGATCACGTATGCCCCCGGCGCAGCCACCTCCGGTTTCAAGCGACCATCGCGCGAGGGTCCCTGACTGGAGCTGTTCGAGGGATCGCCAACCGCGCCTTCGTCCGTTTTCGTCGTCGTGCCGGATTGGCTGCTGAACATCGTTTTGGAGACAAAGCTGGCGACCGTAATGGCTTCGCGCGACGTGGCAGGCGAGCCAACATGCATCAGGTTATCAGCCGAAGCGGATATAAACGGAGACGAGCCATCGCTCAAATCCCAGACATCTACCCGCCCGTTGATGACTTTTGTGCCTCTGGCAGTCAGCATCCAATTGCCTGCTATTTTATTCTTGAACGTCACGATAAGATTCCGCGCATTATTGCCGGTGGTGCTGTTTTCCGCTTCGATTTCCACATCAGCGTCGCTGGCGCTGGTGGCGGGAGACGTCAACACCAGCGTGCCGCCTCCCGGTTTGGTGACTGTGAAATCAAAGGTATCCGCTGCGGCATGAACAATCAGCAAACCTTTCGCCTCATCCGACATTTGAAAGGTCCAGGATCCGGCCACGCCCTGCTCAAAATGCCGACCGGCATGAATCAAATTCGCGCCCTCATTGCCCGCTGCGATGACCACTTGACGACCTTTCAATCCGGTCGTGCTGGCGTTGTCGGTCAACAGAGTGTCAATTGTTTTCTCCACTGCATCGGTGCCATCGTGCTGGCTGGCGTGTCCGCCCAGACTCATGTTGATGACGAAGGGCGCATTCAGGGCTTTGGCCTGATCTCGAATCCAATGGAGCGAGGCGATCTGATCGTCCTCGCCAAAACCGGAACTCCCCGCGCGATTCGCTTTGACGATAACCAAATCGGCTTCGGGTGCAATCCCGGCGTGCGTGCCAAGGTTGCCGCCGCTCAGCGTGCCATTGCCTGCCGCAATACCCGTCACATGCGTCCCGTGGTTGTTCGTATCTTTTTCGCCAACCGTACCGGTGTTGGCTAAGGCGTTATTGATGTCAGCTTCCGTAAATGTTTTCCCCACGCCGCCAGGGCCGGAATTGGCCGGATCGCTCAAATCCCACATCGCCTTGATGCGGGTAGTTCCGTTGGCTTTTTTGAAATCGCCGTGCTGCCAATCAATGCCACTGTCAATCACTCCGACGACGACGCCTCTACCGCTCACGAGGTAAGTGAGACGGGCGCTGGGCGCTTGCACGGCGATGTTGGCCTGATCGTTTTTGAGGAGCGGGCGGCTTAACTTTTTTGGCGAGATAGTCTCCGTTTTCAGAGGATGACTGTAACGCGCTGCGCTGAGGCGCTCAATCGTTTTCGCCTCGGCTAGTCGTGGCAAATCATCCACCGGGACAGACAGTACAACCAGGTTGGCAGACCGCGTGCGAACCTTGAAGCCAGCGCGTTCGAGGGCGGTTTGCGCTGCTGCTAAAGAATCTTCTCGATCTTCGCGCAAGGTCGCAATCACACCTACACTGACGATGCCATTGCGCTCTTCCAAGCGAACGGATTCCTGCAAAGTTTTTCGTTCTGCACGACGCTCAGCGCTCAGCGTCGCTTCCGTCTGCGCTCGGGTTTTATTGAATTCCTGATAGACGCGCTTGAGCCGCGCATCTGCTTTTTGCGCAAATCCGCCGTCTGATTGCGCACTGGAAAAGTTGGGAAGAAGAAGCGTTGCCGCCAGTAATAACGCCAGCGCCGTAAGTCCGAGCACCGTTCTCATCATCGGGGAAACCATGGGTGTCATATTGAACCTCCAAAAAAATTAAGGATATTGCACCATCTCTTATTTCCGCACAAAACGGCGGATTGTCGCGGCAAGCGATTGCGTCAACAAACACTTGAGTTGAAAGGATGGTATTTGAATTAAGGTTGTGTAGTACGAGAGCAGCCGTCCGAAGTACTTCAACGAAGTGCTTTTCAGTGTCCGATATTAACGGACTCACCAGCCTACAGTTAATGTCGCGTGTTAGTATCCATACTCAGCATTCGATGTCAACTTGCGCGGGATCAGTCCATCGAAGGATTGAAACCTCTGATGATTTTCGCTCGTACACCAGATTGATTCTCAAGAGGTGATTATGTTTTGCCCAGCGTGCGGTTCTCAAGCCCAAAACGAACAGAAATTTTGTCGAGCCTGCGGGTTCAATTTACAGCCCGTTCTGCCGCTCCTGGGTGAACATCAGCAAGCCCCCAGAGTCCCGGAAAAAATCCGCCGCGTGCTGCAAAAAATTGGATATTTAGGAATCGGAATCGGAGGGAGCGGAGTGGCGATCATTGCAGGAGCCGCGATCTATATTCTTCTCGCCTTATCTTTTCCTAGACTAGGTGCCAAAAATACGATGGGGCCAATCTGGAACCAGGCGTTTGGCGTGGGGCTCCTGCTGTTGCTGAAAGGCGCGTTTTTGTTCACCGTTCCCTGGCTGCTTCAAGAATTCTTTCCGTTCAACTCAGCCCGGTCAGAGGCAGTTGACACAGCAAAGACCAAAGAACTATTGCCGGAGCCGTCGTTGGAAACGGTTCCCAGTATCACAGAACACACGACGCGCAATTTGGACTCCAGGCCGGCACAACGACGAGACCAGATGATGAATTGAACTTTCTTGAGAGGAATTTATGTATTGCCCGGCTTGCAGTTCTCCTGCTACTGACAATCAAAAATTTTGTCGCTCCTGCGGTCTGAGTTTGGAGGGGCTGGCCGAGCGAATTGCGGCGCAGCAAGGAACGACGCCCGCCACAAGGAATGAGATTTCATCCCGCTTAATTGCCGTTGGAAAATGGATGGCGTTTGGTGGATTAGGAGCATTACTTTTGACCATAACGTTTGCGCTCCTGAGTGTCGCGTTTGGGCTTTTGAGTGAAGACACGCTGGAGTTTTACGCGATGAAAGTCATCGCCATTTCGTTAACGCTGATGGTGCTCGGAGGTGGAACGTTATGTTTGCCAATGTTTCTGCAAAGAGGACGAAGAACTGCCTTGCCAACGAAATCCACGCCTGCCTCCATGCCCACAACAACGGTTGAATTAGCAGGACTACAGCCACCAACAAAGGTGGAGAGCGTGACAGAGGCCACCACGCGAAATTTGCAGGAGGCACGCCTTCCCGCCGACCGTCGCCAACACAAGTAACGTTATTTTGCAATTACTAATAAGGCATCGCTTACTGCCCGCTCACCCGTCGCATCCGAAATGCTGTTAACAACCTTGTTTTTGATAACCATCGTTGTCGAACCGCCGCCGTCCAGATTCATCGCCTCTTCACAATCCAACTCAAGCATCAACGCCGCCAATTCAGGAATCGTCATGCCAACACTTTTGTGGGGCTGTCGTCCGTCTATCGTCACCAACACCAACGCGCCGTCTTTGCGCACACCGATGGCCGTGCGGGGATGACGAAAATTGACGAAGCTGTTGGGATTAAAGCCGTCAGGATTGGTTTGAATTTCGCCTTTCGCCAATAAAATCGGGCCTCCGCCGAGGAGTACGTCAGGTACGAAAGGCAAGGATGGAGTCGCATGAATGGGCGTCAGGATTTCTACTTTCATGCCGCGTCGTAGTTGGCTTAAGGCTCGTTTGGCCGCGCCGCTGGCGGAAATCACGAAGCCATCAGCGGGGATCACAGAACTGCCTTTGCCATCCAGCAGCAACTGCACGCGGCCTTTGCGCACGATCACTTCCAAACCATCGGGCGTCGTCAACGTCGTGCGATGAAATTCAGGCGTAAAGACAATGAGCTGTTCTTTTTCGCGGGGGCGATTGAAGCCATTGATCGGGATGATTTCCTGACCATTGAGTTTCAGTTCAGCCTTGACCGTCACACGCGCAAACGCGACTTTTGTACCGCTGGCATTCGTGAGCGCCATCGCCGCGCCGCCTCTGACCGGTTCACTCATCACGTTGCCGTTCATAACCATCAATCCGTCTGGTTCGCCGCGATACGTTCCGCTTACGCGAAAAAAGCCCGCATTGATCGCCGCCAGCGCGCCGTGTCGCGCGGCCATCGAACTCGTTGTTTCTGCGCCAACAAGTTCATCCATCGCCCGTGTCAGCCTGAGCGAGGCTTGGCGCGGATCAACGATCAGCGCGTGAATTTGCCAACGGTCGCCCGTTTCTGCGGTGAAATTGCCGCGTTTGATTTCGAGGTGCTCGATGCCGGGCGCAAGCGTTTCGGCGATTCGATGCTCAACGGGCGTTGCCACTTGAGCCAATGAATTCAGCGCGAATAAAACAAGGCCCGCGCATAAAAAGCTAAGGCGGGCCTGGGGATTTTGCTTTTTCAACATACGAATTTACGACTTCGCCAAGAGGGTCGAATGTTTCTGAATTTTGCGGATGGCGGCGGCGATTTGTTCCATCTCCTGCCTGGTGCCGAGCAAAATCAAATTACCGAACCACAACGCTTCCTGACAAAGCTTGTCATTTTCGGGGCATCGGTTTTGCTGCTCCCAGTCCGCCAACATTTTCGCCGAATAGATGCGACGATAGGCCCGTGATTGCAGCGTTGTTTTGATGAATGGCTCTTTTTGCAATGGCCCATAGCCGCCCGAACACGGAACGCCTTCGGCTTGTAGAGCTTTGATGAAGCGGTCGCGGGACAAGCCGCTGAACTGGCTGCCATCGTAGCGCATCATAAAAATGTGATAGGCATTGCGTGTGACGCCATCATACATTTTCGCGGGGCTAATGCCCGGAATTTCGCTGAGCAATTGCCGCAAATAGGCGGCGTTCGTTTCGCGGGTGCGGGCTTGTTCTTCGAGGCGTGTGAGTTGCGCCAACAGGATCGCACCTTGAAATTCAGTTAAGCGCCGATTGTCGCCATTGCGCGCGTATTGAAAGCCGGAATTCGGCTCTGCGCGACCTTGATTCTGAAAGCTGCGACTGATCTCCGCCAACCTGTCATCATTGGTCATGATCGCACCGCCCTCGCCGGAATTCAGATGCTTTGAGCCTTGAAAACTGAAGCAACCGAGCGCGCCGAGTGTGCCGACTTTTTGCCCGCGCCATTCAGCCAGATGCGATTGGCAGGCGTCTTCAAGAACGGGCAGGTTGTGTTTCTTCGCCACCGCCAGAATCACATCCATATTCGCCACCGAACCGCCGAGATGCACGGGGATAATGGCGCGCGTGCGCTTTGTGATCGCGGCTTCGATCTTGGTCGCATCAATCTGTGAAGTCGCGCGATCCGTATCCACAAACACCGGCATCGCATGTTGTAAAAATACCGTATTGATCGTTGCAACAAAGGTGTATGGCGGTACGATGACTTCATCGCCTGGTCCAATGTCGAGCGCATTCAGGGCGGTCACGAGCGCACTGGTTCCGCTCGAGGTTGCAACGCAATGTTTCGCGCTGAGCCGTTCCGCCCAAACTTTCTCAAAGCGATCCACTTCACTGCCGCCCAAACGATTCCAGCGTTTACTGTGCAGCACTTTGAGCAATTCTTTTTCTTCCAATTCATTGAGAATCGGCCAGGCAGTCACCTGCGCAGTACGCGTTTTCGGTCCACCCAAAATCGCCAACTTGTCATTGCTGGTTGAAATGCGGGTTGAACTCCTGGCAGAAGGCTTGGCAGCAAGATCAGCCGCCACCACGCCTGCCGCAGAAGTGGAAATAAACTGCCGTCGTGATAGTTTGTTTTTCATCTGAACCTCCGATGCGTAGCGGGACAAATATTCTGATCATTTGTGAGGCATCGGATTATGGCACGGGTAACGCCATTTGTTGAGGATCGAGTTGAAGAGTCAATATAACAATTGAGTCAGTTCCAAAATGAAAAGGCCGAACGGCGCTCAAGGTTGAGACCTCGCCGTTCGGCCTTTCAGACTTGTTATTCATTAACGACATTCATTAACGACCGTAAAGTCGGACTTTTGGTTTTTGTGATTGATAACTCGCTTTGGCGTACCAGAATTCAACGCTTTCGATTTCGCGCGACCTGCCTCGTAAATCAATCACACGCGATTGACTACCGGCACGAATGCGATCACGAAGCTGGAGCACTTCATCTTCGCCGTTAGCGTAATGAATCACGACGCGATGAAATTCAATCGGCGCGCGCTCCACTTCAATCCGCAGGGAGCGGAATCGGCCATCCGAACGACCCACCTTGATCTTATCGTGATCCCGATTGCCATCTACATTGGACTCACCAAGATATTGCCAACGCCCTCCACGCCCCTGATTCCATTGTGCGCTGACAACTTGTCCAAAACTTAAGGTCAACAAAACAGTGGCAACAATCTGCAAAGCTCTTTTCGTTAGCATATTTTTCTCCTTTCAAACAGTCGAAGCAAGGGTCAGTGCTGACCGTCTCAAGACTCGCTTCTACCAAATACTCAAATGTAAAGAACGCTTTAGCAACCACTGCGATCAAGGGCAAACTCAATGCCAGAAGAAGCAAACCAAGAATCAAAAATCCCTGAGGATTGATTACTGCTTGCAAGAGAAGCAGTTACCAGAAGTCATTCAAGGTTCAGACAATCGTTGCCCAGGGATTGAGTGTATCGGGGCGAGATGATGACAACCCAAATCGAACAGTGCATTGCACGATAAGGAACAGTTGTCGTGTTCGTGATTCCTACAGTGTTTAGTTGAAGGGAAAACGAAATTTCTCACCGATGGAGGGTGTCAGAATGTTGGCGGAGGCGTGTGGGAATCGAACCCGACCGACGCATACTCTCGTACACGCCCAACGGTTTTGAAGACCGCGCCAATCACCAGATCAGATGCGCCTCCGCAATTGGCGGACGCACTGTAACACATGCAATCTAAGGGGAAAAGCTGGCCCCAACCTGCTGCGCGCCGAAAGGATACAGGCGACGCCGATTCAGGCGGGAACAATCACCAGAACTTTCCCGTGATCACCAACGCCGTTATAAATGGCAGCTATAAATGGCAGCAACACTACCGTCAATTTCACACTTGATAGCAATCCAGGTAACTACACTATTGAGTTCTTCTCTAACCCAACGAGTGACGCCTCAGGAAATGGCGAAGGACAGGTTTATCTGGGCAGCACTACAGTCACGCTGCCCGGCGGCCCCTTCAGCATTACCACACTGCCTGCAACAACGGGGGGCCACGTCATCACCGCGACCGCAATCAGTGAAAGCGATACCGCCAACAGCGACGTTGGTGATACGTCCGACGCGCTCTGCACAAAATCGGATTGACCACCTCCACCCTGCGCCTCCTTCTCATTCCTCCGGGGTGCTGAGAGGGGCGGGAAAAACAAAACTCTCTCGCTATGATGCTGATGTTTTCACCCAAATCATAGCGAGAGAGTTAACTGCGTCGTAGACACGATGGGGTTAGAGAACTTTGCTGGAACCGGTCGAGTTGACCGAGAGCCGAGAATCGGAAGAACTAACGCGATGGCGGGCCAGGCGAACTAATTCTTCAGAACTGCAAGGCATCGCACGAAACGCGGGCAAAACCCCAGCCAAACTGGGTTCCATGACCAGACGGCTGTTGTCTACTAAAACTGAAATCTCACCATAGCCTTCACTTCCTCTGAGCGTCTCTAACACATCCACAACAATGCCTGGTTTGACATCTACGACCGCTAAATCATGACCGCCATGACAGGCGCGTCGCACTTCTTCTGTGTTGGTGGCGTTGGTAATTTCGACTTCTCCCATTCCAAGTTCAGCTTGGAGCGTTTTTAAATGGCTTGGCTCATCGGACACAATTAACAGACGCGATTTGGCTTTGCGCGCGATATTGATGGACGAACGGACGGCCTTGGCAACCGATTGGGACAACATACTTCACTCCTTTTCGGGCACACGAAACCCGATAATAAACGTAATCAATAAATTCAAAACAACAGTCATCTATCGCCGTAAGTAGCTCTTCGGCCTTTGGGTGGGGCAGGTCAATTGTCAAATTGCCAGGGGAAGATTGGGTGATTCAAGCAGGAGTAGTTAACGTTACCGGGGAAACCATCACAGCTTACTGACCGCATCAGATTGGGGAACCTGAAAGTAACCTGCTCGGCATAAATCGTAGCTTGGGGGCTGGTTCAGTTTGCCTCAATTAGCGCAGCAAACTTACAATTGCGTCCCTTGAATGTCAACCGCAAAAAATATTATTTTTTCACGACTAAACATGAAAACCTTAGAAGACCTGATAAACCTAATGGCGCGGCTCCGAGCGCCCAATGGATGCCCCTGGGATCGAGAACAAACCTACACTTCCCTTGCGCCAATGCTGATTGAAGAAGCTTATGAAATGATTGAGGCTGCCGAAGCAGAAAATTGGGACGAGATGCGCGACGAAATCGGTGACGTGCTGTTTCAGTTAGTGTTTTATGGGCAAATTGCTGCCGAAGCCAATCACTTCACTTTGCACGATTCGATTACTCGCGTGTATGAAAAAATGTGGCGTCGCCATCCTCACGTATTTGGCGAGGAAAAAGCCGAAACGACTGCCGAAGTACTGGTCAATTGGGAAGCCATCAAAGCGGCGGAACGTCAGGCTGCGGGCAAAGAGGAGGCCAGCAAACAATCGTTGCTCGACGGCGTGTCAAAGCGCATTCCGGCCTTGCTGGAAGCGCATCAACTCACAACCAAAGCGGCGCGCGTCGGTTTTGATTGGGCGAATCCGTCGGACGTGATTGAGAAGCTGGATGAGGAGTTGGGAGAACTCCAGGGCGAAATCAACCGAGAAGACCAAAATCAAGCAGCCGTGACCGAAGAAATGGGCGACCTGCTGTTTGTCGCCGTGAACCTGGCGCGCAAACTCGGCGTCGAGCCGGAAGCGGCGCTCAAGGCTGCGAATCGCAAATTCCGTCGCCGCTTCGGTCATATCGAAAAGCGATTGGACGAACAAAACAAAGCCTTCGTGGACTCATCGCTGGCCGAGATGGATGGGTTGTGGGACGAAGCAAAACTCTTGGAAAAACAGGCTAAGGCAGGAGAGCAATGATGCGCGCGGGGCCGCCCGTGCCACCTTTGATCTTCATCGGCAAAGCAATTACGGTCGCCCCTTTCGCAGGCAGTCTTTCGAGGCTCGCCACGTTTTCCAGCCCATAGATAGTGGCTCCGTTCAGGATTTGATGCGCCATGAAATCTTTGGATGGGCCGTGATCTATGCTCGCCGTATCAATGCCAATCGCATCAATCTTACGTTGTTCGGTGAGCAATTTGGCAGCTTCTCGTGAAATGCCGGGGAAATGTAAGTTTCCCACATCGCCCGCCACATCGGTTCCCAGATATTGTTTCTTATCCCCCCAAAATCGGCCCCATCCCGTGTGAATCAACACAATCGAATCGTTTGGAATCCGCCCATTTTGGGTTTCCCAATTCGTGAGGTCTTCAACGCTCAACAAATAATCCGCGTTCTTTGTACAGGCTTCTACAATGTTGATGACAACCGCCGGGCTAATCAATTTTGCGAGTGGCAATTCATCAGCGGCCTGCTTCCCTTCTCCAAAATGAATCGGCGCGTCCAGATGCGTGCCGCCGTGTTCGCTCGCAGCATAGCGCGCGGCGGTATACCAAAAACCGCCCGTCGAAACGCCCCAGGCTTCTTTTTCCCAGGTAAACGGTTTTGCCGTCGGCCAATAAATCGTCTTTTCGTCAAAGCTGTAAGTTAAATCTACGACTTTGGATTCATCAATCACCGATGGCGCAGCAACTTGGAGGGCTTGATTGGATGAAGTTTGGCAAGCAGTAAACCAGACGACAACAACGAACAAGACAAGGGGCTTCATAAGTCTTCCTCAAAAGAATCCTGCCATCAATGCACGCGGCTTTTCCGGCCATAGGCCAATTCTGCGCCACCGGTCAGCAGAAAATCCGTACCCGTTGAAAACGTGGCGTCAGCCGCAATGTACAAACACATTTTGCCGGCCTCTTCAATCGTCCCCATTCGTCCGAGCGGTTGCGCGGCATCGCCATCGGCGCGGGTCTGGGCGGGATCAGGCGAAGCATCAATCGCCTCCTGCCACAACGGCGTGTAGACATTACCAGGAGACACAGAATTCACGCGGACGCCATATGCGGCCTCGTCCACGGCGAGTGCTTTACTGAACGCAGTGATTGCGCCTTTCGTCGCCACGTAGGTGGTTGCGTACAACTGCCCCATCGAACCAACCAGACTGGACAAGTTAATGATGTTGCCTTGCGTTTTCCGCAGATGTGGCAACGCAGCTTTGCAGGCGGCAAAGATGCTGACCAAATTGAGTTCGAGCAGGTCGCGGAAGTCCTGCACCGAAAATTCGTCAATCGGGTGGTGCGGCGGATGCCAACCCGCATTGTTGATGAGGCAATCAAGGCGTCCGAATCGTTCGACCGTTTGCGCAATCAGGGATTCGACCTCTTCCACTTTGGAGACATCGCATTTGATAAAAGTGGCTGAGCCTTTGCCCTGCGCATTGATTTCGGCTTCGAGGGCGTGGCCCTGGGCTTCATTGCGGGCGCAAAAAATAACGGTCGCGCCCGCGTCTGCAAACACGCGCACACAACCTTCGCCAATGCCTTTTGTGCCGCCAGTAATGATGGTGATTTTGTTTTCGTAGCGCATAGCAATGAGTGAAAGCAAAAGGCAAAAGGCAAAAGGGCTATTCGGAAGGCTGCGCCGCTTTTCTGAAAACGAAAATAAAGTGCCGCCCTTTTGATTTTTGCCCTTTGCCTTTTGCCTTTTGATTTTAATAAGTCGTCTTCACGCCCAGATTGTGAATCAGGAACGCATAAATATCGGCTGTGCCTTCCAGTGCCTTGGCTGTGTTACTCGCGCCGTGGCCGGATTTGGTTTCCACGCGAATCAGCAACGGATTCGTCGTGCTGGCCGCAGCCTTTTCCTGCAGGGTCGCCGCGTATTTGAATGAATGCGCTGGCACCACGCGGTCATCGTGATCAGCGGTTGTAATCAAGGTCGCCGGATAATTCACGCCCGACCTGATGTTATGCAACGGCGAATAGGCGTAGAGCGCCTTGAATTCATCGGGCTTGTCGCTGGAGCCGTAATCGGCAATCCAGTTCCAACCAATCGTGAATTTATGGAAGCGCAGCATATCCATCACGCCCACCTGCGGAATGGCCGCACGAAACAACTCTGGTCGTTGATTGATGACAGCCCCCACCAGCAAACCGCCGTTCGAGCCGCCCTGCACCGCGAGCTTGTTTGACGACGTATATTTGTTCGCAATCAACCATTCGCCCGCCGCAATGAAATCATCAAACACGTTTTGCTTTTTCAACTTGGTCCCGGCTTCGTGCCATTGTTCGCCGTATTCAGCACCGCCACGAATGTTCGCCGACGCATACACAAAGCCTTGTTCCAGCAATGCAATGCGCAGGGCATTGAAGGTTGGCGACGTCGTGATATTGAAACCACCGTAGCCATACAACAACGTTGGATTGTTGCCATCCAGCTTCAAGCCTTTTTTATGCACGAGGAACAACGGAACTTTCGTGCCGTCTTTGCTGGGATAAAACACCTGCCTGGTTTCGTAGTCCTCGGCTTTGTAACCAGCAATATCAATCGTGCGAAAGACGGTGGATTTCTTCGTCGCAATGTCATAGCGAAAAGTCGTCGGCGGATAGTTCAGTGACTGGAAACTATAAAACACAAACTTGTCATCGTGATTGCCGCCAAAGCCGCCCGCGCTGCCGACGCCGGGCAGACTCACTTCGTTTTCCAACTTGCCGTTCAGATCGTAGACATACGCGCGCGTGGTGACATCTTTCAAATACGTCACAAACAGCTTGCCGCCCGCAGTGCCAGAGCCTTGCAACGGTTCCGGCTTTTCTGCCAACACGTCTTTCCAACTTTGGTTTTTGGGATCGTAAAGCACGACTTTGCCGTTCGGCGCGCCCTTGTCGGTGCGAATCAAAAACTTGTCACCGACATTCTCGATTACGCTGAAGTTATCGTTTCCAACTTCACCGACAATCGGCGTGAAATTCTTTTCGCCTTTGGACAAATCACGGAAGAAAATTGCATTGCCCTTCTTACCTTTCCCGCGATCTGAAATGTTCAGCAAGGCAAAGCGTTCGTCTTCGGTCGTGCCGATGTTGTGAAAGCGTTGTGGGTTGGCTTTATCCTCGTAAATCAACTCATCCTGCGATTGATCTGTCCCGACCTTGTGATACCAAACCTGATGGTTTTCATTTTTGGTCGAAAGCTCGTGGCCTTTTTCGGGCGCGGGATAGCGGCTATAAAAAAAGCCGTTGCCCGCCCACGCCATGCCCGACACTTTGACCCATTGCAACGCATCGGACAACGTCTTGCGCGTGGCAACTTCCATCACGTGATATTCCGACCAATCGGAACCGCCTTTGCTGATGCCGTAGCCGAGATATTTGCCATCTTTCGAGAGTGAAAACGCAGAAAGAACTGACGTGCCATCGGTCGAAAATTTGTTCGGATCAATCAGAACTTCGGGTTTGCCATTCAAGCCTTTTTGAATAAACCAAACGCTTTGATTTTGCAGTCCATCATTTTTGGTAAAGAAATAATATTCGCCGTTGCGAAAAGGCGCGCTGATCTTGGGATAGTTGTACAGCGATTCCAATCGTTGTTTGATTTTTGCGCGATAGGGAATGCTTTCCAGATAGCCGAACGTGACTTTATTTTGCGCTTCCACCCACGCCGCTGTGTCTTTGGAATTGTCATCTTCCAACCAGCGATAGGGATCGGGCACAACCGTACCGTGATAGGTATCGGTGTGATCTATTTTTCGTGTTTTTGGATATTGCATACTTTGCGCCAGGGCCGGAAAAACCAGTGCCAGGGCAAGAGTGAATGCCGACATTGTACTGAGTTTCTTCATCATAAAATCTCCCAATCAGATGCTCTCTAAATTCACAGACACTCTTTAGCTTTTCGTGCGTAGCTCCATTGCATTGCGGGTAACCGCATAGTGCAGGATAGCAATTTGACTCAATGAATCGGTGATCTCACTGTGTAGCACCATTCGCAGGGCTTCTGCAAATGGCACGATGCGATGTTCAAGCTGTTCCGAACCTTCCGGCGTGGCTTCGCCTTGCGTGAGATTCGTCGCCACATAGTAATACGCCGTTTCATCGGAAACCGAATTTGAAAGGTGCGAAATACCCAGCAATTCCAGATGCCCGGTTTCCAATCCGAGTTCTTCCATCAATTCGCGCCGGGCCGCTTCCAACGGCGCTTCGCCGGGATGACAACCGCCTTCAGGAATTTCCCACGAATATTGTTGCAATGGATAGCGGAACTGCCCCACCAAATGCACATTGCCCTCGGCATCAATTGGCAACACACCAACACAGCCGTGAAATTCGACCACGCCATAAATGCCGGGAACGCCGTCCGGTTGAATCACCTGATCTTCACGGACGCGAATCCAGGCGTTTTGATAAATCAGGCGAGTGGAAAGGGTTTGCCAGGGGTTTGCGTATTTGTCCGTCATAAAACCGCAGGGGGCAGAAACTTCAGGGGCAGAAATTGCGAACGCGCAGTGTACCCGATAAGATCGCCGTATGAAACTCTTTCGTTTTTGGCAACGCCAACCCAAGCCCACGGAACTGGCCGAGGACGACTTGACCGACAACGAAAACCCGTTTCCTGATCCGGTCGAATTGGCAATCACAGACGTTTTTGATTTGCATTCAATTCCGCCGCAACAAACCAAAGCCGTCATCGCAGAATATCTGGTACAAGCGCACGCGCGCGGCTTTCGCTATGTGCGGCTCATTCACGGCAAAGGCATTGGCGTGCAACGCGAAATCACCCGTCAGGTACTGGCGCAGACGCCGTTCGTTTTGCAATTCAGCGATGCGCCGCCGGAAGCGGGTGGGTGGGGCGCAACCATCGTCGAATTGCGAGGGTTGAATGACGAGGCCCAAATGGATGAATTGCGAAATCGCAGCTAAGCCTTCATAATTCGCCTCTCAATCGCAACTTACTCGTGAGGATTTTCCATGGCTATCATTCTTCCACCATTTAAAAACGAACCGTTTGTAGATTTCACCAACGAAGATCACGCAACCGCGATGCACGCGGCGCTGGCTCGGGTCGAAGCCGAGTTTGGTCGTGAGTACCCAGTGGTCATCAATGGCGAAAAAATTACGACTGGCGATTTGCTGAATTCCTACAATCCATCGAATTTCAGCCAGGTCGTAGGTCGCGTCCACCGCGCCGATCAGGAATTAGCCGATCAGGCGATTCGAGCGGCCAGCGAAGCATTCCAAACCTGGCAATACACCACCGCCGAACATCGCGCAGCATACCTGGTCAAAGCGGCTGCCGAATTGCGTCGTCGCAAGCTGGAATTCGATTCGCTGTTGGTTTTGGAAGCGGGAAAATCGTGGAATGAAGCCGAAGCAGATTCGTCGGAGGCCATTGATTTCCTGGAGTTCTACGCGCGTCAGGCCTTGCGCTTCGCCGCGCCGCAACCGTTGACACAATCACCTTTGCCCGACGAAATCAACGAAGCGTTTTATATTCCGCTCGGCGTCGGCATTGTGATTCCGCCGTGGAATTTCCCGTTGGCGATTTTGGCTGGCATGGCGACGGCGGCGGTGGTTTCCGGCAATACAGTCGTGCTCAAACCTTCGAGCGATACGCCGGTCATCGCCGCGAAATTCTTTGAGTTGATGGAATCCACCGGATTGCCGCCGGGCGTGATGAACTTCCTGCCGTGCAGCGGCGGACAGGTCGGCGATTTTCTGGTGGCTCATCCGCAAACCCGTTTCATTTCCTTCACCGGTTCGATGGAAGTCGGCTTGCGCATCAACGAACTCGCGGCGAAAACGAGTCCCGGTCAAATCTGGATCAAACGCGTGGTTGCGGAAATGGGTGGCAAAGATACGATTGTCGTGGACGAAACCGCCGACCTTGACGCCGCAGCAGAAGGCATCGTGACTTCAGCGTTCGGATATTCGGGCCAAAAATGTTCGGCCTGTTCGCGCGCCGTGATTGTTGAATCCGTCTACGATCAGGTGTTGGAAAAAGTCGCCGCGCGCACCAGCAAGCTGACCGTCGGCACAGTCAAAACCGGCAACGTCTTCACCGGTCCGGTCGCCAGCAAAAAGCAGTTCGATTCAGTCAACAACTACATCGAAATCGGCAAGCAGGAAGGCCGCGTCGTGGTGGGCGGCGGGCAACATGAATTAGCCAACGAAGGCTGGTACATTCCGCCAACCGTGATCGCCGATGTCGCGCCAAAGGCGCGCATCTCGCAGGAAGAAATCTTCGGCCCGGTCCTGGCGGTCATCAAAGCCGAGAATATTGATGACGCGCTGGCGATTGCGAATAACACGCAATATGGTTTGACGGGCGCGTTTTATTCGCGCAACCGCGAACGCATTGATCGCGCCAAGCGCGAATTCCACGTCGGCAATTTGTATATCAATCGCAAATGCACGGGCGCGTTTGTAGATGTGCATCCCTTTGGCGGCTTCAACATGTCCGGCACTGATTCCAAAGCAGGCGGACGCGATTATTTGCTATTGTTCTTGCAGGCCAAATCGGTAGCGGAGAAATACTAATGAGATTTCTTTCACCACAGAGACACAGAGTTTACACAGAGGCTCGCAGAGTTTTTCTCTGTGAATCTCTGTGAGTCCTCCGTGCCTCTGTGGTGAAAATGCGTTTCGACTCCAAAGAGGTTCTATGATGATTCAGCGCATAGTTTTTGTCGCAACTCTTGTTCTTCTCTTTTCACTCTCAACGTTTTCACAACCCGTCAAACTCACAGTCGGACAAGCGGCACCGGACTTCGCCTTGAAAGACACGACGGGCAAAGCGCATTCGCTCAAAGCCTATCGCGGGCAAACGGTCGTCATCGGCTTTGTCGGCACCAAATGCCCGATTGCGAATGCCTACATCACGCGGATGAATGGCATTGCGGCAGAATACAAAGCCAGGAACGTCGTCTTCCTCGGCATCAATTCCAACGTCAATGAACCGCTGAAGCTGGTCAAAGAACACGCCGCAAAATCAAAGTATGTGTTTTCGATCCTCAAGGATAACAGCCATGTCATCGCCGATGCGTATGGCGCGATGGTCACGCCGGAGATGTACATCATTGATGGCCAAGGCGTGTTGCGTTACCACGGACGCGTGGATAACGCTTCAGATGAAAAGCGTGTCGAACGGCACGATTTGCGCGTCGCGCTGGATGAAATGCTGGCAGGCAAACCGATCAGCAAACCCGATCTGAAAGCCTTTGGCTGCGTCATCAAGCGCGCCAATGAAAAAGCGATGGCAATGTCGCAAAAATCGGCCCCCGCAACCGAAAGCCCCGTCGCACTGCTCAAGCCCGCCGACTTCCACAAGCTCAAAGCCGATTCGCAGGGCAAAGTGTTACTCATCAACTTCTGGGCGACATGGTGCGCGCCGTGTGTGGCAGAGTTCCCGGAATTTGTGATGATTGACAAAACCTATCGTGCCAAAGGTGTACGCATGGTTTCGATCAGCACAGATGATAAATCCGATCTTGAAGGCGCAGTGATTCCCTTCCTCAAAAAACAAAAGGCCGAGTTTGAATCGTTCCTTTCCGATTCCGATGACCCGCAGGAATTGATTGATGTCGTAGACAAAAACTGGTCGGGCGCACTGCCTGCTACGTTTGTTTTCGACAAACAAGGCAAGCTGGTCTTTACCAAATATGGAATCATTGATCGGGAGGAGTTGCTAAAGACCCTCGACAATGCGTTGAAGTAAGGCGCAATAAAAACCTCCACGCCACGCAATATCATTTCAGGATTCCCGACAACCAGTGCATCAGGTTCAGCAGGAATTGATAATTCTGTTTCGCCACAGGTGCATTCATCCCCATCGGATTGCGATTCGGCCCCGCCAACTGTGCCGAAAACATCGCCGCTTCGCCAAACACAGCTACACGCCCCTGACCCGCTTTGCAGACCGCGCCTTGCAACCATCCGCCCACCGGTTCACGCGGCGTTTCGGGTGCGAATTGCCCGGCGGTGCTGGTCAGCAATGAAACGGCCTTCGTGTTGAGGACAAGCAACGGTTCTGCGTTGGGGATTTGGAAAGCAGAACCAGTGAACGTCGCCACGGCATCCACTTTTTCCGTCGCGTCGCGCCCCTTGGTAATCGGATGGTCGCGCAAGCTGTTGTCTGTTCGCTGAAACACATCCGGCCCGCCTTGTCCCGGTTGATTGCGCACATAGCCGTTGGTGAATTTGATGCCGAACGCTGCACCGAGCTTTTCCGCCGCGCCGGGAAACGGCATGTGATCGGCAATCAACAACAACGCGCCGCCCTGATGAACCCAATCGCGCACGGCAGTTACTTCCTCGTCGGTGAAGGCTGACGGCGTCGGCAACGTCCAGTTGGTAGCGTTGCGTTCGTTGAGCGCATTGGCAATCACCAATATTTTCGCGTCTTTCAACGATTCTTTCGAGAACTTCGCGGTCAAACCTTGCACGACATATCCATCGCGCCGCAGCAATTCAGCAAACGTCTGATAGCGTCCCGTCGCCGTATGAAAATTGTGATGCGCCTCGTCCAGCAACACGAGCGGGCCTTTGCCTTGCGCGTACGCAGGCTTCGTAATCGGCGGTTTGTATTCCGTGTCCGCCACTTGCTGAGCACGAATCGTCAAGCTACAAAGGGCCAGCGCAATGACGATGGAATAAAGCTGAAGGCGTTGATTCATTGTGTACCTCATTCGTGTCTTTGTTGGTTGCGTTGCGCCGCCTATAATTACGCCATTTGAATCACAGAACAACGACGATGATGACTTCATTTGAGCTACCTGAAGAAATTCACTCTCCCGCCGCGTGGTATGGCCCAGAGATGGCACATCGCACCGATTGGATTGTGCCGTTGACCGAACCTGACCTCGCGGAAATCGAAGCGGCGCTCAAACCTTTGGTCGCGGCAAACCGTGACATCGTCACCGTGCAGCGCGAAGATTTCCCGCTGCCAACACTCAGCGCGCGTTTGCAAACCATCCTGCATGAAGTGCTGGACGGACGCGGCTTCGCGTTGTTGCGCGGGTTGCCCATCGAACAGATGACGCGCTACGAAGCGGCGCTTGCGTTTTATGGGATTGGCACGCATTTGGGCAGCGCTCGCTCGCAAAACGCGAAAGGACACGTGCTCGGTCACGTCAAAGATTTGGGCTTGTCCAGCCACGATCCGAACGCGCGCATTTACCAAACCAACGAACGGCAAACCTATCACACCGATTCGTGCGATGTGGTCGCGCTGTTGTGTTTGCAACCTGCCATGACGGGCGGATTGTCGAGTCTGGTGAGTTCCGTGACGATTTACAACGAGATGCGACGACGACGACCGGATGTATTGCCCGCGTTATTCGCCCCTATCGAAACGGATCGGCGCGGCGAAATTCCGCCGGGACAAAAACCATACTTCCGCATCCCGGTCTTCAATTGGCACGCCGGGTTGCTCTCGGCAATTTATCAACGGCAATACATCGAATCGGCGCGGCGCTTTGACGATGTGCCGCCGCTCACGCCACAGCAACGAGAAGCGTTGGATTTGTTCGATGCGTTGGCGAACGACCCGGCGTTGCATTTGCACATGGAGTTTCGTCCCGGCGACATCCAATTGGTTCACAATCACACGCTGCTGCACGACCGCACGGCGTTTACAGATGGGCCGGAACCAGAGCGCAAACGCCATCTGCTGCGACTGTGGTTGTCGCCACCGAACGCACGACCATTGCCGAGCGTATTTGCGGAGCGTTACGGTTCGCTCGAACCCGGCCATCGCGGTGGCGTAATGGTGCAAGGAACCAAGCTGACTGCGCCGTTGGAAGCGGAGTGATATAAAAGACCCCGAAGGGGTGACAAGAAATTAGCCCAGGGTGAAGGCAACAGCCGCAACCCTGGGTAAGGTGAGCAAAGCCTCGCAAGCCCCGGTAGGGGCGGCAGACGCAGCTTAATGAACGATTCATCTTTCGCCCCGCCGGGGCTGGAAATTCTTCGGCACGATTCCCCGGATTGCATCCGGGGCTAATCTCTTGCTGTCCCTTCGGGACTTTTGTCATCACTCGTACCGCAATGCAATCATTGGATCAACTTTCGTCGCTCGCCGTGCAGGAATCCAGCACGCGACGAAGGCGACGAAGGCCAGAATCAATGCCACGCCCGTAAACGTGGGCCAATCCGACAGCCCCGTGCCGACCAACAACGCCGAAGCGAAATACACCAGCGTCATCGAACCGGCTAAGCCAATCGCCACGCCTATCGCCGTCAGCTTCATTCCCTGTCGCACAACCATCCGCATCACGTCACTTGTCTGTGCGCCGAGCGCCATCCGAATGCCGATTTCGTGCGTGCGCTGGCTGACGCTGTACGACATCACGCCGTAAATGCCGACTGCCGCCAGCACTAAGGCCACCACCGCAAACACACTCAGCAACGAAAACGAAAAGCTTTGCAGCAACACGGATTGACTGCGCACTTCCTCCATCGTGCGCACTTGAAACACGGGCAGGTCACGGTCGAGCGATTTCACTTCGTTGCGAATCGCCGTTGCCATCGCCGCCGGTTCAGTGCGTGTACGAACAGCCAGCATCATTTCGCCCCGCGCCGTTTGCGTGTGAGGCAAATAATATTCGGGTTGCAACGGCGTGTTCAGGTCGTGGCGCACATCGGCGATCACGCCCACGATTTCGCGCCAGGGATTCGTCGGGCTGAGGTCGCCACGAAACCGAAAGCGTTTGCCGACCGCATCGCCATTGGGGAAAAACCGCTTCGCCAGCGTTTCGTTCACGATCACGACCGGCGTCGAATCGGCTTTGTCCTGCACACTGAATGCGCGCCCTTGCAACAACGTGATGCCGAGTGCTTGAAAATATTCCGGCGTGCAAATTCGACTGCGACCGCTGAAACTTTGTCCCGGCGGCGGTTCCGGCACACCTTCGATCAAATAGCTGCTCGACGAATTCGATTGACCGAGCGGCAAGTTGTTGACGAAGCCGACTGCTTCAACACCGGGCAGAGTTTTCACACGTCGCTCCAATTCCTGATAAAACGAGATGCGCTGCGCCGCTTCGGGATATTTGACCTGAGACAATTGCACGCCCATCGTCAGCACATTTTCAGGATTGAAGCCGGGATTGATTTCCAGCAAATGCAGGAAGCTGCGCATCATAAAACCTGCGCCCGTCAGCAATACCAACGACAATGCGACTTCAGCAACGACTAACGCAGAACGTAAACGACTGCGCGCGCCGCTCGCTGAGGCTTTGCTGCCTTCCTTCAAAGCCTCGTTCAAATCCGGCTTGGCAGCTTGCAGCGCAGGCGCGAAGCCGAACACGATTCCAGTCAATAATGACAGGCCAACCGTGAAACCGAGTACGGAATAATTCAGCCCCAGATTGCGCAAGCCCACTACGAACTGAAACGCCTCGCCCGGCAATGACGCTTTGAGCAGTTCCACGCCCCACACTGCGAACAACACGCCCAATGCACCGCCCAAACATGCAAGCAATACGCTTTCGGTCAACAGTTGTCGTATCAATACAATTCGCCCCGCGCCCATTGCCGCCCGAATCGCCATCTCGCGGCTACGTTCGGAGGCGCGCGCCAGCAATAAATTCGCCACGTTCGCGCACGCAATCAACAACACAAACCCGACCGCGCACATCAACGCGATCAACGCGATGCGATATGACCGAACCGTGTCCGCCAACAACGGATAGACACCCGCGCTCAGTCCCGTATTCTGGTCAGGATATTGTTGTGCCAAACGTGCCGCGATGCCCGTCATTTCGGTTTGTGCCTGCGCGACAGACACGCCGGATTTCAAGCGTCCGACCACCAGATAAGAGTGATTGCCGCGATTGGTTCGCATCTCCGGCGTGAACGCGATGGGAGCCATCAATTCCATCCCGCGCGGATAATTGAACTCCGCAGGCATCACGCCAATCACAGTGCGCGCGTTGCCGTTTAATTGAATCGTTTTGCCCACAATGCTGGGATCGCTGGCAAAGCGGCGTTGCCACAAACCGTGCGACAAAATCACCGTCGTGTCTTTGCCCGGCTCGTTTTCTTCAGCTTTGAAATTGCGCCCCATCATCGGTTGCATGCCGAGCGCGTCCAGCATATTCGCGGTGACGAGGAAGCCTTGCACCCGCTCAGGATTGTCTATTCCCGTGATGTTGACGCCCCACCAACGATAGAGCGCCAGATGCTCAAACGACTGGCTCTGCGCCTGCCAATCCAGATAATTGCCGATGGTCACTTCGTTGTGCGGATTGCGCGGCGATTCGTCCCACACAGCGACAACGCGTTCGAGTTCAGGGAACGGAAACGGCTTGAGCAGCAAGGCATGCACCACGCTGAAAATCGCGGTGTTTGCGCCAATGCCGAGCGCGAGCGCAAGAATCGCAATGATCGTCACACCAGGTTTTCTCACTAACATTCGCGCGCCGTAGCGCAGATCTTGCCAGAGCGTCTTCATAGTTTTCTCTCCCATTTATTGAGCCGTCTTCAGCGCGTCCTGCAACCGAACGCGGTAAAACGCGGCGAAATCGCGCACAAAATACAGTTCTTTTCCATCGGGCGAAAAGAACGGAAACACATCATAGCCATCTGAATTGATCCCCGCTCCGAGAGGCTTCGGCTCCGACCAATCGTTGCCTCGTTTGAAAGACACCCAAATGTCGGAAGCGCCGCGCCCTGTCTTCGGATTGCGTGTCGCCACATCCAAAAACAACACCTTGCCATCCGGCCCCGGCGAAGCTCCGGCTACGCGCACATCGCTGCGCCAATTCTTCCAGCGTTGTGCCTCGGCATACGGCACAGGCGGCGCAAATTCTTTTCCATTCCAGCGCGTCATCATCGTCTCGTTGGCGCTCCAATCCGGTGTCGTGCGCCGAAAGTAAATCGCTTTATCAGGGCCGAACTCCACCCACGAATGGTAATGCCCCAGCTTGTTCGCCGCCGCCATAAACACTGGTTCGCCCCAACCGTTGCCTTGCCGATCCACGTACCAAAGATGCGCATTCGGCTTCGGCGACGTATCGCCCGGCGCAGGCCGATACGAAGAAAACACCATCCGCTTGCCATCTTTCGAGATCGCCGGATACAAATCAGAATAATCACCGCCGAGCATCACCCGCTCCGGTTCGCTCCATTTGCCCTCGCGCAAATGCGAAACAAAGATGCGATAGTCTTCCTGTTCCGGCGTCACTTTCTTGAAGAAGTACAACGTGCGCCCGTCCGGCATAAAACTCCCACGATAGACTTCCCCGACTGAGAGCACACCCCCGCCGAATAATTCCGCTTTGACCTCGTGCGATTGGCCGAGCGAAGGCGAAGCAAGCCATCCGGTCAGCGCGATGATGGCAAGTAAGGTGAAACCGAAGTTTCCCCAGAAGATTCGGGCGGCATCACGCAGCCTTTGCCTCAGCGTATTCATAGTCTTCCTCGTAGTTTTCGTCTGGCTTCTCTTGCGGGGATGAAACTTCCCCTTTCAGGCACAGACCAAATGCCGTGCCAAGCGGCGGATGGAAATAACTGTTGTTATTGTTGAGGTTGACCGCAGAGTGCTCACAAGAGAGGAAAGACGTAGTGTTCATTTCTGGGAAGCAGCAATCCCAGAATCGTACTATTGCACATTGCCAGAACCACGCAGAACCCGCACAATCAGTAATGTTGAGAAGGCAATTGCCCAGGAAAGAAGTCTCTATGAAGATCAAAGTTCTCATCCAATTCGTCTATGGTTTGTTTGGCGTTCTCTTCTTAGCCGCAGGGCTGAGCGTCCTCGCACTCCGCACCAACCTCCTGCCCGAAGCCGTTCAGAACATCATCGTCAATGAAGCCCACGGCAATTTGCAGGCGTTCCATCTGCTCCAAGAGTTCAGCGCATTGCTCGTCTTTGCCGGGCTGATGTCGCTCTGGGCCATTGCACGCTACGAGCAAAGCAAGCCGTATCATTGGGCGATGACAACGTTCTGGGGCTTACTCGCACTCGCGCACTGGTTCGATGTGCGCGGCCCGTGGCAATCTTGGCTCGGCCCCGTAATCAATACAGTTCCGTTCGTGTTGTTTGGATTGATTGGATTGCTGCGTGTCGTTGCAGAAAGGAAATCAGGCGATCTTGTGTTCCGATGATGCGCCCAGATGTCAGCGCACACTCACGAAATTCGCATAGCACCTGAACGGGCCAATAATCTTGACCGAGAGTCTGGCAATTAACTGGTACATAACCCAAAAGGCAGGCCAAGTGGAAAGGCAACCTCTCAATGATATAAACATCGTCGTGTCAGGCATCTCCGCCTCTGGTATAAGTATTTGCATTGTTAGGTTCAAGTTCAGCAGTTCCTCTTGCTGGAGTGTTTATGGATCCTTTTTCTTTTTCTTCTTATTTCACTGCCTCAGCGATCTGGACAGGGATCACTACGGTTGCTGGAACTATCGCGGGTGAAGTTGCCGGGGGCCGTACTGATTCCGCTTTAGTGCTTAGTTACGAGAAAATCCGTGCCAATCTTAGTCAATATCACCCGGACAGCAATTACGATCTGGAACAGGCCATCTATCGCGCTTATCTGCAAGCCTGTCTGCAAACGATGATCTTTCATTATGGGCAGATGGGATATGACACAGCAGGATTGGTGCGCTGGGAAGTCTTACCCAACTGGGCAACAGATGTCGTGCGACGTTTACGTGTGCATCCGAATCTGGGCAAAACCAGTGAAGCAGCGCGGCAATGGCTCGAAGCGGCGCTACTACGCGTGACTGAGATGCTGGCCCATTCCGAAGAGCCTGACTTTGTCACCAAGCTGAATACAGAGCCTGAATTGGCAGCTATGCGCGAACGGTACGTCTTACTCCTACGGCCACCTGAAGGAGAAGGACAATTGCCAAATCTGCGCGAATCGTTAATTGAAAAAGTGTTGGCCGATCTGGAACAACTCAAGCCCGATTTACCAGAAGGTTTAGCTGCGGTTATCCGCACACATTGGTTCGATCTGTTTTGCGGTTGCTTTCAGACCATTTTCAAAAGAGATGGCAAAGTGCAAGCTATCGTGCTAGGAAAGCTGGTCGCAGGATTATCGCTACAGTCTGACAAAGAGCAGCTCAAACCATTTGACGGCGCAGCCGTTAGTGAAAGCTTACTGGCAGGATTGCAGACTGAACTCCGCGAATTACTCAACGAACAAACATTCATAGTTACTCAGAAACTTACGGAAACCGAAACACGGCTTGCAGATAAATTCGATCTGGGCATTCAAAAACTAAAAGAACACATCCAGCCGACATTTAATCCAATTCATCAACTTCCTGCTGCGTCTGAACTCATCGGACGCGATAACGAAATCAAGGAATTGCTGGCCCAGATCGAACACAGCAGCATCACGATTTCGGCCAGCGTCCAAGGACAGGGTGGCGTTGGCAAGACGGCGCTTGCGTTGGTGCTGGCGAATCGGTTGAAAGCAAAATACTCGGACGCGCAATTCTTTCTGGATTTGCAGGGCGTCACAAATCCGCTCACGCCCGCGCAGGCGATGGCACACGTCATCCGTTCCTATGATCTCGAAGCGAAATTGCCCGATGACGAGGCGTTGTTGACCGCGAAATATCGTTCTGTGCTGCACGAGAAAAAGGCGCTTCTGCTGTGGGACAACGCCCGCGATAAGGCGCAAATTGAACCCCTGCAACCACCGGAAGGCTGCGTGATGATCGTAACTTCGCGGCAACAATTCGCCTTGCCCTGGTTGCATACAAAAGCATTGAAGGTCTTGCCCCGCGACCAATCCATTGCGTTGTTGTGCAAGCTCGCCGCGCGCATCGGTGAGATTGCCGACCGAATTGCGGAACTGTGCGGCGACCTGCCCTTCGCACTCACCCTCGCCGCCAGCGCCATCGCCGAAACACCGAATCTGACTGTCGCCCGCTATGTCGAACGACTCGTAGCGCAACGATTGCAGACGCTTGATGGCATCGCGGCTTCGCTGCGGCTGAGTTACGAATTGCTGAGCGAGGCGCAAAAGGAACGCTGGCGCGTCTTGTCAGTATTTCCGGCCACATTTGACGAGGCTGCCACCGCAGCAGTCTGGGACATCGAAGCCGACGATGCTTGCGACGTGTTGAGCGAACTTATCAAATTCAGCCTAGTGGAATTCGATGATCAGAAACAACGCTATCACCTGCACGATCTGGCGCGCGAATTTGCCCGTGAATGCCTGAACGACACCGAACGCGCCCTTTTCAGCTTACGACACGCGACGCATTATTGCGCGGTGCTGGGCAAAGCAGGGAAACTTTACAGACAAGGCCACTCAGCGGTCACCCAAGGATTGAACATATACGATCAAGAGGACGAAAACATTCTGCTCGGACAGAGGTGGGCGGCCTTACATCGTAAGCAAAGTAGGCAAGCTGCTCAGTTGTGTATTGATTATGCGAATAGCGGGGCTTTTGTGATTCAATTACGATTGCATCCACGAAAACGTATCCTTTGGTTAACAGCTGCTCTGGCAGCTGCCAAGCATTTACATGCACGAAGTGACGAAGGCTTCTTGCTGAACAATCTCGGCATCTCGTACAAAGAGAATAGTGAATTTTTGAATGCTATAGATTGCTACGAACAGCGGCTTGTATTGGCACGCGAGGATGGTGACCTAAAAGGTGAGGGAAAAACACTTGCTAATCTTGGTTCAATCTACCTCATGTCAGGTGAGCCAGAAAAGGCAATTTCTTATTACGAGCCTCGCCTTGCAATTGCAAGACAGGTCGCTGATTACAGAGGAGAAGGGATTGCGCTCTGTAACCTTGGCAATGCCTACCGTGAACTTGATGAATATGATTCTGCAATAAAATTCTACGCTGAAGGGTTGCGAGTGTTTCAAGAGATTGGTGACCTGAGAGGGGAAAATCAGGCAATGGGAAACCTTGGAAGCACCTATTTCCTATTAGGCCACCCAGACAAATCCATTGAGTTCTATGACCAGACTATTCCCGTGTTCCAAACGCTGGGAGACCTCAACGGCGAAGCCACTGCTTGGTGGAATCGTAGTCTAAGCCTGGACAAACTCGGCAACCGTGAAGAGGCTCTTGCTAATGCGGAAATCGCTCTCAAGATTTACTTAGAGACTGAAGCCCCCAACGCAGAAAAGGTGCGGCGGAAACTGGCGGAATGGCGGAATGAGGAATGACTTTCCGGCCAGCTCAGATTCAACGCTTCAATATCGTGGCCTGAAGTTTTTTGTCGCTGCACTTACAATTAACATGCCTTCCTTCACTAATGCTTGCCGAATTGTGCCGAGGCCGTGTTACGTGGCTGACTTCTCATCTTGGTATTCCAGTAAATCTCCGACCTGCAATTCGTGATGGTCAGTGAAGAGTTCTTGCTGATACGGATAGTTTTAATGGTATCAAGCTACGTGTTCGGTTCTAGGATCATTTTCGACCGGTCAGAATCAGGAAAATCCTGAACATTTACATCTAAGCAGGGTGGCCCGCTGCTAGACGTCTTACATACAAGCTTGAAGAAAGTTATCGATAACCCCTTCTTAGTAAAAACTATCGCTTCAATTGCGCCAACACCGTTTTCGGTATCTTCGCCACAATACTGACCTGTGTCCCCACCAAATCCGCCACGTCATATTTCACCGCAAAGCCCATCACCATTGCCGCCTCCGTTGAATTCAGCTTGTAATCGTTCTCCAACCAACGCGCCATGTCGGTTGTTGCGCGTTGCAAAGCTTGATCGAGTGAGCCGCCGATGCCAATGGCCATTACATAATCGTTGTTTTCTGCGCGCGGGCCGCCGATGGATTTTTCGGGGATTACGTCTACGGTGAATTCAAACTCCATCGAAGTTTCCAGCGCGTCGCCCGTCAATTCGCCATCGCCTTGTGCCGCGTGGCCGTCGCCCATAAACAACAAGGCTCCGTCCTGAAATACGGGCAAATACACGGTCGTGCCTTCGCGCAATTGGTTGTAATCCATATTGCCGCCGAAGACGCCGGAATCGCCAGTGCGGACGACATCGCGGCCTGGCGGGGCGACGCCGACACAACCGAGCATCGGCTGCAATGGAACGGTAAAGCTCTTCAAGGGATCAGTGGGGTTTTCCAGAAACGCGATGCCTTTTGTCGCATCAATCTTCCAACGGCTGCTGAAATTCTGCGCGCGTTTCAGATTCATCAAATAACCCGGCGCGAGCGCGTTGCCGACGACGGATTGCCCGCTCATCGCCCAATCCCGATTGGTGCGGATGCGATTCAACTTGATAACGAGCGTATCGCCCGGCAATGCGCCTTCGATAAAAAACGGGCCAGTCAAGGGATTGCCGCCCATTGAGCGGCGCACGGAATTTTCATCATTGCCGCCCGCGTCTATGCTGGTGGTTTTGACGGTGTCGCCGGGAAAGATACGCATGGCAGGCGGAATCGCGTAGGAAAACGTGCGATGAAATTCGGTTGGTATGAACGTGTGCGTGCGAGGTGCAGCGGGTTTGGTCGCAGGACGCCGTGCGCTCCATTGGAACTTGATGCCGAGGTATTGGCCTTCGCCTTTGAGCGTTTCGCCTTCTACTTTTCCCGTGAAGGTCGAACTCACTTGCCCATTCGGAGATAGCCAATTCATCGTGATTGCGCCATTGATGAAAGTGCCTTCGATTTTGTCTACGCCGGATTGTCCCGTAAGTTTGTCGCCATTGAATTCCAACGTCATGCGGTGGGTGTGGGTTTCGGTGGGAAACTGTTCCGTCAAAATCCACGCGCCGGAAAGATTGTTTTGTGCAGCGACAGAAATGCAAAAACTGCAGAGCAGGGCCAAAGTCAGAAAAGGCTTCATAAGTTTGTCTTTCGTCAAAAGGAAAACGCGCAGGTCATTCATATCGCAGCGCAATCATCGGATCAACCTTCGTCGCCCGCCGTGCGGGAACGGAAATGGACAGCGCCGCGACGATGGCGAGTAGCACGACTGAACCGAGGAACACCAACGGGTCATAGCTTTTGACCTCGAACAACAATTTCTCGACCAATCGCGCCAGCAGGAACGCGGCCACGAAACCGACGCCGATGCCGAGCACAGAGAGTTTCATGCCGCTGCGCAATACCAACCGCATGATGTCGCCGCTCGAAGCGCCGAGCGCCGTGCGAATGCCAAGCTCGCGCGCACGTTGGCTGACAGCGTACGACATCACGCCGTAGATGCCGATACAAGCCAGACTGATAGCGACGAAGGCGAACAGTCCCAATAAAATCAGGGTCGCGCGTTGTTGCGACAGCGAAGCGTTGACGGCTTCTTCCAGCGTGCGCACGTTCGCTATCGGCTGATCGGGATCGGTGGCGAGAATCGTCTTGCGCACGGTTTCCATTAACGTCGCGGGCGGCAAGGCGGAGCGCACCACCATACTGGAAATCGGGTACGATGCCTGCATACGCGCGCCGTACACACGCGGGCGAGGATTCAGGTTGATGGCCTGATGTCGCACCGGAGCGACGACGCCGACGACCTCCCAGGGGTTGCCACGCAAGCTGATTTGTTGACCGAGCGGGTCTTCGTTGGGGAACAAGGCTTGCGCGACGGTCGCATCAATCACCAGCACGCGCGGCGCATTGGGTTGATTGTCGGCTGCCGTAATGACGCGGCCTCGCTGAAGCTGAATGCCCATCGCGGCAAAGTAATCGCCGCTGACGAACATATCGCCTACGACATACGGATTGTCAGGCTTGCCGACACGCTGCAGCGGATTACCGTTGTCACGATTGCTCAGCGGCAAATTGGTGATCCCGCCGACGGCTGTGACACCGGGCAAGGCGGCAAGGCGCTCATTCAATTCTTGCAGGAAGCGCGTTTGTTCCTCGGCTTGTGGGTATTTCGATTTGGCGAACGAGAGATCAAAGGCCATTGCTTGTTGCGGCTTGAAGCCCGTGTCCGTTTGCAACAAGCGCACGAAACTGCGCAGGAACAAACCCGCCCCGATCAACAACACCAACGTGAAGGCGAATTCCGCGATAATCAAAGCCGATTGCGAACGCCGCCGCGCGACGGAGTGTGCGCCGCGTTCGGATTCTTTCAGCACGTAGCTCAAGTCGGGGCGGCTGGCACGCAACGCAGGCCACAAGCCGAACATCAAACCACAGCCGCACGCCGTCGCAATCGAAAACACCAGCACCGTTTGGTCTAATTCCGGCTTCAGAAGTTGCGGAACCATCCCGGTCAGCAAACTCGCCAACAATTCGACGCCAAACGCGGCGATCAATAATCCCAATCCGCAACCGAGCAAGGCGAGCATCAAACTTTCGATCAGCAATTGCCGCACAATGCGAATGCTGCTTGCGCCCATCGCGCTGCGAATCGCCATCTCACGTGCGCGGGCGTTGCCGCGTGCCAGCAGCAGGTTGGAAACATTCGCGCAGGCAATCAGCAACACCAACCCGACGGTCGCCAGCAACACCAGCAGCGTCGGACGCATATCGCCGGTCATATCCTTTTGCAGCGATGTGACCTCCATGCTCCAGTCTTTTTTGTAGTTCGGATATTCGGCATTGAGTTGTTGCTTGATGCCGCGCAGTTCGGCTTGCGCCTGTGTCGGCGTCACGCCCGCCGCCAGCCGCCCAATCACGCCGCAACAGTGATAGCCGCGATTCCAGCGCACCGTGTCCGAATCCACATCCACGATGAACGGGATCAGAAATGACTGCTCGGCGCGCGCCAAGGCATTCGGCGGCAATACGCCGATGACCGTGTACGACAACTGATTCAGCGTAACTGTTTGCCCGATGATTTTCGGGTCAGCGCCGAAGCGGCGTTGCCAGAGCGCATGCGCCAGCAACACGACTTGATTGTTGCCGCCCTTCGCATCTTCGCCGGGCAGGAAGCCTCGTCCCAGCAGCGGTTGCAGCCCCAGCACCGACAGATATTCCGTCGTGACTTGCAAACCTTCTAAATGCTCTGGCACGCCACCGCCCGTCAGATTGCTACGAATGACTGTGAGCAAGGCGAGGTGCGCAAACTGGTTGCTGTTGGCGCGCCAATCTTTGTACGAGCCTGCTGACACGCCATTGCGCGAACCATTCGGCACGGTTTCCCAAACGCTGACAACCTGCTCAGGATTCGGATATGGCAGCGCCTTCAGTAAGACGGAATTGATGACACTGAAAATCGCTGTGTTCGCGCCGATGCCCAGCGCCAGCGTCAACACGGCAATCAAAGTGAAGCCCGGTTGCTTGAATAACATTCGCGCGCCGTAGCGCAGGTCTTGTAGTAGGGTTTGCATAAGTTCTCCTCAAGAGTAGACGGTAGGCGGTAGACAGTAGACGGTAGTAGAAAACCGAAGGCTACTGACTACCGTCTACTGACTACCGTCTACTGACTACCGTCTACTCACAACGTAACGCAATCATCGGATCAACCTTCGTCGCGCGTCGTGCGGGCAGATAACACGCCAGCAAGGCAATGCCCGTCAGCAACAGTGCGATTCCTGCGAACGTCACCGGGTCAGTTGCCTGCACGCCGAACAACAATGTCGTCAGCAAGCGCGTCAGGCCAAACGCTGCGCCCAAGCCAATCGCCACGCCGAGCAATGACAGCTTCATGCCTTGTCGCAACACGAGTTGGAGCACATCGTTTTGCCGCGCACCAAGCGCCATCCGAATGCCGAGTTCGTGCGTGCGTTGCGATACGGAATAAGCCATCACGCCGTAAATGCCGACGCCCGCGAGCAACAAGGCGACGAGCGCGAAGACCGCCAGCAAGAGTGTATTGAAGCGTGCGCGGCTCACCGATTTTGCCAGCAAACTTTCCATCGTGCGCACGTCGGACACGGGTTGTTCGCTGTCAAGCGCGCGAATCGCTTCACGCGCCGGGTTGGCCATACTCGCGGCGTCGCCTTTTGTGCGCAGCACCAGCGTCATCCCGGAATAAGCCAGTTCAGGATGCGGCCAATACGACATCGGTTCGACGGGGCTGTCGAGCGTTGTAAATTTCGAGTCAGCGACGATGCCAATGATTTCGCACGGAAGGTTTTCGTTTTTCATCGCAATCGTCACGCGTTTGCCAAGCGGTTCTTCGTTCGGGAAATGTTTGTTGGCAAACGCTTCGTTGATGACGACAACGTGACGCATTTCGGTCGCTTCCTGTTCGGTATACAAACGCCCGCGCTTGAGCGGAATTTGCATCGTGCGGAAGTAATTCAAATCAGTCACCACGACGCCTGTCGTCAATCCTTGTCCCGGCGGCAATTTCGGACGGCCTTCCACTTCAACGCCGGTGCCTGCGCCCGGCCCGGCGAACGGCAAAAAGCTGACCGCGCCGACAGATTCAACACCGGGCAGCGTTTGCATCCGCTCTAATGCCTGGCGAAAGAACGTCAATCGCTTTTCATCGTTATCATATTTGCGCCCCGGCAACGAAACGCGCATCGTCAACAGGTTGCTCGCATTGAAGCCGGGATCAACCGCTTGCAAACGTGCGAAGCTGCGAATCAACAAGCCCGCGCCGATCAACAGCACCAATGCCAACGCAACTTCGGCGACGACGAAGACATTGCGCAAGCGATGACTGCGCGATGTGCTGCCGGGGTTCTTGCCACCTTCTTTCAGCGTTTCATTCAAATCCACACGCGCGGCTTCAAACGCGGGGACGAGGCCGAAAATGATGCCCGTCAGCATTGCGACGCCAAACGTGAACAACAGTACAGGCGCGCTGATTTTGACGGCTTGCAAATCGGCGAGTTCCGGCGGACTCAAACGAATCAAGGTTTCCGTTCCCCACCACGCCAGCACGAGTCCGGCCAGTCCGCCCAGCACGGAGAGCAATACGCTTTCGGTCAACAATTGCCGCACGATGGTTCCGCGACTTGCGCCCAATGCGGCGCGCACGGCAATTTCTTTTTGCCGTGCGGAAGCGCGCGCGAGCAATAAATTCGCTACGTTCGCGCACGCAATCAACAACACGAACGCGACCGCGCCGAGCAATATCCACAGCGCCAAACGAATCTCGCCGACAAGCTGTGTGCGCAGCGGCACGACGTTGACGCCCCAATTCGCGTTTTCTTTGAACTGTTGTTCCATTCGCGCACCCAGCCCAGTCATTTCCGCTTTCGCCTGCTCAAATGTCACACCCGGTTTGAGCCGTGCCACAGTTGATAGAAACCGTCCGCCGCGCCGCCGCATTTCATTCGTGATGACATACGGCGTCCAAACGTCCGCGACTCTGCCGCTCAATGAATTCTGGCGAATGTGCCATTGGAACCCCGCAGGCATCACGCCGACGACAGTGTTTTCATTGCGATTGAGAATCAGTTTGCGCCCGATGATGTTCGGATCGCCGCCAAAGCGCCGTTGCCACAAACCGTAACTCAACACGACCACGCGCGGCGCGTCCGGTTTGCCATCGTCCGCATTCAGCGCACGTCCGCGAATCGCTTCGACGCCGAGCAGCGCGAACAAATTCGGCGACGCCAATTGTGCAGGCAATTCTTCCGGCTCGCCATCGTTCGTCAGAATCGTGCTGACATCAATGAACGCGGCCATCTCGCTGAAGACATTGTTTTGTTCTTTCCAATCCATGAAGTTTGCCGGATTCACCACGTTGCGCTGATCCGGCCCGCGCCGTTTTTGGTTCTCCCACACCATTACCAGATTGTCCGCATCTTTGTACGGCAGCGGTTCGAGCAACACTGCATTCACAACACTAAAAATCGCGGTGTTCGCGCCAATGCCAAGTGCTAACGTGACAATCGCAATCAACGTGAAGCCCGGTTGTTTGAGCAACATTCGCGCGCCGTAGCGCAGGTCTTGTAGTAGGGTTTGCATAAGTTCTCCTCAAGAGTAGACGGTAGGCGGTAGACAGTAGACGGTAGTAGAAAACCGAAGGCTACTGACTACCGTCTACTGACTACCGTCTACTGACTACCGTCTACTGACCACCGTCTACTCACAACGTAACGCAATCATCGGATCCACCGTCGTCGCGCGCCGCGCCGGAAGCCAGCAGGCGATAAGCGCCACGAGCATCAACAACAAGCCAATGGCAACAAAGGTCAGTGGGTCAGTCGCGCTGACCTGATACAACAAGCCTTTCATCAGCCGCGTCAGGGCGAACGCCGCGACCAAACCAAAGGTGACGCCGATCAAAACCAACGACATGCCCTGGCGAATAACGAGCTTCAGAACATCGCCGAACTGCGCGCCTAGTGCCATCCGCACACCGATTTCTTGTGTGCGTTGCGCGACGAGATAGGAAAGCACGCTGTAGATGCCGAGCGCCGCCAGCAGCAACGCAGTGCCTGCAAAAAAGCCGACCAGCCAGAGCGTGAAGCGTTGACTGGCGAGCGCGGTTGCGGCAACGGTTTCGAGCGGTTTGATTTCGGACAGCGGCAAATCTTTATCGAGCGCGCGGACTTCGTTGCGAATGGCTTCGACCAAGCTGAGCGGATCGGCGGTGGTGCGCACGGCGAGGATCATTTGCCGCGTGGTTTGCTGCGCCATTGCCCAATAAAAAGCGGGCACAGCGGCAGCCGAATGCGGGAAGTCTTTTACGTCACCCACGACGCCTGCCACATTGAACCAGTCTTTATCGCTTTTGGGCTGATTGTTGAAGGTGATGCGTTTGCCAACGGCGCTTTCGCCCGGCCAATACAGTTCGGCCATCGCCTTGTTAATCAGGATGGCGCGCGGCGCATCTTGCCCATCGGTGTTGTTGGTAAACCGTCCAGCAATCAGCGGCACGCCGATGGTGCGGAAATAATCGGGCGAGACGTAATGATAGCGCCCGCCCGGCCCATCGTTCGGCGGGAAAGTTTTACCTTCGATATTGAACCCGGCATTTTCGTCGTATCCCGTCCACGGCAGGTCAGACGTGAATCCAGCGGATTGCACGCCGGGCAACGCTGTCACTCGTTCGAGCAATTGTTGCTGAAAGGCCACGACCTTCGGCGCATCGGCGTACCGCGTATTGGGTAGCGACAGACTGGCCGTCAAGACACGCTCTGGATTGAAGCCCGGATCGGCTCCTTGCAGCTTCCAGAAACTGCGGATGAGCAAGCCTGCACCAACGAGTAACACCAACGCCAATGCGACTTCGACGACGACCAATCCATCGCGCAAACGACGTTGCCGCTGACCGACGCCGCTGCGCCCGCCTTCTTTCAGCAGTTCGTTCAGATTCACGTTCCCGGCTTGGAGCGCAGGCGCGAGGCCAAACAGGATGCCTGTCACAATCGTCAGCCCCAAGGTGAAGAGCAGAATTCGTCCATCAATGCTGACGGCCTGCAATCGTGGCAATTGTTCCGGCCCTAACGTACTGAGTCCAGCAAGCGCCCATTGCGCCAGCAAAATGCCTACGCCACTGCTCAGCAAGGCAAGCAACACACTTTCCGTCAGCAATTGCCGCACGATGCGTCCACGTCCTGCCCCGACCGCCGTGCGCACGGCGATTTCGCGTTCACGCACGGTCGCCCGCGCCAGCAACAGGTTCGCTACGTTGACGCACGCGATCAGCAACACGAAGAACACCGCGCCCAGCAAGACCAACAACATCGTTTGCGAACGCCCGACAATTTCTTCGTGCAGCGATTTGACCGTAACGCGCCAGGGCCGATTCGTGTTGGGGAATTGCTGGGCGTTGCGCTCCGCAATCACATTCAAATCGGCCTGCGCCTGCGCCACCGAAACGCCCGGTTTCAGCCGTCCGATAGCGTTGCAAAAATGCCCGCCGCGTCCGGCTTGTGCGGGCATTTGCAGCGGCCCCCACACGTCCACCGTTTCGCCGTGTGGCATCGAGCGGTAATCGCCACCGACGTGCTGTACGCCCGCTGGCATCACGCCGATGATGGTGAATTGTCGCCCCGACAAGATCACCGTTTTGCCGATGATGCCCGCATCGCTATTGAACCGGCGTTGCCACAGCGCGTGGCTGAGAATGACGCCCGGACTGCTTTCCGGCAATTCATCTTCGCGGCGAAACTCGCGTCCCAGCAGCGGCTGGACACCCAGCACTTCAAAGTACCCGGCAGTGATGCCCAGCGCCGCTAACTGCTCTGGCTTCCCATCCTGCGACAATTCCTGATCGCGTCGCGTGTACAGCGCAAGCCCCGCGAGCGTAGAGTTTTGCGCGCGGTAATCCTGAAAGTTGCCCTGCGCCATGGGGAACTTGGGCTGCGTCTGGCTGGTTTCAAACACGCGAATCAACTGCTCCGGTGCGCGGTACGGCAAGGGTTTGAGCAACACGCCATTCACAACGCTGAAAATCGCGGTGTTTGCGCCGATGCCCAGTGCCAGCGTGACAATGGCAATCAGGGTGAAGCCGGGTTGTTTCAGTAACATTCGTGCGCCGTAGCGCAGGTCTTGGAAAAGTGTTTGCATAAGTTCTCCTGAAAAGTAGACGGTAGACCGTAGACGGTAGACCGTAGTACAGCAAAAAGTAAGTTCTTTTATAGTGGCGCGATTTGCCAAATCGCGTGCGTTCAGGAACAAATCTAGCGATTTAGCAAATCGCGCTACATCTCTATCAAGAAACTCAGGTTTTGCTGTAGTAGGCGGTAGACAGTAGACGGTAGTAGAAAACCGAAGGCTACTGTCTACCGTCTACTGTCTACCGTCTACTCGCAACGTAACGCAATCATCGGGTCCACTTTCGTCGCGCGCCGCGCCGGGATGTAACACGCAATCAACGCAACGACCGTCAGCAACACAGCGATCACGCCGTAGGTCATCGGATCAGACGGCTTGATGCCATACAACATCCTGGACAATTGCATCCAGCTTTCCAGATATTTTGTCAGCACGTATGCGCCCGCCAAGCCCAGCACAACGCCGATCAGGGATAACACCATGCCTTGCTTAACGACCATTTTCAGCACGTCGCTTTGCGAAGCGCCGAGCGCCATGCGAATGCCGATTTCATGCGTGCGTTGGCTGACAGCATAGGCCAGCACACCAAACAACCCGATGGCGGCGAGTTGTTGTGCGAGCAAGCCGAATAACGTGACCAGCTTCGCAAACAGCCGTTCCATCCGCAGCGTTGTGTCGGCTTGTTCAATCTGGGTTCGGACGTTGGCGAGCGGCAGATTGGCTTCGACTTCACGCATCGCTTGCCGCACCGCTGCGATCATGTTGTTGGGATCGCCCGCGGTGCGCACTTCCATCGTGGCGAAGCCCATGCCACGCAGTTCCTGTCGCCAGGAGGTATAGGCTGTCGGCGGAATCTCGTCGCGTTGGCGCGTGTATTTTGCATCTTTGGCCAAGCCAATGATTTCGACTTCATCCGGCTTTTTCGGATCGAAGGTAAAGCGTTTGCCGACCGGGTTTTCGTTGGGGAAATATTTCTTAGCGAAGGTCTCATTGACTACTGCGACGCGCGGCGCATTTGCATCGTCAGATGATTTTAGTGTACGTCCAGCCAGCAACGGAATTTCCATCGCTTCCAGAAAGTTTTCGCGCACCTGATGAATATAGCCATCGCCACTAGGCTTGATGCGCCCTTCAGAATCGGGCAGAGCATTCAAGGCATCACGGAGAAACACACCGCGCGAACTCGAACCCTGCGCCAGCAATGCCATCCGCGAAAACGTGACGGTTTGCACGCCGGGCACAGCGCCCAACCGTTCGGTGGTGCGTTCGTAAAGCTGGATGAGCTTTTCGTCTTTGTATCCAATCAAGCCCGGCTGAATATTGAACAGCAGCAGATTTTTCGCATTAAATCCCGGCTCGACTTGTTGCAAATTGAGCAGCGTACGAACAAACAGCCCCGCGCCGACCACGAGCAACAACGACAAGGCAACCTGCAACACGACCAGGCCACGGCTCAACAAGGAACGAGTCGCCGCACTCGAACCGCGCCCGCTGTCCTTCAGCGTCGGCGTCAAATCCACCCGCGTTGCGCGCCACGCCGGAGCGAGTCCAAAGATGATTCCGGTCAATAACGACAAGGCCATCGTGAAGCCCAGCACGCGCCAATCCAGTTTCGGCTCCAGCGCTTTCGGCCCCCAATCGCCCACTGCCAGCAAGCCATCTTTGATCCACAACGCAAACACTACGCCGAGCACACCACCCACTAACGACAGCAACACGCTTTCGGTCAACAACTGCCGAATCAAGCGCCAGCGACTCGCGCCCAACGCCAATCGCACGCTGATTTCTTTTTGCCGCGCAGACGCACGCGATAACAACAAATTCGCGACGTTCGCACAGGCAATCAGCAACACCATGCCAACCACGCCAAGCAACAGGTACAACGACGGCGCGTAATATTGCCGCGTATTCATTTCGCCTTGTCCGCCCGGATCGAGAAACAGGCGCGGATAAAATTTCGGGTCGAGCGTGTTGATCGCGTTGCCGCCTGTAGCCTGTGCCTGCGCCTGTCGGGCGGTGCGATGTTCGACGACCGATTGATGAAATGCATTTTCCAATTGCGCGCGCGCCTGCTCTGCCGTTGCGCCGGGCTTCAAGCGCCCCATCAGCAACAACCACCAAGTGCCTGCGCCATGCAGATTCGAGCGTTCGCGGTCAGGGTAAAGCTGCGGTTCCCACGCCAGCGGGATCGTGACATCCTGTGTCGAACCGGCCTGCATCGTGCCGTCAAAACCGGGCGGCGTCACACCAATGATCGTGAACGCGATGTTGTTCAAATTGATCTGCTTGCCAATCGCTGTTTCGCTGCCGCCGAAGCGTTGCTGCCAATACCGATAGCTGATGACGGCGACAGGATTCGCGGACGCCTTGTCATCGTCATCGGTGAAAACCCGACCGCGCAACGCCTGTACACCAAGCCCTGCATAATAATTGCCGGACACCGCTTGCCCAGAGGCCACCTCGGCTTGCCCGTCGGCGCTGACGTTCAGCCCTACACCGCCGAAGGCAAAGAGGTCGGACAACGCGCTGTTCTGTTCGCGCATGCGTTGATAGCTTTGATAGGGAAACGAAGTCATCCGGCGCTGCCCTGTTTCTGGATCAGTATTGGAATTGCCGCTATAGCTTCCGACGCTGAATTCGCGCGGAGCCATCGAACGAAACAGCACCAGCCGTTCCGGTTCTTTTACGGGTAGCATTTTCAAGAGCATCGCATCCACAATGCTGAATAGCGCCGTGTTCGCGCCGATGCCAAGTGCGAGCGAAAGCACCGCAATCACGGTCACGCTTTTTTGTTTCAGTAACATTCGTACGCCGTAGCGCAGGTCTTGTAGCAGGATTAGCATAGACGTCCCTCCCAATTTTTAGAGAAATCGTCTCTTACCCAACAATTGCTGTGCCGCGACAGAATGAATGGCTAAGTTGTTGTGCGGCATGTGTTGTGGGCAACTCTGGCGCTGTTCAGATGAACGGTGGGTGTTCGGATTCGGAATGTGCAGTTCCCAAAAGCGGGACGATAGAGAACGACGTTCAGGGTTCACACCTCAGCGTCTTGCCTACCAAACAAACACGCTGAGGCGTGAATACAGAAACAACCTCTGTGCTCCCTTTATGTCTCTGCGGCGAACAAAAACCTACGGCAACGCAAACGCCACGACGTGATCGCCACGCTTGCTTGGCAATCGCCCGTGTCCGCCCGCCGCAATCACGACATATTGCTTGCCGTTGTATTGATAGGTCATCGGCGTCGCCTGTCCGTCCGCAGGCAATTCACCTTTCCATAATTCCGCGCCCGTTTCGGAATGAAATGCCCGCAACATATTGTCGCGCGCTGCCCCGATGAAAACGACCCCGCCTGCCGTCACAATGGAACCGCCGAGATTCAGCGAACCCCAGTTCTTCGCTTCGGGAATATCGGCGAATTCAGGCGAGATGCCGAGCGGTACTTCCCACTTTACCTCGCCTGTTTTCAAGTCAATGGCAACCAGCGTCCCCCACGGTGGCGGCGTGCAAGGCGAGAGCCGCGCGCCTAATCGCAATATGAGGTCACGCTTGAGCAAGTACGGCGTGCCTTCCTGTCGCGCGAGTTCGGTCATCGGACTCGTGCGCAGTTTGGCGATCTGTTCTGGCGTCAATCCATCACGCGGAACCAGCGTGATGGCAAATGGCAAACGATTGGTATTGGCGATGAGCAGGTTATTGCGCGCATCAAACGACGCGCCCGACCAATTCATGCCGCCGAGCGCGCCCGGATAATTCAAGGTGCCTTGCAAGCTGGGAGGCGTGAATACTCCGTCCATTCGATATTTGCTCAAAACATCGCGGCACGCTTTTTTGTCTTCTTCGGTCAAACCAAACGCCTCTTCCGGCTTGATCGAATGAGGGACGAGCGGGCGCGGTTTGACGGGAAACGGTTGCGTGGCGGCTGGCGTTTCGCCGGAGACAGCGTTTTGCGGGACGGGACGCTCTTCGACAGGAAACAACGGCTTGCCCGTCTCTCGATGCAGGATGAACACGTGACCAACTTTGGTGGCGACCGCGACTGCCGGGACGTCTCTGCCGTTTTGCTTGACGGTAATCAACGCCGGTTGTGCAGGAATGTCGTAATCCCACAAATCATGATGCACGGTTTGGAAATGCCACACGACTTTGCCGGTCGAGCCGCGCAAGGCAACCACCGAGCTGGAATAATAATCCAGCCCAGCGCGCACGCCACCGAAGTAATCAGGGCTGGTGTTACCTGTCGGCAAAAACACGAGATCGCGCGCTTCGTCTACGGAAATCACCGCCCAGACATTAGCCGTGCCGAGTTGATAGCCCGCCTCGCTGGTCGCAGTCTTTTTGAAACGGGGCGGAATCGGGTCCCACGCCCAGCGCAGTTTGCCAGTGCGGACATCAAATGCCCGCACGACGCCACTTGGTGCGGTCACCCGACCGTTATCTCCAATCGCCGAACCGACGATCACCAAATCTTTCAGCACGGCAGGCGGCGAGGTCAGTTGATATTCGCCGGGATCGCGCGGGGAAACGTTCACGCCGTGCGCCAAATTGATTTGTCCGTTGATGCCGAAGTCTTTGCACAGCTTCCCGGTTGCAGCATCAATCGCCATCAGGCGCGCATCGTTCGTCCCCATCAGAAGGCGACGTTTGCCTTGGGCATCGCGCCACGACGCCAGCCCGCGCGATACAAGTTGATTGTGATAGCTGCGCTTGAGATCAATGTGGGGATCATAAATCCACTTCTCTTTCCCCGTCGCCGGATCAAGCGCAATCACGCGATTGAAAGAGGTGACAACGTATAGCGTGCCATCCACCATCAACGGGGTACATTGAAACGCGCTCGATGAACGAGCGTTTTTGCCATCCGAGAGATCGCCCGTGCGATACGTCCACGCGGGTTGCAGCTTTTTCACATTGTCACGATTGATTTGTACGAGCGGTGAAAATCGCGTGCCGCCGCCATCGCGCCCGTAAGCAGGCCATTCGGCGGCAGACGATGCGGATTGCTTTTGCGCCAGCGTCGTTGCCAAAGTTAACGCGACAACGAGGGCGATGATGAACCAAGGTGCTTTTGACATAAAATTTTCTCCGATTGCATTGTACGATTTCGATTGGATTCGACCGCAACTTGATACGCGACGACGGCGTACATCGGCTTGAGGATGGCTTGATGTTTTCTTCAGTTTTTTCTGTGGGAGTTGTCAGGTTTTGGTTAAGTAGCCGACAGGCAAGCAGTTGCCAACCTGCTATACTCTCGGTGATTTTTCCCAAAGGATTTGTGAATGCCCGAACCCGTTGTCAAAGACTTCGACCTCACGCGCGAATTTTGGTTGGAATCGTGTTTCATTCAACCACAACTGAACCGCATCACCCGCGCGGGCGAGACGATTCAGATGGAGCCAAAGATCATGCGCGTCTTGGTGTGTCTGGCGGAACACCACACGCAAGTTGTCACGCGCGATCAATTGCTGGCGGCGGTTTGGGGCGAGGTGTTTGTCAGCGAACAAGTGTTGTCGCGTTCGATTTCCGAATTACGCAAAGTGCTCGCCGACGATCCGAAAGCGCAAAGCATGATTGAGACGATTCCGAAAACGGGCTATCGGCTGATCGCTCCGCTACGATATGAGCTGACGATGAGCCAACCGACCGTGACAACGAACGTCGAAGCGCCGCAAACGCTGCCGGAATTATCGTCCACGCTGGCAACGGCGTTGATTCCGAAACCCGTTTCTCCGTTGGTCGGGCGCGGCATCGTGGCACTGTCATTGATGCTCTGCGCGGCGGCAATCCTCCTGGCCGTTTGGGGGTGGACGCGAAATCAGACCGGCACGGACAGAGTGCTGCGCTTGTCGCTGGATTTGTCAGAACCAATCCCACCGGAACTTGATCCATTTCAAACGTTCGCGCTCGCACCGGACGGCAAACACTTTGTTCACGTGGGACGACGCGACGGCAAAAATCTGTTGTTCGTGCGCGCTCTGGATCAACACAAATCCACGCTGCTCGCGGGTACGGAAGGCGCGCTCTGCCCATTTTTCTCGCCCGATAGTCAATGGGTTGGGTTTTGTGCGAATGGGCAGCTCAAGAAAGTTCCGCTGAGCGGCGGAACACCACAAGCCCTCGGCGCAAGCGCAAGCGATGGCGTCGGAGCGAGTTGGAGCGAAGCGGGGCCGATTGTGTATGCGCCGCGTTTTTTTGATGGCTTGTGGCAAGTTCCGGCCTCCGGTGGCAAAGCCGAACCGTTAACCAAGCTGGATTGGCAACGCGGCGAACGAGCGCATTTCTGGCCCGAAGTGTTGCCGGGTGGCAAGGCTGTATTGTTTACCATCTGGCACGGCGGTGGTGTCAACTCGTCTGAAATCGCGGTGTATTCATTGGCGTCAGGCGAAAAGAAAATTCTGCTGAAAAATGTCACGCGTGCGCGCTATGTAACAACAGGTCATTTGCTGGTGACGCAACACGGCGCATTGCAGCTTGTGCCCTTCGATTTGCGCCGTCTGGAGGTTACCGGAGCCGCCACAACGTTGCCGGAAAAAGTGGTCGTCAGCCCCATCAGCAGCCTTGCCCATTACGATTGCACGCCGGACGGAATGCTGGTGTATTTACCGGAATCCGCGCAGCGCAGCGATTGCCGTTTGTGGTGGCTGGATCGGCAGGGAAGATCAACACCGCTTAGCGACAAAGTCCAAAGCTACGGCACACCGCGCCTCTCACAAAATGGACAACATTTGGCTGTCGCAGTTCCCGGACACACAACCGATTTATGGAATCTGCAACTCAGCAACGGCCATTTCAAACGATTGACGTTTGAGCAAACTAACACCGTGCCATTGTGGACACCGGACAATCGCCGCCTTGTATTTAGTTCCGATTTGGCAAGTGCGCCGTTGAATTTGTATTGGAAAGCGGCAGACGGTAGCGACAATGCGGAACGATTGACCACCAGCAGCAACCTGCAATTACCCGGCACCTTCACCCCCGACGGGAAAACGTTGCTATTTACGGAAATTGACCCAAACACACGCAACGACATTTGGGCGTTGGAGGTAAACGAACCGACGGCGACGCGACGACCGCGTCCACTCCTGCAAACCGAAGCGGACGAGGCACAGCCCGCGCTTTCGCCCGATGGACGCTGGCTGGCGTACACGACAAAGGATTCCGGGCAATGGCAAATCTATGTGCAATCGTTTCCCGATCTGCAAGGCAAATGGCAGATTTCGACCGAAGGCGGGATGGAGCCGGTGTGGTCGAAAAGCGGAAAAGAATTGTTTTATCGCGCGGGGGACAAGGTGATGGCAGTTACAATTTCCACCGCGTCAGGATTTCAGGCCTCAGCGCCACAACCCGCGTTCACAGGGCTTTCCGGCTTTAATGCGGGTACTTTATTGCCCACCTATGATGTCACGCCGGATGGTCAACGCATCGTGATCTTGAAAGGCGAACACGACACCGCGCCAACGCAATTGCACGCGATTGTGAACTGGTTTTCTGATTTGCAAAAGAAATGAAAACGCCAGGAAGTTATTGACCGTTATGCCTGATTAAGAGCCACGAGAGCCGCATCAATATTGGCTTCGGTGTTGTAGAGATGTGGGGCAAAGCGCAACCGACCATTGCGAAAGGCTGGATAAATCCCCTGCGCAATCAGCGAGCGATAGAGTTCGGCATTCTGTTCTTTTCGTTTGCGCGAAATAAAAATCAAGGTCGAACGCTCCGGTCCTTCGCGCGGGCTGAGTAAATCATATTGATCTAAATCCAAACCCGCGATGAAGCGCGAGACTAACTGCTGATCATGCGCCTGAATACGCTCAATTCCCTGCTCCAATAAATATTCCAATGAAGCTGTCCACGGTTTGAAGTTGAAAAAATTGGCGGTTCCAAAGACGTCGTACGCGCGCGCGCCTAACCCTTCACGCAAAACCACTTCGCTTTGCTCCTTCGCCAAATCATCTGCTGTCTGCATGGCCAGCCAATAGGATTGATTGTAATCCAACGACTCGCGCAACTCTGGTCGCATCCAGCAAAAACCGGTGCCATACGGTCCGCACAACCACTTGAAGCCCACATTACTGATCGCATCCACGGGCATCGTAGTCACGCTGAATGGACGCGCGCCAAGCGCCTGCGACGTATTCATCACAAACAACACATTGTGCGCGCGACAAACTGCGCCGAGCGCCTGCGCGTCCACCGCAAAGCCCGAAAACGAATGCACCCACGTCACACAAACCAGCTTGGTCGCAGGCGTCAAATGCGCCAGCAAATCATCCACTTCCATCACCGAGTTGCGCGGCTCAATGAAGCGCACGATGACGCCGCGCTTTTGCAATCCCAGCCACGGCAAAATCGCCGACGGGAAGTCGCCTTTCATCAGCAAGACCTCATCGCCCGCTTGCCAACGAATGCCGTTCGCCAGCAAATGCAAACCATACGAAGCACTATTGCCCAAAATGATGTCATCCGCAGGCGCATCAATCAGACGTCCGAGCGCCTGCTTCAGGCGTGGCGGCACGGCGCTGAAGCGGTCGGTCGTCAGGTTATACGGCGCAATCTTCCACGCAATCGCTTCGTGCGCCTGCTCGACCGCGACGCGCGGCAAGGCACCTTGATGTGCGGTATTGAGCCAGATTTTGTGATCGAAGGGACCAAAGTCCTGAGAAAAATTTGATGTCACGATTTACCTTTCCGCTTCACTCAGTCCGCAATGCAATCAGGGGGTCTACTTTCGTGGCACGACGCGCAGGTAAATAACACGCCAGCAAAGCCACCAACAACAATACAACGCCAATTGCCACAAACGTCAATGGATCAGTCGCGCTCACACCAAACAGGAAGTTTTTCATCAACCGCATCACCGCCAATGAAATCAATAGTCCCAGCGCGATGCCAATTGAGGCCAGCTTCAGTCCCTGCCCGACGACCAGTTTGTGGATGTCGCTGGCTTGTGCGCCAAGCGCGATGCGAATGCCCAGTTCGCGTGTGCGCTGTGCGACGCTGTACGCCATCACGCCGTACAAGCCAATCGCCGCCAACGCCAACGCCAACAAGCCAAAGCTGCCCAAGGCCGAAGCCGCCAGCCGCGCCGGTAACAATGCAAAGCTCAATTGTTCCGTCATTGTCTTCGTGCTGGCAATTGGCAAGTGAGGATCAAGTTGCTGCAACTCACGGCGCACCGCAGCAATCAATGTTTGCGGTTCTGTTTCTGCGCGCACGATCAGCGACGAAGAACTCAAACGCGATTGCCAGAGCGAGCGATAGACAAATGATTTCGGGTCTTCATTCAACCCCGCATATTTGCCATCCTGCGCGACGCCGACGATTTCGAGGAGTGGCGCATTCGCATTGCCGAGGCGGAAGCGTTTGTGCAGCGGGCTTTCATTCGGCCAAAAACGACGCGCAAAAGTTTCATTGACAATCACGACGGGCGGCGCTTGATCGTTGTCCTGCTCGGTGAATTCGCGCCCCTGCACCAGGCGCGTTTGCATCGCGCTGAAATAGCCGGGCGTCACACGATTGGACATCGCACGCGGCGTGTTGGCAGTGCGCTCCAACGATTGCCCTTCGATGAACACGGACGAAGAAGAAAAATGCAAATCCACCGGAACCATATCAGCAAGGCCTGCGGCTTTGACGCCGGGCAGCGCGCGCACGCGTTCCAGCAATCGTTTCTCGGCCTCTCGCCCCTGCGCGGCGTCGTAGCCCTGCAAGCGCAAATCAAACGAAACGGCAATGGCATTCTGCGGATCGAAGCCAAGCGGAATGGTTTCGGCCTGTTGCAACGCACGCACCATCAATCCGCCGCCAATCAACAGCACCAATGACAACGCAACCTGAAACACGATCAGGCTGTTTTTCAGCCATGAATTGCGATACGTGCCAAACGACGCTTCGTCTTTGAGCGCCGCTACCAGATTGGTCTTCGTCGCCTGCAACGCAGGCAATAAGCCAAACACCACGCCCGTCACGATGGATAGCACAAACGCAAAGAGCAACACGCGCCGATCCAAATGCAGAGCAAAATTCGCAGGCACATCCATCGGCGGCTTGTAGGTAGCGGCCAGTCCGGTCAACCACCACGCCAGCAAACATCCCAGCGCGCCGCCAGCCAACGCCAGCAACACGCTTTCAACCAGCAATTGCCGTACAAGCTGAAATCGTTTTGCGCCCAACGCCAATCGCACTGCCATTTCGCGCCGCCGCTCGGTCGCCCGCGCCAGCAACAGGTTCGCCAGATTCGCGCAGGCCAGCAGCAACACCAGGCCCACCACCACCATCAACACACCGGCAAAGCCCAGCACTGGTGCGCGCATGGTTCCATTCATCAGTCCCGGCGGAGTCAGTAAAACGCGGCGGCCTTCGTTGTTATTCGGAAATTCGCGGGCAAGCTGTGCGACGACGGCATCCAGCGCGGCTTGCGCTTGCACAAGGCTGACGCCGGGTTTGAGGCGACCCTGCACAAAAATGTTTTCGACGCCGCGTTTGTCCAACCAATCGTCACCCATTTCGAGCTGCGCCTGCATCATCATCGGAAACCACATTTCCGGCGCGGCGATAATTTCAGTGCCAACAAATCCCAACGGCGCGACGCCGATAATCGTGAAGTTGCGCCCGTTCACAATGACTTCCTTGCCGATCACCGATGGATCGCTGCCGAAGCGTTGTTGCCAGCATTGATGACTGATGACAGTCACCGGATGCGCGCCGCGCGTGCGATCATCGTCCAATGAAATCAGGCGTCCGAGCGCAGGTTTGATGCCCAGCACATCAAAATAATTCCCCGTCACACTGTACCCCCACAACCGTTCGTTGAGGCCGTCGTGACTTAAACTCAGCGGCGCAAACCGATACGCCAGCAGCCCCGAAAACACCTCCGTGCGAGCTTGCATATCTTTGTAGTTCGGATAGGAAAACGTCGGAAACAACCGACCGGTCACGGAATTGCTGAGCGCAATGAATTGTTCGGGCTGCGCAATCGGAAGCGGTCGCAACAGCGCCACATTCAGCAGGCTGAAAATTGCCGTGTTCGCGCCGATGCCTAAACTCAGAGTGAGAATCGCAATCAAGGTGAAACCGGGTCGCTTGCGCAACATTCGCAGCCCAAAACGCAAGTCCTGCCCAACCTCTTCGATCCAGCGCAAACGGCTGACGTCTCGATACGCTTCCTTGACCTGCTCAACGCCGCCAAAGCTCAGTTGTGCCGCACGCCTCGCCTCGGCTTCATTCATTCCACGTCGAATATTTTCCTCAGTGGCTTGTTGAAGGTGAAACTGCAATTCCGCATCCAATTGACGTTCTTGTTGATTGCGCCGAAAGAGCGCGAATAGACGGCGTAATAACTTCATGCTAATTCTCCTGATTGAACCACGGAGCGCACGGAGGACACGGAGAATTTTTCGACAGGATTCACAAGATAAACAGGATGAATCGAATTGATTTCAGAATTGGTTTCTCAATCAGGTCCATCATGTTAATCCTGTCGTGCCTCTTCTCTGCGCGCTGTGTTCTTTGTGGTTTCGACCTCCCTAACTGGCTTGCAAAATTTGCTCAATCGCAGTCGAAACGCGTTTCCAGTTGTCGCTTTCTTCCTTGAGCTGTTTACGCCCGGTTTTCGTCAGCGCGTAATACTTCGCCTGCCGATTGTTTTCGGATGTTCCCCATTCCGAAGCAATCCAGCCTTGCTGTTCCAACCGCACCAGCGCCGGATAGAGCGAGCCTTGATTCACCTGCAACGCGCCTTCAGAAATTTGCTGAATCCGCTGTGTGATGCCCCAGCCGTGCATCGGTTCTAAAGCGAGAGTTTTTAAGATGAGCAGGTCAAGTGTTCCCTGCAAAAGGTCTGATCGTTGTTTGGACATTAAGCTTCTCCAGATTATCTACAAGAAGAGTAAAGAGTCTCTTGTAGATTGTCAAGGGAAAGAACTTGTGGTGAACCGGGCAGTGGGCATTGGCTTATGGGTACGCCTGCGCCCTCGCAGGCAGCCCCCTGGTAGCGATCCCTTGCCCGGTAACAGGAAACACCCGAGACGGAGAGTCGGTGAGGGTGCAGGCTCTCCACACAAGTCGCCCGCAAGTCGAAACCGCTATATTGCGTCTACCGCAAGGCAAGTCGTATACTCCGCGTGATTCAATTACTTTTCACTTGGGAGACACGCATGAAATCTAGCAAATGGATGGCCTTGTTCTGTTTTATTTTGCTCATTGGGTTCAGTCTGGCACAAACGCCAACCGCGCCACCGGAAGCGCCAAATATTGATGGTGACTGGTCAGGCACGTGGGGCATTTACAGCCCGGCAAAAGGCACGACACCACCCCAAAATATTTGCAAAACACTGCTGGCTAAAGTCGAGCGCAAGGACACCGTTTGGAATGCGGTCTTTGAAGGCGATTGCGGACGCCCCTACAAATACACCATCAAGATGGAAGGCCGTCAGGTGGGCAAGGCCGTGATGTTCAAGGGAACCGTTGACCTTGGCCCCAAAGACGGCGGCATCTTTGATTGGATTGGGAAAGCGAACGAAAAAGAATTCGTCGGCTTCTTCACCAGTGCAGGCTACACCGGAACGTTTCATCTCACGCGACCGGAACCTACCAAATAAGCGCGCTGACGCGGAATATCGGGAGTTCCAGCGCGCGGTGTAATTTGCAAGACGACAGACGATTGTAGAGAATAGTCCACAATGGCAATCAAGGACTATTATGCAATCCTGATGGTGCATCCGCAGGCCGAGCAATTCCTGATCGAAGCAGCGTACAAACGACTCGCGCGCGAATACCATCCCGATCTGGCCGATTCGGGGCCGAACCAGAATCATCATGAAAAGATGGTCGAACTCAATGAGGCTTTCGCCGTCTTGTCGAATCCGACACGTCGCAGATCATACGATCAGGAGTACGCGCGGCAGACACGCAACCATCAGCATCTGGCCAATGTTGCAAAAGCCACTACGCAACCCAATCCAGCAACTCGCCCTCAACCAGCAACTCGGCCCCAGGCCGGAGACCCGTTGCGGGGAAATGTTTGCCCTGTTGCGCCAGACCCGGCAGCGTTTGGGATTGAGGCCGGCTATCTGGAACGCGCGGTGGAAGGCGCACAAGCGTGGAAGCAGCGTGAACATCGCATCCCGAACCGCGTCAAGTGGGGGACGCGAGCGATTGGTATTGTCATCGGGATCACGATTTCAATCGTGTGTTTTCAGCGGGGGTTGAACCAGCCTGCTTTCTTTGCGTGGCTCATATTTCCGGTTTTGGGAGAGTTATGCCTGCGCATCATCGAACGCATCCGCGATGCGCATTTACTCCGGTATAAATTTAATCCGCTCTACAATCCCAACCCGGCAGGCTATCAAGCCTACGCCGCAGAAAAGGCCAAATACGAAGCGCAAACGATGACGGTGTATGTAGCACGCAATGCCATCTTCCACGCACAGAAAACCTGTCAGGGAATATCGAGCCACGATGCCATGCCCCAATGGTTCGCACGCTTACGAAATGCGCAGCCCTGTCCACATTGCAAACGCGCATTTAGCGTGGCGAAGAAACAATTGCCACCGCCGTTTGGCAAAGCCTCTTTTCCTCATAAGTAATGTATTGTGTGAATAAAATTAGCCGTCGTATTGGCTGAGATAAATGAGCCGATCATATTCAATCAGGCCAAAGCGAAGCTTATTAAGCCAGCCTATACGCCCCAATAAATTACGCGGCAGGCCATACTCACGAGCAAAGTAAATGATGCTGGAAAGGGCAATATCGAGGGCCTGCAAGCCAACTTCGTGACCATAAGCATCTAGCCCTCCCGCCAATGTGCCAAGTCGTTTGTATTCCCCCTGCTCAACTTCGATCCCAAGAATTTCACCGACTTCGCGGGAGAAAAGGCAAACGGTCGCGCCCGTGTCAATGCAGGCAAATGTTTTGTGAATCGTCTGCCCGGACTGCAACGCAACCGGAATCAAAAGACCGTCAGAGTGGTCTGCATAATGATGCGAGTAGTCAAACGGGAGATAAAGAGGCAATGGCATGGCAGTCACAATTGCAAGTTAGTGCAGATCAGAACCCAGCAAATGGCGGCGCATCAGCGGGTGGAATGAGTGTAAAGAAAAGTCCATTCAGTCCAGATGCACGAACAGCGGCAATGACCTCCTGAGAGTCCGCACTGTGTGCCACAAGGCGGTCGCCATCTAGTGCAACGTATTGTCCCGCAAATTCCGCCTGATGTTCTTCAATCCAGCGCAGCGATGGTGACGAGTCTTGCGTATCGAAAGGCGTAATAAATCCGTTTGGTGGTGTCTCTATCGTCGTCGCTTGTCGGTTCAGCAAAGCGCGAAGCTTGGCCCGCTCCTCCGAAGGCAAGGCAGCGATTTCAGCAAGCAGTAATTCAGCCGTTGTTTGTGCCATTGGATAAATTCCTTTCATACGCTTCCGGGGAGTAAGAGCATTTTGAAGAAAGAACAATATACACGAAAGACAGACAGGCGAATAGCTCGTCTTGAGGCAACTGAAAGCGTGGCTGAGTGCAAATGGCAGGCTAAAGCATTGCGCCTCTGGCAAGGTTTTTCTCTATTTTGCCGCGCCGTATTCATACGTCTCAATAACTTTCTCCCTAATCGCCTGTTTGCCCTGCGGCGGCAATTCACAAAGATTACTGGTCATCTACAAAACCTCATGAAAATGGAACTGAAGAAGAGTAATGATTGTTATTTCTTATGCATCGGCACATATCCCAATCGTAATTGCTCTCGCTCCTGCGCCGCTCGCAACGCGCGTTCTTCGCCTGCTTTGACCGCTGCGTACTCGTCTTCGGTCAGGATCACTTTCAACCACAATTGCAAATCGCGGTTGCCAAATGCGAGCCATTGCCCACGGGGGCTGAAGGCAACCGAATTGTAGCTGATGCTTTCGTATTCGAGCGTACGGACGACTTCGGCGGTATCGCACTTCCACACCAAAATGCGCACGCCCAGGCTCCCAGCCGCAAGCATTGATCCATCGGGACTGAACGCGACCGACGTGACGCTATTGCGCAATCCGGTGAAGCTGCGGACTTCCTGTCCGGTTTGCAACTCCCACAATTTCACTTCGCCTTTTTCGCTGCCCGATGCAAGCCAGCGTCCGTCGGGGCTAATTGCCAACGAGGCGATGCCGATACGATGGCCGTGCAGAATTTTGGCCGGTCTTCCGTGCTGTAAATCCCACAACCGAATTGTATGATCCCAACTGCCAGAGGCCAGCCATTGCCCATTGGGACTGAACACCACCGATGTCACGGGGCGTTGATGACCGTGCAGCGTTTCGACCTCATGCCCGGTCGCCGCGCGCCAGATGCGAAGCGTCGTGTCGTGGCTGCCAGAGACTAACCATTGCCCGTCGGGGCTGAAGGCGACGGCGCGCACTTCAGCGGTGTGCCCACATAATTTTTGAATTTCTGCCCCACTCGCGGGTTCCCACAACTTGATGTCGCGGTCGCGGCTGGCCGTGGCAAGCAATAAATCGTTCGGACTGAAGGCAACCGAGTTCACACTGGCGTAATGCCCCAGAAAGGCGTGCCGTTGTTGCATCGAATCCACTTCCCAAAGTTGTACGCCACCATTCAGAAAGCCTGCTGCCAGCGTTTGCCCGTCGTGACTGAACGCAATCGAACGCACGTAATCGCGCGGGTCAATGGCGTAATGTTTGTCAAAGCGTTCGTGCAGATGCGCGAGTTCGTGCTGCAATTCTTTGACGCGCTCCAGCTTCTGCAATTGCTCGCGGTAGGTCGGCGATGGCTGCTCCAAGGTGCGAAAGGCGTGAGCCAGTTTTTGCTTTTCTTCCTCAACGATGACATAGCCCTGCAAATGCGCGGCGTCCTGTTTCACCTGCTCGACCGTCGCCTGCACGGGCTGGACCAGACGTTCGAGCAGGGTTTGCACAGAGGTGCGAATCGCATCGAACATCGCATCCGTTTTCACGCGTTCGTAATAACGCGCATCACTGTTGATCGCTTGTTCAAGGTGATGCACAGCCTCGTCGGTTTGGCCGAGCGTGGCGGCAACGGTTGCCAATTGGTAATGCGCTTCGCAAAACTTCGGTTGTAATTCCAACGCGACTTGCAGGTGCGTCAACGATTCTTCAGGTTGCTGCTGCAAGCTGCACACCAGCGCCGCGAAGAAATGAGCTTCGGCGGCTTGACGGGAGTCAACCGGGCGTGCGTATTTCGCGGCTTTGCGAAAATAGTCGAGCGCCTGTGGCAGGTTGATGAGGTGATAAAGATAAATATTGGCGATGCAGCGCAGCACCGCGTAATCGGGATAGTTGCGCGCTTCAGCGGCGAGGAAATCATTCAGGGCTTCTTCGTACCAGCCATTTAAATACGCGCGTTCGGCACGGGTACGATAGGCGCGGGCTTCGCGCTCGAATTCTGCGAGCCGCAATTCCGCCAACAGTTCAAGCGTCGCCGCGTGTTGGAGTTCCAATCTCCAAATCGTATCGCCAAGCAGTGGCGTGAAATCGGCTTTAAGTTGTGCAATGCCTTGCGCCAATGTCATTGCCTGAAATTCCACCGTATGTGGCGCAGCCTCTACGGATTCGCGCGGCGGCAAAGCACCCAGCCCAGCGTCGAGCATCAGGCGATGTTCATCGTCGCTGAGCCGAACTTGCAGTGCAGATTCCGAAGCTTGCAATTCGGGTCGGTACTGACGCAAATACGCCGCCCAAGTCAATCGTCCTTCATATACGTCCCGCAAGCTCACAGCCGTCCGCTCCCTATCATTTACTCGTACCGCAGCGCAATTATCGGGTCTACTTTCGTGGCCCGTCGGGCGGGAATCCAACACGCCAACAAGGCGACGCCCGCCAATAACGACGTAATCGCAACATAAGTCACAGGATCAGCCGCGCCCACGCCAAACAATAAACTTGCCATCAGACGCATCAGGGCAAACGCGCCGACCAAGCCAATTCCCGTGCCGAGGAGAACCAGTTTCATGCCTTGTCCGACGACCAACTTTTGCACATCGCTGCCTTGTGCGCCGAGCGCCATGCGAATGCCGATTTCGTGCGACCGCTGCGACACCGAATAGGCCAGCACGCCGTACAATCCCACGGCAGCGAGCAACAAGGCCGTGACCGCAAAAATTCCCAGCAACCACAGCGTGAAGCGGCGTTGCGCCATCGAATCGGCAACCAATTGCTCCATCGTCGTCACACGAAAGACTGGTAATTCTTTGTCGAGATTGCGCACGGCGTTGCGCACCGTGCCAGCAACGTTGGTCGGATCGCCTGTCGTGCGCAAAACGAGAAACATGCTGGTGGAATTCGGGCGCTGTGCATACGGGATGTAATATTGCACGCGCGATTCGCCTTCCAGATTGCGGTGTTTGGCGTGACCGACAAGGCCCACGATTTCGCGCCAACGCGGCTGGCCCTGGTCGTCACGCTCGAACGAGATACGTTTGCCCAGCGGGTCTTCGTTGGGCCAATATTTCCGCGCCATCGTTTCGTCAATGATCGCCACGCCCAATGAATTCGCGGTGTCCTGCGCAGTGAAATAACGTCCACGCACAAGCGGGATTTTCATCGTCTCGAAATAATCGCCTGCGGCTTGCCAACGATCACCGTGCGGTGAAGATTGCCCTTGGGGAATCTGGCGGCCTTCGATCTGGAAGCTGCCGCTGGAATTCGTGCCGCTCATTGGAATCACCGAACTCGCGCCGACCGATTGCACGCCGGGCAAGGCTTTGAGCTGTGGTAACAATTGGTCAAAGAAATTCACTCGTTGCGGCGGCTCTTTGTATTTGTGACCGGGCAACGACACCATCAAGGATAAAACGCCCTGTGGTTGAAAGCCGGGGCTGACCTGTTGCAATTGCCAGAAGCTGCGCATCAGCAGGCCCGCGCCAACCAGCAGCATTAAGGCCAAGGCCATCTCCGCAACGATCAGCGAGCTGCGCAATCGTCCGCGTGCGCCGCCCTGCCCACTGCGCCCGCCGTCTTTCAGCGTGTCGTAAACATTGCCGCGCGAAGCTTGCAACGCCGGAACCAACCCAAACAAAATCCCGGTCAACACCGACACGCCCAACGTGAAAAGCAAGACACGCCAATCCAATCCGATTTCGTGTGAACGCGGTATTTGAATCTGCGTCAACTTTGACAACAGCGAAACGCCCCACGCCGCCAGGCCCAGCCCCAACACGCCGCCCATCACCGCCAACAACACGCTTTCGGTCAGCATCTGTCGGATCACGCGCGCGCGCCCCGCGCCCAACGCCGCCCGCACGGCCATCTCGCGTTGCCGATCTGCGGCCCGCGCCAGCGTCAAATTCGCCACGTTGGCGCAAGCGATCAACAACACCAATCCTACCGCGCCGAGCAACACCCATAAGGCAAAGCGAACATCGCCGACCACCAATTCATTCAGCGGCTGCAACAACAATCCCCATTGCTCACGGCTGGTGTTCGGCGAATATTGCTTCCGCACGTTGTCGGCCAAAACGTCCAATTCGGCTTGCGCCTGTTGCACTGACAACCCGGTGCGTACGCGTCCAAACACCGATAGATATTCATTGTTTAGATTGTTCGGCGATAACTGTTGCGGCGTAAATGTCAACGGAACCCACAGATCAGGCACACGCCCAAATTCGCGCCCAAATTGAAACTGCGCGGGCATCACACCAATGACCAAATAGTTTTCGCCGTTGAGCGTAATCGTTTTGTTGACGAGGCTCGGATCAGCGCCAAACCGTCGCGTCCACAACGCATCGCTCAAAACAGCAACGCGATTGCGCCCCTCCTGCTCTTCTTCGGGCAAAATCACGCGCCCGCGCGCAGCCTCGGCCCCAAACAAAGGAAAGAAACTTGCCGTGACGGTCATCGCTTGCAATTGCTCCGGCTCGCCGCCATCGGTCAGGTTCAAGCTGCTACCAGAGATCGCCGTAATTTGCTCGAAGGCTTTGGCCTGCTCTTTGTAAATCGAGTAGCCAAACGCTGACACCGAAGCCTTGAGGTTGATCTGCGGATAATTGTGATTGAGTTGTACCAACCGTTCTGGTTCAGGATATGGCAGCGGGCGTAACAGAATCGCGTTGACGACGCTGAAAATTGCAGTGTTTGCGCCAATCCCCAGCGCCAGCGCCAGAATCGCAACAGCCGTAAAGGCCGGCTTGCGCAGCAACAGGCGTAAGCCATAACGAAGGTCGTGCCAAAGAGTTTGCATAAAGTCTCCTGAAGAGTAGAAGGCAAACAGTAGTCAGTAGACGGTAGTAGAAAACCGAAAGCTACCGACTACCGTCTACGGTCTACCGGTCTACTCACATCTTAGAGCAATCATCGGGTCCACTTTGGTGGCTCGTCGCGCGGGAAGATAACACGCCAGAAAAGCTACGAAGCCCAATAAAATCGCTACAACGACGAAAGTGATCGGGTCGGTGGCGCTGACGTCAAACAACAGGCTTTTCATCCACCGCGTCAATCCCCACGCCGCCAGCAAGCCGATGGTGGTGCCGAGCAGCGTCAACTTCAAACCTTGTCCGATGATCAATTGCAACACATCACGCACGCTTGCGCCGAGCGCCATGCGAATGCCGATTTCGTGCGTGCGCTCAGTCACGCTGTATGACATCACGCCATAAATGCCTGCCGCCGCGAGCAACAAGGCGAGCGTGGAAAAAAGACCGAAGATCAACAGCGTGAAGCGCGGCGTAGCAATGGATTCAGCCGTCACCTGTTCCATCGTTTTGATCGTAGCAACCGCCAAATTGTTATCGAGTGAAGCAACGGCTCCGCGCACGGCGGCGGTTAAGCTCAGTGGGTCATTCGACGTCCGCATCACCAAAACCATGCGCGGCGAACCCGCTTGCTGATCGGGGAAAAACATCGAAGGCCGCGACTCTTCGCTCAGACCAAAATGCTTCACGTCACCGACAACACCCACGATTTCGCGCCAGCCATCCGGGCGTCCATCGCCGATGCGTTTGCCAATTGGGTTGTCGTTCGGATAGTAACGGCGCACAAACGTTTCATTGACGATGATGACTTTGGGTGACTGCGCGTTGTCGCGTTCCGTAAACCAGCGTCCCGCGCGTAACGGCGTTGCCATGGTGCGAAAGTAATCCAGGCTGACAGAGCTGAACCACGCTCCCGGCTGTTGATTTGGCGGCGGGGCCGGACGCCCTTCAATAACAATGCCAGTGTCGCTGTTGAAGCCGCCCATCGGCAGCGAAGAAACTGCGCCCGCCGATTGTACGCCGGGCAACGCACTAACACGTTCGAGAAGCTGTTGATAAAATGCTATGACTTTGGGGCGTTCGGGGTAATTGGCGCGCGGCAGATTGATGACGGCTGTCAAGACGCCGTTTGGATTGAAGCCCGGATCAACGCGCTGCAATTGCACGAAGCTTTTCATCAGCAACCCCGCGCCGACCAGCAACATCAACGCCAACGCCGTTTCGGCAACCACCATCGCGCCGAGCGCACGACGACCTCGTTGCGCCGAGGGCGTCCCCTTGCCGCTGTCTCGCAACGATTGATGAACATCCGTGCGCGAAATTTGCCACGCCGGAGCCAGGCCAAATAGCAACCCCGTCAAGACCGAGAGGCCCAACGAAAAGCCCAGCACGCGCCGATCAACCACAACTTCACTCAGGCGCGGCGTGCCGTCGGGACTGAAACTTACCAGCAAATCCACCATCCAGTATGAAACCAATAATCCCAAGCCCCCGCCAATCAACGCGAGCAATACGCTTTCCGCCAGCAATTGCCGGACAATGCGACCCCGACCAGCACCGAGGGCCGCGCGAATCGCAATTTCTTTTTCGCGCGTCGCCGAACGTGCCAGCAACAAATTGGCGACGTTCGCGCACGCAATCAACAACAAAAGAGCGACCGCTCCCAGCAACGCATACATCGGCGTTTTGACGTCTCTGGTCAAATAATCGTGCAACGGCTTAAGCGTGACTCCAACTCCGGCATTGGATTCGGGAAACTGCTGAGCAATGTTGCGCGCAAGAGTTTCGAGTTCGCTGCGCGCCTGCATTTCAGTTACGCCTTCTTTTAATCGCGCGATCACGCGTAACGTCAGGCAACCGCGCTGACAGCCTTCGCCCAGCGATGGCATCAGCGTGCGATAGAGATCGGCTTTGGGAATCACCGGGAACTGAAACCCCGCAGGCATCACACCGACCACGGTCCAGTTTTCGCCCATTAACGAAATTGGTTTGCCAATCAAAGATGGATCGCCGCCGAAACGACGTTGCCACAAACCGTGACTGAGAATCACGACCTTTTCTGCGCCGCGTTGATCTTCTTCCTTGCGAAACGTGCGCCCCTGGTTTGGCAAGACGCCCAGCATCTCAAGGGTGTTGTACGACACGGTGGCACCAATCAATTGCTCCGGTTCGGCCTGCCCGGTCAGCGTCGGTTGCCACCCCTGCCACGCCGCTACGTGATCGAACGATTGCGCCTGATCGCGCCAATCGCTGAAGCCTGTCGGCGAAGTCCATTCCAATTCCGGTCCATCTTTCGCCCGATAATCTTCCCAAATCGTCATCAGGCGTTCGGCCTTCGGCAATGGCAAGGAACGTAACAACACCGCATTGACAACACTGAATATGGCGGTGGTCGCACCAATGCCGAGCGCGAGCGTAAAAATTGCAATCAAGGTAAAGCCCGGCGCTTTGCGCAGGGTGCGCAAACCGTAGAGTACATCGCGGAACAAGTCGTTCATGGTTTTCTCCCTATCGGACCAAAGCACATCGAAAGACACTGGTGACTGAAGTGTTGCTATCCAATTGCCGTGCCAGTTCCGCGCGGGAGATAAATCGCTTGGTTGTAAAAGTTGCGCCAGCAGCGTTGCACGCAGGAAGATGCGGAGTGTTCGCTTTTGAGATTTCATTTTCCCAAAAGCGCGCAATTTGTTCTGCTACCGCAATTCGACGCGCAGGCCTTTCAGCTTTTGCGATTCTACAGGATCAAGCTCAAACAAAAATTCTGCGTCCTGCCCTGTGGCTGTTTGGAATGCCACAGCCAGCCCATGTGCATTGGTTTCCGAAACACGGCTCATGGTCATATTCCCCAGATCACCACGCAAGCGTTGATAGACCTCCAGCCGTTCTTTCATCGAACGATTTGCCAACGAAGTTTTGGATAAATTCGCTTGCAGAAACTCTTCCATTGTCTTTGCATCGCCGGAATTAAAGGCTTTGATATACGCTGCAACAATTCGACCAGCAACATTGTCCGGCAAAGCGGGCGCGGTAACTTTGGCAGGTGCAGTAACATTGGCAGATTGCAGCGTCAGATTGTAACCGTTGCTCTGCGGCTGGAAGTTCAGCTTGATGGTTTCGCCGTTTGAGAGATTGAAGCTGACAAACTCCGTCGCCGATTGCGGATAAAACAAAACACCCGGCATGTCCATCAGAAAACGAAGGCCGCGCAATGTGCCACCGCGATCCCACATAAATTGCGTGTATTCTGCGCCGCGCGCAAAATCCAGCCGCGCGGTTGTGGCATAGCCGGTTTGCTCCGGCACAGTGCTCAGAATCGTCACCGCTTTGAACGCGCCGAATCGTTCACGGCGTTGTTTCCACGAGTTTTCCTGACGCGCCTTGAATTGGTCGTACGGCATCGCCGCACCAAAGGCTTTGTGTGTGAGCGCGTAATCACCACTGGCAGCCGCCTCCAGCATTGCTTTGGTCTGCACGCTCATCTTTTTCATTTGTTCAGGATTGCCGCGTACCTCGCCTTGCAACGCAAGAAATCCGGCTTCGTTTGCGCCTGCGACCAGCAATGCTTCGCCTTTTGCTGTGACGTTCAATTCTGCGCCGGAAGGCAATTTGTAATTCCCTGCCAGCTTTTGCAACGAAGCGGCATCCAGCTTCACAAGCGCTGGCGGCATTGCAACGTCACGACCGCCGACCAGAGCGACAATTCGTCGGCAGACTTCAGGCGCACGCATACGCGGGTCGGTCGTGGCCAACAAAATCACCAGCCGCTGCGCCGGTTCGTACTGATAGATGAAGAAGTGAACTCCATTGCCGCCCACCAGCGCCAGCGGGCCGTTCACGTCGAATAGTTGGGCTTTGAATTCGTTGTTGAGCAGCTTGTCGCCCTGCAACGACTGATAGAACTTATACATGTCGCCGACCGTCGAAAGCGTGCCGCCATTGCCGCGCAAATTCCACGTTGGGCCGTCGGGCAAATGTGGCAACTCAAAGGTCGAAGGCCGTTCTTCGCCCTCCACATAATTGTGTGCGAGTTGGCCGTCGCGCCACTTCGGCAAAATGTAACCCGTCGTCGTCATCCCGACCGGCGTCAGAATGTGATCCTGCACATATTGATCGTAGCTTTGCCCGCTGACTTTCTCGATGATTGCCGCAAGCAAACTGTACCCAGGATTTGAATAGTTTTCCTCTTGGCCCGGCGCAGCAATCAGCGATGCACGGAGAATATTTTTGAGAAAATCCGCTTTGGTCAGCAGTTCTTCATCGCGCCCCGAATATTGTCCAAAGCCTGCGGTATGTTCCATCAATTGCGCGATGGTGATGATGGCTTTATCCGCCGGAACATTATCAAAAAACTTTGGCAGTGTATCGTTCAGCTTGAGCTTGCCCGCCTGCGCAAGTTGCAGGATCGCCGTTTTCGTCAGGTCTTTGGTGTTCGAGCCGATGTCAACGACAGTGTCCTTGGTGAACGGCAGATTCCGTTTGCGATCCGCCATCCCGTAGCCTTTTTCCAAAATCACCTTGCCGTCTTTCGCAACCAGCACAGAACCAGTCAATCCAAAACCGGTCAAGCGTTTTAGATATTCATCAATTTTTTCGGACGTAGGTTGCGCGTGTGCGACAAGCGCCAATAACGACAGGGCGATGAGGCAGTTTTTCCAATTGGTCATAGTTCCTCGCAGAAGAAGATTCAGTTGAAATGTTCGAGCGAAGAACGGTTGTACCAAAGAGTTGTGAAGATGTGATGAAGGCCGAAATAAGGTCAATTGAGAGGAATCGCCGCTTCAGATTTCTGGAACACGAGGATGAAAGTTGCGCCCCGCCCTGACTCGCTTTGCACGCACACGCGCCCGCCTTGTGCTTCGACCAGTTGCTTCACAATCGCCAGGCCCAAGCCTGCGCCGCCGGTCGAGCGGGCGCGCGAACTGTCGGCGCGATAAAACCGCTCGAAGATGTTGGGCAAATGTTCGGGGGCAATGCCTGCGCCCGTGTCAGCGACACTGATTTCGATCTGGTCATTGGCTGCGCGAGCCCCAATGTTTATGCGCCCGTCGTGCGGCGTGTGAGCGAGCGCGTTGGCGAGCAGGTTGCGCAGAATTTGTCCGACCCGTTCAGGATCGGCATAAATCATGGGCAAATCGGACGGCACTTCGGTGTGCAGCGCAATCGCTTTTTCTGCGGCTTGTGCAGCAAACGCGCTGACAACTTGATTGACGACATCGGCCACTTGCATTGCCACGCATTCCAGCCGCAATTGCCCCGCTTCGGCTAATGCCAGCTCCTGCAAGTCGTCAATCAGGCGTTTCAGCAGCATCGCTTCTTCGTGTAACGAATTGAAGGTTTGCGCAGACGGCACAACCAATCCATCTTGCAAGGCTTCGATCTGGCAGCGCAGATTCGTGAGCGGTGTGCGCAATTCGTGGGCGATGTCGCTGACCATGTTGCGGCGTAGTTGTTCCGTTCGTTCCAATCCGTCAGCCATTGCATTGAACGCGCGTGCCAGTTCACCGATTTCGTCGTTTGTTTGCACCGTTACACGCTCAGTCAAATCGCCGCGCTCCATCCTGCGCACCACGTTTGTCAACGCTTCAATCGGGCCGAGAATGCGCCGCGAAAGCGCAACCGTCACAAGCAATGCCGCCGCGCCTGCTAACAATCCCGCCCACAGCAGCGAGCGATTCACTGCGCCGACAAAAACCGATTCGTTGCTCGGCGCGGCATCACCCTGATTGAGCGGAACGACATACAACGTGCCCGTCGTTTCGTTGCGTGCATTCATCAGCACGACGTGCGGCGGATTCATCAGCACGCCTTTTTCGACGCGTTCTTCTTTCCGATTTGGCCCAGCATCCACGACCTCGCGCCATTCAAAACTAACTCGATGATTTGACGTGACGGCAATGCTCGCACGCGTCATTTGCGACGGCGTCGCAGCCAGCACGTTGCGTTCGGCATCCACGAGAATTAACGCCTTGCCTGCGATTGCGCCGACCTGTTCAAGCGTAGTTTGCACGCCTTCCCAGCCATTGCGCGTTTGAAAATGCCGCGTCAAGGCCGTGCGATAGCGGTCGAGATTGGTTTCGGTGTCAGAGGCGATGTAACGGTCGAATTGGCGCGTCGTGACGCGGCTGGAGAGCAATGCCACTGCGACAATCGCCACAACAGAAACGATCCCGGTCATCAGCAACAGTCGCAGCCGTAAACTATGTCGCACGCGCTTCCTCCGCAAATTTGTAGCCGACGCCAAAGACGGTCACGATCAGCGAAGGAGCGCCGCGTTCGGGTTCAATCTTGCGGCGCAAATTCATGATGTGCGCATCCACCGTGCGATCCAATCCGTCGTAATCCCAGCCTAACGCTTTCTCCACCAATTCCTGGCGCGTGAAAACCTGTCCCGGCGCTTTGATGAGTGTCGCCAGCAATTTGAATTCGGTCGGCGTCACCGTCACCGCTTGTCCGCGCATTTGCACCGTGTGCCGCTGCAAATCTACGACGAGATCGTTGCGTTGCAGAATGGCTTTTTCGGGTGCGATGCTCGGTTCGATGCGGCGCAATACCGCACGAACACGCGCCACCAATTCGCGTGGGCTGAACGGCTTCGTCACATAATCATCCGCGCCCAAATCCAGCCCGTGCAGCTTGTCGTCTTCGGCAGCGCGTGCGGTCAGCATGATGATCGGCACTTTCGATTCCGCGCGCAATGCTCGACACACGTCCAGGCCATTCACCTGTGGCAACATCAAATCCAACACGATCAAATCCGGTTGCTGTTCGCGCGCTTGTCGCAACGCTTCCTGCCCGTCATACGCCACCAACGTTTCGTAGCCGTCGTGTTCCAGATAGAGTTTGATCAAGGACACCGTTTTTCGGTCGTCATCTACGATCAGGATTTTGCGCCGCGTCGGATCAGTCATGCGGATGTTCTACCGGAAAGATGTGAAGAAGTGATGAAGATGCGCCCCGTCGGCATTCGCGCTTTTCTTCAGAAAATGCTAGATTCACGTCGCGTTGAGTGTCAGTCCTTTTCATCACAGGAGTGCTATGAAAATCAACCGACGATCCTTTCTTGCCAGCAGCACGTTGGGCGCGACCGCCGCTCTCATCGAAACAAGAGCCCACACCGCTGAACTCAAACTCAACAAACCGCGCGTCGTTGCGCATCTCATCAAAGATGCCGTGACGATTCCGAACTCTCGGCTGCCATTGCTCATTTATCAGGGCGCACTGGATTTGCCCAAAGACGATCCAGCCTCCGCGATTGAAGCGCTGTTGCACCAACATCAATGGGGCAACGATTGGCGCAATGGCATCTTCACGTATCACCATTATCACAGCACCGCCCACGAAGCGTTGTTCGTGTACAGCGGCTCCTGCAAGGTGCAAGTGGGAGGCGAAGGCGGGCGGATCGAAACCGTGAATGCCGGCGATGTCATCATCATTCCGGCGGGTGTCGGTCATAAAAATCTGGGACAAAGCAGCGACTTTCACGTCGTCGGTGCTTATCCTCCGCAACAAAACGTAGACATGAACTATGGCAAACCCGGCGAGCGCCCGCGCGTGGATGAAAATATTGCGCGACTGACCCTGCCACCAATGGACCCGGTCTTCGGCAAAACAGGGCCGCTGCTCGACCATTGGCAACCGTCCCGCTAATTGAGCAACGCCAGGGATGCCGTTTTCGCTGCTCGTCGCGCGGGCCGGTAATAAACCAGGAACGTCATCACCCCCAATAAAATCGCTACTCCGCCGAAGGTGAACGGATCAGTGGCATCAACCCCAAACTGGGAAATTTTGATCCAGCGGGCCAGCAACAGCGCTGCCGATAAACCAATCCCGGTTCCCTGCAACGCGAGTTTGACGCCTTGACCAACAACCAGCCGCAGCACTTCGCTCGCCCTCGCGCCGCGCGCCAGCCGAAGCCCGATTTCCTGCGCACAGGGTGCCACTGAATACGTCATCACGCCATAAATCCCGACCGCAACCCATCCCAGCGCCAAAGCCGTGAGGCCGCTGAGTCCTAACAGGCTCAGGCGTTCCAGATTCGCCCCGCTGATCTGGAGATCAAGCCGGCTCAAGGTGCTGGAAACGCCGCTCTGCACTCCAACGCCAAGCAGAAAGGCAAGCATTGCCAACGAGGCAATGACCAGATGTTTACGGGTCAGATGTAAGGCAAAGCGAAGGTCTTGCAGCAAATGTGTCATATCGTGTGTCCCCTCTCGGAAAGCGCAGGGCAAACGATTGATGACAACTCCTGTGCCAGACCAGAATGAACACTAACCTGTTGTGGAACGAAGCAAAGACAACGAACAGGTAAATACCTGAGTGTTCGGATGCGGGATGTCGGCGTCCCAAAACCGGGAAGCCTTCTGGGTCAACTTCACAAGAAGACTGGAGCGCAGGCGTCTCGATTGCTTATAGATTTTGTTTCTAAAACGCCCGTTCGCATTTCGCTTTCTGTTCTGCGTTACGGGTGGGCAATTTGAATTGAGGGACTTTGGTTTTGGTGTTGCCAATGGGCAGGAAGCGGATGGTTTTGTTTTTCTTGCCGTCTTTGACGATCAATTCGATTTCGCTTTCGGTATCGCCCACCACAATCGGCATCCGTTTTACGACGATTTGCCCGTCCCGCAGACCCGCGCGCGAGGCGGCACTGTTCGGCAGGACGCCTTGGATTTGCATCTTTGCTTGCAGCGCATTCAAATCAAAGCCGAGTTCAAAGTCTGCGACCTCGATCATTGTCAGCGTGGCACAATCACCAAAGACTTTGTTATGTGGGGTCAGTAATTCGCCACTTTCAACGATGCGTTTGAGGTCCGGCAAGACGTCTTCACGGGTATAACGTTGCACGGCGGCGCTGATCGTTTCCGCATTCAATTCCACCGGGTTCGCCGCACGATAGAATTCCAGCATCACATCATCCAGCGAGTGTTTACCGCTCGAATTCGTGCGAATCAATGCGTTCCAATTGGCCGCCAGCAATCGCCCGCGCCAATACGCCAGGCGCGACAATTCACTGTTGCTGAAAAACTCGCGCGCGATTCGTTCATTCGTTTCGTGGCGTAACGACGACGTGTAATAGCGGCGCAGCACTTCGTTATAGTTGGCAAGGTAATCTTCCAGAGTCAGCAACCCGCCGCGCCGTAACAATTGAAAGGAGTAATAATCGGTGAAGCCTTCCGAAAACCAATACATCGCTTCCTGTGGTTCTTTGATGCGGCCCAGTCGCCGGGAATTCCAATTGTGAAAGAGTTCGTGCGCCAGCAGATATTTGAAATCCTCCAGCGTACAATTCGGCGTCGCAAAAGTCGCAAACGAATGGCTCAACCCCGTGCCAGAATTGGCTAAGCCCTGCGGCAACGGTTCGAGTGGCAAGAGCGAAACAAAATAATCGGGATAGTCGAAATCGTTCCAGAAGTCGCGTTGCAGTTGGAAGATTTTTTCCACCAGCGAGACAAACGCTTCATCCGTAAAAGCCCACGCGCCGCGCAAGGCGATTCGTACGGGCTGCTGTTTGATGGTGATCGTGCGCAACCGAAAATCGCCGCCGACAAAGACCGAATTCGTAAACGCGCGCAGGTCCGCCGTGAACTCTTGTTGCCGTTGATTCGCGCCGAACGTGTTGCTGATGATCCATTCCGGCGGCAGATTTTTCCATTCCAGAGAAAATGCTATCGGCTCACTTTCATCCAACCCCGGACGCACCCACGCGTTGCCAAGCCAATGAAAATAGGTGGGCTGTAAAATAGGCCGAAAGCCTGCGCCGCGCATTGCCTGCAACGCATCGGCGCGATCCTGCCCAAGTTCATACCGAACACGAATCGCCTGTCCCGGCTCGTGCGTCAGCACTTTCACCCAGGGTTCTGACGTGTCAGTAACTTCGATTGTTGGCGGCAGGATTTCCAGCTTCTGAATCGCCTCGTGAATTCGTGTTTCGCTGGCAGAGCGCGAGGGCAGGATCAATTCGGTGCGACCCGCTTCGTGACCGGTAAAGTTGAGTTCGATGCGAAATCGCAAGCCCGTTTCATCAGCGACGGGTTCAAGCACATAGGAGATGGGGCGGAGCGGGGCCGCAACCGATACGGTATAAAACAATGCGGACCAGCAAACCAACCAGAACAGTCGAGACCCACAACATCGGGCAAATTGGTACTTCATAGTTCGCGCTCGCTCCTCTGCGCCATTTTATATTTTTCTCTCGGAAGAAAAACAAGCGCCCGCTCAAAACCAATCGGCCCTGCCATTTATTCACAGTGCAGTGCGACCATCGGGTCTACCTTCATGGCCCGCCGCGCCGGAAGCCAACACGCGAGCAAGGCAATGACAGTCAATGCCAATGCCGCTATGACAAACGTTAGCGGGTCAGTCGTACTGACGCCGAACAACAGTTTTTCCAGCAGACGCGATAACGCCAACGAAGCCGCCAGCCCGACCAGCAAGCCAATAACAACCAGTCGCAAGCCCTGCCCAATGACCAGTCGCAGGATGTCTTGGCTTTGTGCTCCCAACGCCAACCGAATGCCGAACTCGCCCGTGCGTTGCGCGACTGAATACGCCAGCACGCCGTAAATCCCCATCGCCGCGAGCAGCAACGCCAAGCCTGAGAGCCAGTTCAGCAACACCGCACTGAAACGCGGCTGCGCCAAATGCGTCGCCACCATTTCATCCAATGTCGCTACGCGCGAAACGGCTTGCGTAGCATCTAGCGCCGCGACTTCGTTGCGCACCGTTGCCAGCATCGCATTCGGCTCGACCTTTGTGCGCACAGCAAAGTGATTGACGAAGGCCTGCGGCCATTGGGCGAACGGGATGTAAAGATCAAAGCGCGTATCCTGCAACGCGCGATACCGCGTATCGCCGACGACACCGACAATCGTGCGCCACGGCGCATCGCGGAAGTTCTGTTTCAGCTTTTTGCCCAGCGGATCAACGCCTGCGCCAAACACCGTCTTCGCCATCGTTTCGCTGATGATGGCTACGGGTTGCGCGGTTTCATGATCGAAGTCGGTGAACTCGCGCCCGGCTTTGAGCGGCAATTTGATCGTGCGGAAATAATGCGGCGAGATGGCTTCAAAATTGGGTACGCGATTCTTTTTCGCGTCTTCGTCCGACTGGCCTTCGAGCGTGAACGGCGTATCCCAACCGACTTCGCCTTCCATCGGACGAATCAGCACGGCGCTCGCAGCTTCGACGCCTGGCTTCGATTCGAGCCGTTCAATCAATTGTTTATAAAAGGTGCGCCGCGCTTCAGGCGTGCCGTATTTTGCGCCCTGCAAACGCAACTGCATCGTCAATGTATGCGATGGATCAAAGCCGAGATCGAGACGGCTGAGATTGACGAAGCTGCGCAGGATGAGCGTCGCGCCGACCAATAAAATCACGGTCACGGCGACTTCGACGATGACGAGCGCGCTGCGCGTGCGTTGGCCCGTGCGCTCACCCGCCATCTTCACGCCGCCTTCGTTGAGCGCCTGATTGAGATTCAACCGCGACGCCGTCAGCGCCGGAACTAACCCACACAACACCGCCGTCAGCAACGTTACACCCAGACTGAACAGCAGCACGGTAATGTTGAGCGAAACGTCTTCGATGCGCGGAATGTCCGCCGGAGCGACGCGCACGAGCAACTTAATGAGCCAGTACGACAACGCAACACCACCGATGCCGCCCGCCAACGCGAGCAGAAAACTTTCAGTTAGTAATTGCCTGATCAATCGCCCGCGTCCTGCGCCCAACGCCGCCCGCACCGCAAATTCGCGTCGCCGTGCCGTCGCGCGTGCCAGCGACAAATTCGCAATGTTCGCCGCCGCAATCAGCAACAGCATCGCCGTCGCCGCCAGCAACAACCACAACGCCGGACGCGCATCGCCAAACAAATGCGCGGCGAGCGGCGTGATGACGATGCGATGTCCATTGGCTTCGGTTTCAGGATGCGCCGCCGCGATGCGCGCCACAACCATATTCAATTCCGCTTCGGCCTGCGCCTGAGATACGCCTGGTTTGAGCCGCCCCACCGCCGTCAAAAACGTAGCGCCATAACCTTCTATCATCCGTGCTGCGACGACCGTCTTGAACGGCAGCCACAAATCCACGCCTTTCGGATATTCAAATTTCGCAGGCATCACGCCGATCACCGTGTAATTCGCTTCACTCAGCGTAATGCTTTGCCCAATGAGCTGCGGGTCGGCATTGAATCGTTCGCGCCAGAGCCGGTCGCTAATCACGACGGTTTTCGGCCCATTCAGCACGTCGTCATCATCGTTCAGCACACGCCCCACAGCGGCCTGCGCGCCAAGCACCGCAAAGAAACTGCCCGACACTTTCGCGCTTTCGAGTTGCACCGCCTCGCCGCGCCCCGTCAACACGTAACCGTAGCCATACACTGTCGCTGGCATCACCGCCACGCCTGACAAGCTGTTTGCCTGTTGCCCCCAGTCGCGCACTTCGGCATACGACAATTCGACCAATGCCTGCTGAGTCGTCGTATCACGCTTCCACAACGCGACGAGTTGTTCCTGTTCAGCAAACGGCAAAGGCCGCAACAACACCGTGTACACGATGCTGAAGATCGCCGTGCAAGCGCCGATCCCCAAAGCCAGCGTGAGCGCCGCCACCATCGTGAACCCCGGCTGTTTTCGCAGCATTCGGCCCCCAAAGCGCAAATCTTGTAAAAGCGATTCCATTTGCATTCCTCTCATTTGCCAGGTCGGCCACCAGGGCGAACGCTCCGACGGCTCGACGCGGCTCAACTCACATTCCAGCAAGTGCCAGTCATAACTTTGTACGGCGCGCGCTTGGGCTTCCATTTCGGACACACCATCCGCCAGACGGTCTTCATAAATAGCTTCGAGATGCAGCGCAACCTCTTCGACAATTTCGATCTCGCGTTCGGGTGGCAACCGCAACACCGCAAGATGCTCGCGCACAATTCGGTTCCAATTTGGATTCATATTGCCACTCAGGCGGGGTTAATTTTGGCGACGCGATCCAGCGCCGCGAAAAAGTCCGACCACGTTTGTCGCTGTTCGGTTAGCACTTTTCGGCCTTGTGCCGTGAGCTTATAAAAGCGCCGCCGCCGCTGCCCGGCCTTTTCAACCCACGTCCCGTTGATGAGGCTGCGTTTTTCCAAACGATAGAGCAGCGGATAGAGCGACGCGACGTGAAATTGCAGCACGCCGTCCGACCGTTCTTCAATCAGCTTGGCGATTTCGTAGCCATGACGCGGGCGATCTTCCACCAACGCCAGGATAAGCATTTCGGTACTACCACGTTTGACTTCTTTATCTAGCATAGCGCGTGTCTCTATATGTTGTGTTTCCACATATAACTGCTCCCCTGTTAAATGTCAATTGTGCGGCACAGGAATCAACACGTTTTAAGGGAGAAATATTGCAGGAGAAGGCGGTCTTGGCAGTTGGTAGGGGTTCGACAAAATAGCGGACAGAAAAAATTCTTCCGAATTCTTCTATCCGCTATTTTTCTATGCGTAAGATTGACGGCTCAAAGCTTCTTTGCTTTATCGCCCAAACGAATCACGCCCGGTTGCAGCACGCGGGCGTTGATGCCTCGCAATTGCAGTTCTCGGCCAACGGGCGAATTGACAAACTTCATGGCTTCCACCCCAAACCGTTCGACAAATTTTTGACAACCGGTATGTGGTTGCGCCGTGACTTCAATGACTGCCGTGCCAAGCGCGAGTTTGGTTCCGGCGGGCAGGTTTTCTTTGCTCAAATCCAAATCCAGAAAAAGCTGGTCGCCGGCCAATTGCCAGCGCGCGTCTGATTGCGCAATCAACGCGATGGCGCGGGTGTTCATAATGTTGAGTTGCATGTCAGGATGCGGTGAACCATCTTCGGTCCGCGAACTGCTGCGATGGTTCCAACTATCGCCGACCAGCCCCTCGACCGTATCAAGCTGCGCTTCGGTCAACACTTCGCGCGCATTGACTTTCGGACGGCGAACAATGAGCTTCAATTCGCCGTCATCTTTGGGAGATTGCTGGATTGTCGGCAATCCTGCGGTAAGTTCTTCTTTAGTCAAAAATTTCACGTCTATCATAAACAACCTCACGGTGATCGAAAGAGATTGCCTTAAAGTAACGTTGAAATTGCATTCTCACAAGAGCCAATTTCCTGAATGGTAGCCCCCTCCATTTTGAACAGACAGCAGGAGGACAAAAACAGATCGCAGGCCTTCAAGCCGGATTATTCATACCGAAGCGCCGTCAGCGGATCAACTTTGGTCGCGCGCCGAGCGGGCAAGTACGAAGCAACTGCCGCGACAAGCAATAACAACAGGGCAATCAGCGCAAAGGTGAGCGGGTCTGTCGCGGTCACGCCAAACAACAATCCTTTCATCATCCGCGTCAGCGCAATGGCCCCCAGCAGGCCAATTCCCAGGCCAAGTGCAGCCAATTGCAAACCATGTTTGAGAATCAATTGCAGCACATCGCGCGTGCTGGCACCGAGGGCGAGGCGAATGCCAAGTTCGTTGGTGCGTTCGGCCACGGCATACGACATCACACCATAGATGCCGACCGCCGCGAGGACCAAACCCAACAACGCAAACAATCCCAGTAACAGCATGTAAAACCGCTGCGAAGCGACCGAACGCGCGGTGAGTTCATCCATCGTACGAAACTCTGACAGTGGCAGCGTCGGGTCTAACGCCGCTATTTCGCGCTTCAGTGTGGCGCGCAACGTCATCGGGTCCACGCTGGTACGCACGGTGAAATGCGTGAATGTAAACGCGCGGATGCTTGCCATCAATTTGTCGGGAACCTGTGCTATCGGTATAAACACCGTCGGCAAGGCCGGACGATCCAGCCCCATTTGCTTCGTGTCCCCAACCACTCCGACAACTTGCCGGAGTGGGTCCTGATGCCCCCGGCCAACAGAGAACTGCCGGGTGAAGGGGTCTTGCCCTGCAGAAAACCGTTGGACAAAGGCTTCATTGACCATCGCGGCAGGCGTTGCCGCAGCATTGTCGGCGGCAGTGAAATCGCGTCCCTGCCGGAGCGCAATTTTCATGACGCGAAAGTAATCGGGCGAAATCACACGGACTTGCACACTTTGCCCCTGGTCAGGATTTTCAGGAAACACGATGGGCATATTGAATTGCCAGTCCAGCGGCAGCTTATTTGTGAGCGCAACGGCTTCGACGCCGGGCAAATGGCGAATGCGGTCAAGTGCTTCCTGATAAAACTTTGTGGCTTCGGCGGTCGTGTCGTAACGCTCGCCATTCAATGCCACTTGACAGGTCAACACATTGCGGGAGTCAAATCCCGGCGAGACATCCAACAAGTTCGCAAACGTGCGCAACAACAAGCCTGCCCCAATCAGCAACAACAATGACAAGGCAACTTCGGCCACAACCAACGCTCCGCGCAATCGTCCGCGAGCACTCCCGCCTTTGCTCGCGTTTTCCTTCAGCGCCGTGTTGACGTCCACTTTGCGCGCCTGCCACGCCGGAGCCAGGCCAAACAATAAGCCCGTCGCAATGGCGGCAAAAAATGCGAAGAGGAGCACGCGCCAATCCATCTTAACGACGGCAATGCTCGGCAACACGCCTTCCGGCGCAAAAGCCACCAACAACTCAGTTCCCCACACTGCCAGCAATACACCCGCTGCGCCGCCCATCAACGCCAGCATTAATCCTTCTGTCAACAACTGCCGCACGATGCGCCCGCCACCTGCGCCCAACGCCAGGCGCACGGCGATCTCGCGTTGACGGGCTGCGGCGCGAGTCAATTGCAAATTCGCCACATTCGCGCAGGCAATCAACAACAGAAACAATACCGCGCCCAACAGCACCCACAACCATTGCTTGATGTCTTCAGTAAACAAATTTCGATAGGGCTGGACGTAGACGCTTTCGCCATCTTGCATCTGACGCGGAAAGGCCGCGCGATATTTATCCGCGATGACTTTCATTTCGGCCTGGGCCTGTTCAATCGTCGCGCCGGGTTTCAAACGCCCTACGACTTGTGAATTGGGATCATAGTTCGCATTCGGGCGCGCTTGCAGCGGGACCAACAAATCCGACTCAAAGCCCTGTCGAAATTGCGGTGGCATAATCCCGACCACGGTCACGGGTTCGTCATTCAACGTTACCGTTTTGCCCACCAATGACGCGTCGGCACCGAACCGATTGCGCCACAGGGCATCGCTCAAAATCGCTACGCGCGCGCTGCCCGGCGTGTCTTCAGTTTTCGTAAAAACGCGCCCGATGACAGGTTGAATTCCCAACACGCGAAAGAACTCCTCCGACACGCGCAACACCTGCACAAATTCGGCCTCGCTCCCTCCCGTGAGATTCCCGCCCCGGCTGCCAACGCTGGAATAACAGGCCAACCCTTCAAAGGATTGATTATTGTCGCGCCAGAACAGATATTTCGGTTCGCCTGCCGCCGCGCTGCCGCCCCGATATTGTTGCCCAACGAAGACCAATCGCTCGGCTTCCGGGTATGGCAACGGGCGCAATAACACGGCATTGACGACACTGAAAATCGCCGTCGTCGCGCCAATACCAAGCGCCAGCGTCAGCACCGCAATCAACGTAAAGCTGAATTTGCGGAACAGGATTCTGAGACCAAAGCGAATGTCGTGCAGTAGCGATTCCATAAAACTTCTCCTGATCATGAACAAGTTGACATCCTGTTAGTCAAGCAGCGTGCCAGGCAATGAA
>JAEUQN010000069.1 GCA_016789725.1 Blastocatellia bacterium | reverse complement strand
GACAGGGCGATGGGGCGACAGGGCGAGCGTAGATTCCTCTTCGCCCCGTCCCCCCATCGCTCCGTCCCCCCGTCGCGCTTCCGTCAGCTTCGCTAGTCCAAAATCCAGAATCTTGACGCGGCCATCTTTCGTGACGAACAGGTTTTCTGGCTTGAGGTCACGATGCACGATGCCTTTCTCATGCGCGGCGGATAAGCCTACGGCAATTTGCTGTGCGTAATCTATCGCCTCGCGCACGGGCAATATGCCCTGTTGCAACCGCACGCGCAGCTCTTCACCTTCCAGCAATTCCATCACCAAATATGGATTGCCTTCGTAATTGCCGAAGTCATACACGGTCAAAATGTTCGGATGATTGAGCGCCGAAGTGGCACGCGCTTCCTGCTCAAAGCGGCGCAAACGATCCGCATCGTGCGCAACTTCACCGGGCAATACTTTGATGGCGACCTCACGATCAAGGCGAGCATTGCGGGCGCGATAGACTTCGCCCATCCCACCTTTGCCCAGCGGCGCGAGGATTTCGTAGTGATCGAGTTTGGTGTTGGGGGCGATGGGCATAAAAACCGGGGAAATCAAAAGGCAAATATCAAAAGGCAAAAGGCAAAAGTGGGAAGAAGAAGGCCCCGCCATTTTTCAAAAGACAAAATCAAAAGAAAAATAAAGTGACGACCTTTTGCCGCCAGTTGCGACTGTTTGAGATTTGCCTTTTGCCTTTTGATTTATGACCTACACTTTCTCAAACGACTTCGATTTCGATGACCGCTCAATCGCATCCAGCACTTTGTTATTGCGCACGCCGTCCTCAAAGTTCGGCGTCGGCACTTTGCCGGTATGCACGGCGTTCAGCAAATCAAACACGGTATGCGTGAACGTGTGTTCATAGCCGATGATGTGTCCCGGAGGCCACCAGCCCGCGACAAAAGGATGTTTCGCATCCGTCGCCAGAATCGTCTTGAAGCCGCTGTTTGCGCCTTCCTCTTTGTAGACTTCGAGTTCGTTCATTCGTTCCAGATCAAACACGATGCTGCCCTTGCTGCCATTAATCTCGAAGCGGTTGTAGTTCTTGCGACCAAGCGCGAAGCGCGAGCCTTCAATCGTGCCAATCGCGCCGTTGCGGAATTTAACAATGGACAGCGCGGCGTCATCTACATCTACTTTACCCATCTTTTTCGGATCGTCGGGCATGGGGCGCTCTTTGATGAAGGTCTTGAGCATTCCCGAAACTTCGGTGATTTCGCCGACGAGGAATCGCGCCAGATCAATCGAATGCGAAGCGATGTCGCCGAGCGCGCCGGAACCGGCGACGGCTTTGGTCAAGCGCCACACACGCGGGAATTGCGGATCAACGATCCAGTCTTGCAGGTACGTGCCGCGATAATGATAAATCTCGCCAATCTCGCCCGCGTCAATCATTTGCTTCGCCAACGTGACCGCCGGGATGCGACGATAGTTGTGGCAAAGCATGTGAATCACTTTGTTTTTCTTCGTGGCTTTCAGCACTTCTTCGGCTTCGGCGACCGTGTTGGATAAAGGCTTTTCGCAGAACACGACTTTCTTTGCGTTCGCGGCGGCGATGGCTTGTGGCGTGTGGGCATCGCCGGGCGAGCAGATGTCAATGATGTCAATGTCTTTGCGCTCCATCAGCTTGCGCCAATCGGTTTCGGTTTCTTCCCAGCCGAGATTGACGGCAGCAGCTTTGACGGCAGCTTCGTTGCGGCCACAGATGACTTTCATCACTGGTTCGACGGGGACGTCAAAAAAGTGCGAGACTTGTCGCCACGCATTGCTGTGGGCGCGTCCCATAAATTGATAGCCAATCATGGCAACGTTGAGTTTCTTTTTCATTCGATTCAAGACCTCTCGTGATTGTGGTTGATGGTTTGTAAATTACATTTTCACGTAGTAGCGAATTCATTCGCTATGTTCGAGAAGAGCGAATGAATTCGCTACTACGTGATTGCTTGAATATGTAATTGAACAACTACGAAATGCGACGCTTATCCTAAGTCGTTCAAGCATTCGGCTCAAGCCCGACAAGTTAGATTAGGAAGTTTTTCAACTCCGCGCGCAATTGCTCTGGCGATTGGAAATGAATGGCCTGAAAACCGAGCTGAACCGCTGTTTCATAATTGGGGCGTGAATCGTCAATGAATACACAATCGCGCGCCGGACGCCCGATTTTATGGAGGATGATTTCATAAATGCGCGGATCGGGTTTGCACACTTTGACCGCGCCGGAAATCACGACCTCACGAAACCAACGCAGAAATTGAAAACGCGCGAAGGCTATCGGATAGGTTTCCGCTGACCAATTGCTCAAGGCGTAGAGTTCGTAATCCTGGTCGCGCAATTCGGCCAGAATCTCAACCGTTGGTTCAATCGCGCCGGGCATCATTTCGGGCCAGCGCAGGTGAAACGCGCGAATGTATTTTTCATACTGCGGAAACTGTGTGCTGAGTTCATTGACGGCGGTTGCAAATGGATGCCCTTCGTCTTGCCGCGCGTTCCATTGTAACAAGCTGGTTTCAGCGAAAAAGCGTTCCATCGCCGCTTCGGTATTGAACATCGTGCGGTAGAGGTAGCGCGGGTTCCAGTCAATCAGCACCGCGCCGAGGTCAAAAATGATGGCAGGTTTTGTATTCATGCAAATCGCCTCAGGGAAAGTTGTAAAGTAAAGGCGGGCATCATAAATTATCCAGCAGAATTCAGCCACAGATTACACCGATTGCCACCGATTCAGAGAAAAAGAATCTGTGAGACTCTGTGAGAATTTGTGGCAAATATGATCGGAGGCTCCATCCATGTCACGCATCTTGGTTATCGCAATCTTGTTTATATTGCCCTTCACGCTCAGTTCATCTGCGCCGAAAAAAGAACTCCGGGTCGGATTTTCCGCCATTGCCATCACGCCGTTTGGACAAAACCCCGCCTGGGATGGAACGATTACTGAAAGCGGCGTGTGGGGCGAAACGTTCACCGACGCCAATAAAAACGGGTATTGGGACAGAGGCGAGCCGTTTGTAGATGACGAAGGGAATTCGCAAATTGATCAAAGCTCCAAGGGCAAATACGATGGCACTTATCTGGCCGGGTTTGGCGACAATCGTTTGGCGACGGGAAAACACGATGATTTGTGGGCGCGCACGATGGTCGTGGATTACGGTTCCACACGCATCGCCATTGTCTCGATTGATCTGATTGGCTACTACTCCGACGGTTCGTATTACGGTATCAACCAAGTGCAAAAGCTCCTTGATCCCAAACTCGGCGTTCAGGAAATTCTTATCGCTGCGACGCACAATCACGAAGGGCCGGACAGCATTGGTGTCTATGGCGAGAATTTCATGAAGGATGGCAAGTATCCCAAATACCTTCGTTTCGTGGATCGGATGATTGCCCGAAGTATCACGGAAGCGGCGCAAACATTGGCTCCGGCGAAGTTCAGGATTGGTGTGACTGATCCCGTCAAGTCGCCAAGCATTGCCGGAATGCAAGTGCGCAATGGAGGGCGTCCGCCAAAATTCTTTGACGAAGAAATGCGCGTGATGCAATTTGTCAGCAAGCAAACAAACAAAACGCTCGGCACCCTCATTAACTGGAACACGCATCCTGAATCTATGGAAGATAAGAACCGCGAGATTACATCGGACTTTATTCACGCTGCCCGCGAAACGGTCGAAAAGAAATTTGGTGGCACGGCGGTGTACATTTCCGGCCCGATTGGGGCGGTCGAAATCGTCGGTGATTCCAACACGAAAAACACGGATCGGATCAAATTTGATGGCCAGGATTTCCTGCTCAAACCCAACAGCACGCGACCGGTTTTTACCTTTGCGCGCACCGAAGCGATTGGGCGCGACATCGGCAAGGCCGCCATTGAAGCGTTGGCGAAAAGCGAATGGAGCAAGAGCCACGTGTTAGAAGTGAAGAAAGCCGATTTGCAGGTTCCGATGGACAATCAAGGGTATGCACTGTTACTCAAATTGGGCGTTCTGGACACGGTGATGAATCCTGATGCCAGTGGTCAGCCTCAGGCCAAAACGACCATTTACGCCATCAATTTGGGCGATGCGCAAATCGTCACAACGCCCGGCGAATTGTTTCCTGAGATTTATTACGGCCTCGACAAATATCGTCGCAATGATTGCCCTGCCGCCGACACGGGCGCGCCCCTCGAACCCAGTATTCGCGGGGCGATGACGAAAAAGTATCGGTTTATGTTTGGGCTGTGTCCCGATGAATTTGGTTATATTGTTCCGGGTCACGATTTTCGCCGTGAGCCGATTGATCTGAAAAACCCACAGATCAAACAATCGCCCGACGCTTGCAAAGCGCAGGGCGTGCCGAATCACTACCACGAAACAAATTCCGCAAGCTCGGTCATGGCTCCGGCTTCGGCATGCGTGACGGTGGCGTTGCTGACGGACAAAGTGCCGAGTGAGGCGGCATGCAAGGATGCCGCGAAATATTCGGAGTATGTGAAAACGCTGCGGAAGTAGAATCTTCGATGGATTGTGGTGACGAAGCGTGAACCCTGAACGTTCATTTCAATTCCCATCGTTCGCCGAAAAATCCTGTGTTCACAATTTTCCCAACGCTGCGTGGTGAGGGCGGCGTCGTGATGTCTACAATGGCCCAATCCGGCAGTTTCGGGGTTTGGCGTGAATTGCTGACGTGATCGCCTTCGCGGAAAGTGAAGCCGCTGTTGAGAACAATATATCGTTTGGGGTTCAATGGGTTTGGATAAATCAGAATGGGGATGTGATGGGAGGAAGCATATTTCTGCAAGCCTGCTTGAATCGTTTCCGCTGTCCACTGAATTGGAAGATTGCCCGCCACTCTTGCCAGAAGCTTATTGCTGCTGACATCACCCCAGAGAATCAAATTGCTGTTCGCAATATCTGCCTCTGTGATGGCGTCATCATTTTTCACCTGTGCCTCTCCGCGAAAGATCGTGCGCCATTGCGTGATGGCGCGATTCATTTCGCTGTTGACCCAGGCGTGAATCGCTTCGTTTGCGCTTTTGCCCGTGGGGCGCACAAAGATGAAGCTGTCCAGAAACGCATCGTCAATCGGACCTTGTAACCCATGTTCTTTTTGCAACGCGGGCGCTCCACCACCAAGCACAAAAACCGCTTGATTGCTGGCACTGTTCATTGGGACGCCGCCAGTTTGCAGTTTTGTAGGTGGCGGACCAATTGGACGATTCGCTGCTGCAAAGAAACTAGGTTGCGCGGCAGGGCTAAACAAAAAGGCAGGACTGTTGCTGGATGGCAGTGCCGCCCATAGTTTGCCGGATTTGCGAAAATGTGACTTCCACGAACGATCCGATTGCACGGCGGATGCGATGACTTTTTGCCCATCAATCAGCACCGTTGGTGTCGTTGCTACATTCAACGGACATAAGCCGGATGGCATTTCCAAGGTGAAGGCGGAGACGTTGCTCGTCTTGACGATCACGGTCGTTGCATCTTTGATTTCTGCGTCAAGGCGCGCGCGTTCCCAATGCTTTTCCAAACCGTCCGCAATCACCCAAAACATTTTGTTATAACGCAAAGTAAACGTTGTGAATTTGACTTGGCGCGGGACGGGGTTGCGGCCTTTGGCAACGATGCTGTCAATGCGCCGATTGATTTCGGGAATCGCGTCGGGGTGATATTTGTGTTCGGTCTGTGGACCGATGATGTGCGTGAGTTCAAGGCCTTCTTTCTTCATTTCCCGCGCCATCACATTCGCGGCTTGTATCTGCCGATCAATCTCGCCGCTGTAAGCGACAGTTGGCAGATTGAAGAGATTCGCGGCGTAATCTGTCGCGTTGTACAAATGCCACAAGGTTTGTTCGTGCGGCGCTGGCATTGGTTCGTTGGTTCCGAGCTTCAAATACTCCGCCGTTTCTGCAAAGCCTGCGCCCGGCGCTGCCGCTGCCCACAATCCGGCGTGATGCGTTGCAAAGTGCCACGTCGCCGCACCGCCCATCGAAAAGCCGCGCACGGAAATCCGGTTTTCATCAATCGGGTAATGTTTGCGAATATGTGCGAGCGCCTCGAACGTGTCCACTTCGCCCGCGAATTTATTGGCGTTGCAGTAGCGTCCGTACGGATGCAGCACGAATGTATTCGGCGGCGTGAATTGACCGGGATTCTTTTGCCGGTCGTTGATGAAATTGATTTCGGTCAACGTTTCGCTGCGCCCGTGAAACCAGATGTCGAGACGATATTGAAACGGTAAGCTCAACTGATATGTTGTCGGCACGACCAACCCGTACGGTTGCACGGAGCCGTCAATCCTGGACACATACCCACGCACGACTAGCCCGGTTTGTGTGGTCCACGAAGGTTTTCCCGCGCGCAGCTCTTTGGCCCGCTCGAAGCCTTGTTGCAGTTGCGCTTTGGCAAACGGGATTTCTCTGGCGTGCAGGATTTCGTTGTATTTCAACGCGTAGTGAACCGCGTTGTAAAAAATCTGCACATCTGGCAGGAGTTCCAACAGTTTGGGCTTGGCTTTCAATTCGATACGCAGCGTTTCGATTTCCTGGCCAAGCGCCTCTACGCCTGATTGTAATTCGGCACGATCTGCGGCGGGGATTTCGATGCCTGCGGGCGGGATGGGTTTGTTGGTTTGCGGAGCTTGTGCCAAACAAGACGCGGCGAGAAGTGCGATTGCGATGGAGCGAAGAAACATAGTGGCCTCTGATTTCACCTGAGTTATTTTTCCAATTTTGCGATGCGACCCTTTGGCCCCACAGCCCAGCCGACTCCAGATTTCGTAAAACTCACAGCGTTGTAATTTTCGCTGTCCAGCTTTAGCCAGCTTTGGCCGCCATCGTTTGAGACATCTGATCCCGATGTCCCCACCGCGATCCATTTGCCGTTCACGAAAATTACGCCGGAGCGAAATGGCAATGGTCCGTCAATCAACTTCCACGTTTGACCGCCGTCACGAGTGAGCGCCACAGTTTTTCCACTTTCATTCGGCAGGCTGTAATTGCCGCCCACGATCAGACCGTTGTTGCTGTTGCGGAAGGCAATTCCGAAAATTCCAGCGGAGGCGACGCCCGCCTGAATGGGTGTTTCGTGAACGGTCCACGTTTGGCCGCGATTCGTGGAGCGATAAATGCGGGCTGTTGCCGCGCCGCCGCTGGCGAACCAGACATTGCGTTTGCCTTGTGTGACCAGACACGTCCCGCTGGCGGCAAATCCGCCCTCGCCATTGATCGCAGTTGGAATGCGGTCGGGCGGAATCGGTTTCCAGGTGGCCCCGCCATCATCGGTTTGTATCAGGACGAAGCGCCCGTCTACCGGGTCGCTCATCGCAATGCCGTGTTGCGCATCCCAAAAGGCAATCGCATCGAAAAAGGCTTCGGGCTGCGCGTTCTTGAATTGCAGCTTCCACGATTTGCCGCCATCCGTTGTTTTGTAGATGCGCGATGCGTCGCCTTTCCCAATGCTCAAAATATAGGCCACGTTGGCACTGAAGGCTTCGATGTCACGGAAGTCGAGTTGCTCGGCCTCCGGCACGCGAATCACTTCCCACGATGCACCGCCGTCAATCGTGCGCCCGACTGTGCCTTTGGTTCCGCTTACCCACGCGACATTTTGATTCACTGCGCAGAGGCCGCGAAAACTGGAATCGGTGTTGATGGATTGTTGTTTCCACTGCGCCAGCGCGACAGTTGTGAGCAATAAACAAGCAGCAAGAAGTCGAATTTGTTTCAGCATGGAAAAAATGTCATCACTTTTCTGAAGATTGACACAGATTGATGATTTGAGTTGCTACGAAAACTGCATCCGCACGATACCGCATCACTTTTTTTCGCGCAAATTCTGGAAGTGTGTCTGGATTCGTTCTTTCCTTCAAACGTCCCCAAGAGAATAAAAAAAATAAGTTCAGAGTCGAAACTTTTTAGGAGTACCACAGATGATTACCTCTCGCACATTCACACGCATTTTCTTTTCGTTCATGACATTCCTGGTTTTATTGGCTTCCGCGTCAGCCCAGCCGATTTTGAATGTTCAGGTTAGCGATCAAAAAGCAGGTTCTTTGCTGGTGTTTCCTTATTACACCTCGAAAGCGCAGGATCGCCGTGATACACGCATCACGATTAGCAATCCCGGTGCGCAGGGCGTCGCTGTTCACGTGTTCCTGATGGATGGTTCCAATTGCAGCCAGGCCGATCAGTTTTTGTGCCTGACGCCAAATGCCAGCATCGCTTTCAAAGCATCCGATCTTGATCCTGAGGTGACAGGCTGGGTCTTGGCTGTTGCGGTGAACCCGAATGATGGACGTCCCGTTGCGGCCAACACGTTAATTGGCAATGCGTATGTGATTGATGGCGATTATGTAGGTAATTATGGTGCTGAAAGTTTTTGGGCTACGGGCGACCCTTCGACTGTGGTCGGAGCCAATGCCGGAGCCTGGGGGACAGCGACCTTGAAGTTCAATGGCGGTGCAGGAGCAGGTGGTTACGATATGCTGCCGACGCAATTCGCCGTCGAAGTGCAAAGCATCAGCGATTCAGTGGGACAGCGCATTGTGACGGTCGGTATGGTTGGCGATCTGACAGCAGGCAGTCCCACCGGAGCTGGACAAGTTGGCATCGGTCAACTTTACAATGGCAACGAAAAGCCGTTCGGCAGCTTCACGCGTATCCTCAATGAGGGTTGTCAGGCTTCAGTGATTCTGAGTGGTAGCGTTCCGCGTGTTCCGTTGGGGATGGGCAATCTGATTCCTCCCGGTCACGTTGGCACCATGAAATTCTTTATCGGTGGCGGTGTGGGATTGTTTATGACCTCTAAGACATTAGGCAATCGTTGGAGCGGTATTCGCAATCTGCACAAGCTTTCCGTAATGGAAAAAACGCTCACGATCCCGATTTTCACTCCCGCGTGCTAGTCACGTAAACTCACACACAAAACAGAGGGAACAGGCGACGTACCTGTTCCCCTTTTTGTTTTTATACGCGCAAATAATCGCCTCGCCATTGTTTGATCGCTAGCTTGATTTCTTTCACGGACGCAAATTTTCCCGCCAGCGATTGCTCCACCAATTCCGGCAACTCTTCATCCGAAGCAAATCGCAATGCGATGATCTGCCCTGTTTTTAGGGCCTCGGCACGTTTTGCTAATTCCGCCGGCAACACGTGTTGATAGCGCAATCGCTCTTCCAGACGAATCACGCGATCTTGCGCTTTGAGCGCATTGGTGCGGGCCAGAAACCCAATGAGGGCCAGCAAAAAGGCGACCAGCAAATCTTTCATCGCCTCGGCTCCAGGTTCGCGTACAACCGTGACAATGGACCACACTAAATTCAGCAGCAAAAGCGGGGATAGAACAAAATGAAAGGGGATGTGATACCGCACATGGTTTTCATAGGTTTGGGCTGATTCGGGCATTGGGGTCCTCCTGTAAAATAGTTGGTAGTACACAGTTGACAGTTCGCCGCTCGAAAGAGGGTTGTTAACTGCAAACTATTAATCTCGCTACATTGCCGCTTGTGACGGCTTGGGTCTTTCGACCTCTTCGGGTTCGGGTGTGAAATCTTCGCCAGGATTGATGAAGCGGTCGCGCTCGAATTTGTACTGCTTATCGTACAGTTGACGGTAGCGACCATTTAAGGTGAGCAATTCTTCGTGTGTGCCGCGTTCGACAATTTCACCGCCTTCCAAAACGAGAATCTGATCGGCGCTGCGAATCGTCGAGAGGCGATGGGCAATCACAAATGTTGTGCGGCCCTGTCGCAATGTTCGCAAACCGTCCTGAATCATCGCTTCGCTTTCGCTGTCGAGGCTTGAAGTGGCTTCATCCAAAATCAGGATTTTCGGATTCGCCAGGATCGCGCGGGCAATGGCGATGCGTTGGCGTTGCCCGCCAGAGAGTTTAATGCCGCGCTCGCCGATGACGGTGTCGTATTTTTTCTCAAACTCTTCAATAAAATCACGGCAATGCGCGATGCGGCTCACTTCTTCAATGTCAGCTTGCGTGGCGTGCGGGTTGGCAAATTTGATGTTTTCAGAAATCGTGCCGTCGAACAGAAAGTTATCCTGCATTACGACACCGAGATGTTGGCGATAATCTTTCAGCTTGATGGTCGAAAGATCGTGTCCGTCAATGGAAACGCGGCCCTGTTGCGGACGATTGAAATTCATCACCAGACCAATCAGCGTGCTTTTGCCCGAACCGCTCGAACCAACGAGCGCCGTCGTTGTTCCAGCGGGGGCACGAAACGAAACGTTTTTCAGCACAGGCGTATTTTCAGTGTATTCAAAACTGACACCTTCAAACGTTATTTCACCCTTGATTTCATGGAGTGAGGCGCGGTTCTCATCACCTGCATCCTCGGTCGTCATCTGGCGAATTTCCCGAATGCGATCCAGCCCGGCGAATGCTTCGGTGATTTGTGTCCCGATGGAAGCAATGTCAATCAATGGCATGGCGACGAGGCCGGTGAAAAACACGTACATAAACAAATCGCCAATTGTCATTTCACCCCGCAGCACCGAACCGCCGCCAATCAAAATCATCAAGACCCCAATCACTCCGACAATCACTGTCGTTGATGCCATTGTCCCCGACACGGCAGTCATGGATTTCGCTACATTGCGGAGCAATTTGTGGGCACCGCGCGCAAAGACCAATTCTTCGCGTTTCTCTGCCGTGTAAGCTTTAACAGTGCGAATGCCGCCGATAGATTCCGCCAGGCGACCTGTAATGTCAGAATAAATTTCGTTGCGTTCGCGGAACATGGGGCGCAGTTTTTGAAAGGCGTAGGCGATGCCACCACCAAATGTTGCCAGCACCAGAATCGTGATCGAGGTCAAATGCCAGTTCAGATAAAACAACACGCCGAGCGCAATCAGCGCAGTCATGATGCCGCCAATCAATTGCACGACACCCGTTCCTACCAGATTGCGCACGCCTTCGGCATCATTCATCACGCGGGCAATCAGCTTGCCGGATTTCATCGAATCAAAGTAGCGAGTTGGCAATCGCAACATCTGTTCCATGATCTGTTTGCGCATCTCGGTGATCGCGCGTTGCGCCGCCACGCCCAACACTTGCGACAGTGCGAACGACGTGATGGCTTGTGCAATCGTCGCCGCGCCGCCAACCACTGCCAGCGGCAATAGCAAATCGTGACGCTGCTTGACGATGACTTCATCAATCACATATTTCGATGATGCCGGGAGAATCAATCCCACCAGCCGATTGAAGATCATCAGCCCTGCGCCGAGCAGTAGCCGATACCGATATTGATAGATTAGCTCTCTCGCTTCGCCCCAGGCTTCGGAGTAGTTGATTTTCTTTTTGGTTTCTGCCACAGATAATCCTTTCAATTGCTACTCTACCAACGAATCACACAGAATACCAAGATGAAGACCACGCTGAATCCTGAATCTACTAAAACCATTCTGACATCATTGCGAATGGCGAACGCTCAATTTTCACGACAGTATCCCGGCGAATCCGGGCGGCGCCAACCCGTTCACGTGATTTATGGCGGGGCGCATTTATTCAAGGCGGACACCCTCAAAAAGCTCGGTGCCATCGCGCAGCGAATGATGACTACGTATTTGCTGGAGGCCGAAACGTTGGCGCATAAATTTCAAATTGAAGCGACGATAGCAGAAAAACTGTACGCGCGTTTGCTCGACAAATTGACGCACGAGCCGATTGAAGATTTGCGTATTGATTTTGAGGATGGCTACGGGTTCCGTCCCGATAATGAAGAGGATGCACACGCTGTAGCGGCGGCGGAACAAACCGCATTAGCAGTGACCGCTGACACGTTGCCGCCATTTTTCGGAGTGCGAATTAAGCCTTTGAATGAAGAATTGGCGGCGCGCAGCCTCCGCACGTTGGATTTGTTTTTGACCACGTTGATTGAACGAACAAACGGAAAATTGCCTGCGAATTTTATCCTCACTTTGCCGAAAGTTGTGATGGCCGAACAGGTCGCTGCCTTGTCGGAATTATGTGCCAACCTGGAGCGGCAACTTGATCTAGCCGCTAACTCACTTCAACTTGAATTAATGATCGAAACACCGCAAGCGCTCTTCAATGCAAAGGGTGAAATGATGTTGCACCATTTGATTGCGGCGGCAAACGGACGATGTCGCGGCGTGCATTTCGGAGCATTTGATTATACGGCGGCGTGTGGCATCACCGCGAGTTATCAAGACATTCGTCATCCCGCTTGTGATTTTGCGCGAGCTGTAATGCAGGTGGGATCGGCGGGCACAGGTGTCTGGCTGGCGGACGGCGTCACCACGACACTGCCGATTGAGCCACATCGCGGCACTGAGCTTACTTCTGCACAGCGGTCTGACAATCAAACGGCGATTCATCGAGCCTGGAAATTGCACTACGACAACATTCGCCACAGTTTGCAAAGCGGCTTTTATCAAAGCTGGGATTTGCATCCGGCGCAATTGATTCCGCGTTATGTGGCGACGTATGCGTTTTTTCTCGAAGGCTTGGAGGCCGCCACCGAACGCTTGCGTAATTTTCTTAACAAAGCGGCACAGGCAACAACGGTTGGTAATGTTTTTGATGATGCGGCGACGGGGCAGGGCTTGTTGAATTACTTCGTGCGGGCCGTGTATTGCGGGGCATTGGAGGCCATAGAAGTGCAGTCAATGACGGGGCTGACGATGGATGAATTACGTTCGGCCTCGTTCGTCAAAATTTTGCAGAATCGGAGTAAATAAGGTAAACAACGACTATGCCGAAAACTCAAATTGAAGATCAAAAACAGCGAATGAAACAACTCCTCCGCCTGCTCAAAAAAGCGTACCCTGATGCGCATTGTGCTTTGAATCACTCGACTCCATTGGAGCTATTGATTGCCACAATGCTTTCCGCGCAATGCACAGATGATCGCGTCAACATTGTGACGGCGGATTTGTTCAGGAAATATCGAACGGCGGAGGATTATGTCAACGTTGACCGCGCTGAGTTAGAACGCGACATTCATTCGACAGGTTTTTTTCGCAACAAAGCCAAAAACATCCAAGGGGCATGTCAAATTCTCAGCGAACGTTATAAGGGCGAAGTGCCGCAGACGATGGACGAATTGTTAGCGTTGCCGGGCGTGGCGCGCAAAACGGCGAATGTGGTGTTGGGCAATGCGTTTGGCATCGCTTCGGGAGTCGTGGTGGATACGCACGTCTCGCGTCTCTCACAGCGGCTGGGCTTAACGCAAAATGAGCAGCCGGAAAAAATTGAGCAGGATTTGATTGCGATGACGCCGAAAAAAGAATGGATTGATTTTTCGCATTTGTTGATCGCACACGGGCGCGCGGTGTGCAAGGCGCGTAAGCCGAGTTGCGAAATCTGTCCGCTTGAATCGCTCTGCCCGTCCTCGTTGTTGCGCGATTGAGCTTCAGGCGGCTTTATCCACCTTAATATTTAATACCAACGCGTCGGGGGCAATAATTTCGTCTGAGAGCGTTGTTTGTGCGGCATCTGCCTCGCTCAAGGGGACGGGTTGATGTGTGATCCAATGTTCGATGGTAACAGCTAACTCTTCCTGTGGGAGATAGACAATATTGTCAGCATCCAGCAGCGGCGGCGGAGTGCAAAGCCAAGGGGTGATTTCTTCAGACTTTTTCTGTAGCCTTGTTGCTGGTCGCCGCCGTTCCTGGCTCCAAATCCGAAACTTGCGGTAGAGCCACAAGGTGAGTAGAGATAACCCTCCCGCTAGAATTTCGCACCACCAATAAATAATTGTTCCTGCTTCACGAAGGGTTTCCCACGTCCACCAAAACGCAAATAAACTGACCCCGATGATGACAAGACTCAAAGCGCGCCAGAACTGCTTGCGCAAATATCTACGAATCGCTCGAAGTTTTTTGTTGGCAAGCGGAGGGGGCGCACAGACCACAAAATATTTTTGACCAGAGGGCGTAGGCGGAGTACTCCCCTGACGCCCAAATTGATTGGTTGCCATAATTCCTCAATGTCAGAAATAGGTGCGCGGGTTGTTGGCAAATCCAATGTCGAGGCAGCCTTACTCTGTAACTCGGATGCTGAAAACCATGTGATCGGGAGCGATCAACTCATCATTGAAAATTTCGGCGATGACGGCTTCATCCATAATTTCCTGAAACGGCTTGCTGGACCATTGCTCAAAAGAGACTTCAGTTTTTAGCTTGCAGGGGCTTGCCTGAGTCGTAACGGTAACGGGAGCGACAGGTAAGACCGGAGTCGAAGGCGACACGTCAGCTATGATGGGTAAAGAGTCATCTTCTTTGCTTTTGATGAGAGCCGTAATGATAAATAAGAGGAAGCAGCCCCCCAGTGTTACTGCCGGGATTAGCACGTGTGCGGGCTTGGGCGTTTTGATCGTTGGATCAAGCCACATCCAGAGCAGCGTTGCGCCTGCCGCAATCGAAAGAATTTGTAATCCGATCAGGAATATTTTAGAGCGCAGGATTTGTTTGAGTAGCGCCAGGCGGATTGGCGCTTCTGCCGGAGCCAATAGCACGGGATATGTAATTGGAGCGTCCGGCAACGCTTCTGCATGTAGTTTGTAATGAGGTAGTGCCATAAGCCCTCCTGAAAATTTACCGCGATTTTGCGATAACGATACTTTCGCTGAAGGCGATGACAAGAATGTTGCAACCTGATGCTAAAGCGTTGTCTGGATGAAGCGAGGGGGAAAAGAGTAGAGGAATACGAGAACGTCTGAGGAGTTGAAAGCCGGAGGTCGGAGGCCTGTTGACCACCGGCCTCCGGCTACCAGTTACCGTTTATTTATTAGCCGATGATTTCGCAAAGTCGCCAGCTTTAAAAATGCTGGTTTTGTTGGGGTCGAGGTGCTTGCGCATCGCCGCGACGATTTGCTCGCCGGTCAACGCCATCACCTTTTTATCAAAATCTGCGGCCCAGGCCATCGTGCGATTCAGGAACAGCAAATTGTTGAGCGTGCCCGCCAATTCTTTGTCCTGTGCGCGACTGACCTGACGTGATTGTAACCAACCGGATTTCGCTTTCTCGATTTCGTCGGCGGTGAACCCATCTTTCAGAGCCTTCGCCATCTCTTCTTTGAAGGCTGCTTCCAGCTTCGTCACATTTTGCGGGGCATAGATTGCAAACGCGACAAATTGCCCGTTTTTATCCAGCGAACCTGCCCCCAATTGCGAACCGACGCCATAGCTCAGACCTTCTTTTTGCCGAATCCGAACTGCCAATCGGGAATTCAAAAAACCGCCGCCGAGCATGTAATTGCCCAAGACGAGCGCCGGATAATCCGGGTCATCATCGCGGATGTTCAGGTTCTGACCAGCGATAAAAAACGCGTTGGCTTTGTCTGGTGCCTCAAACGATTTTGTAACCCCTGGAACATCTTTGAAGGGGCTGGGAATGCGCGTGTACGACATTTTGCTTTTCCATCCACCAAACAAATCCTGCACCAGTTTGGCGACTTCTTTTTCATCAAAATCACCAATCGCTGTGAATTCGCCATTGTTCGCGCCGTAAAAATCAGCATAGAACTTTTGTACTTCTTCCAGCTTGAGAGCTTTGATTTCCGCAACATCTTCATCTGGCGTCGAGACGTAATTCACGTGTCCTTTCGGGAACGGTGCAGTGTGTTGCTGGTAAGCCAATGCTGCCAGCGATTGCGGTTCGCTGCGTTGCTGTTCGATGCCTGCCAATTGCTCCTGTTTGAGTTGCTCAAATTCGCTGGCAGGGAAGGCTGGCTCGCGCAAAATTTCGGCGGCGAGTTTCATGACGGCGGGCAGATTTTCACGCGTCGTTTCGATGGAAACGTTGGCAGCGGTCGGGCTGCCGCCAACCGACACGCGAGCTTTCAATTTGTCGAATTCATCTTGAATTTGTTGTCGCGTTTTGGTTTTGGTCCCGCGCATCAACATATCGCCAGCAAAACTGCCTGCGGTCGCGCGGTTCATCAGGCTTTTTTCGTCGCCCATCCGCAATGTCATTCGCGCGATGACCGTGTTGCCGCGTGTTTTCTTGGTTAAGAATGCGGTTTTGATTCCGCCTGGCGTGCTGGCGCGAATCGTCCGCGAATCAATATTGGCGGGCGATGGATCGAACGCTTCGCCTTCTGCCACAACCGCGTCGCCTTTGTAATCCTTGACCAGGGCTAACACGTCCGGGGTCGCCGGGATTTCAGCGCGATCCGGTTTTTGCGTCGGAATAAACAGCCCCAGCGTGCGATTGGATTGTTTGAGATAGGTGGAGGCTACGCGCTGCACATCTTCGACGGAAGTTTTGCGCAGGCGATCCCGATTGAGGAACAGCAACCGCCAGTCGCCCATCCCCACCCACTCGCTCAGTTCCAGGCAAATTTGCTCAGAGTTGTTCAGATTCAGTTGGATTTGCTTAATTAGATTGCCGCGCGCGCGTTCAACTTCTTCTTTGGTGACAGGATTCTTGGCGATCTCTTCGACGACTTGCAGAAAGGTTTCCTGCGCTGCACTCAGCGAAGATTCCAATCGCACCTCTGCGCCGAGCAAAAGCAAGCTTGGTTCGCCAAAAATATAGGGGAAATTAAAGACGCTCGCAGCTTTTTTGGTTTCAACCATCGCTTTGTGTAAGCGACCGGAAGGCGTGTCCGCCAACACTTGCATCAGGACGCTGATCGGTGCGGCATCCGGGTGCGAGCCTGCCGGAATGTGATAACCCGCCATCAACATTTGCGTGTCACCAACGCGTCGAACCGTGACAGAGCGTTCGCCATCCTGGGTGGGGTCTGCTGTGTAAAGCTTTTGCAATTCGCGCGTTGGTTTCGGGATGGGCGAGAAATATTGATGCACCAGCGCGAGCGTTTTGGGTTCATCAAATTTACCCGCGACGATCAGGACTGCGTTGTCGGGTTGATAGTATTTTTTATAAAACGCCTGTAACCGGTCAATCGGTACATTTTCCAAATCGGCTTTCGCGCCAATCGTGGATTTGCCGTAGTTGTGCCACAAATAGGCGGTCGAAAACACGCGATCACTTAACACACCAAACGGCGAATTTTCGCCCATTTCAAATTCATTGCGCACGACCGTCATTTCGCTGTCGAGGTCTTTCTTGGCAATGAACGAATTGATCATGCGATCTGATTCCAGATCGAGCGCCCATTTCAGGTTCTCATCCGTGGCCGCAAACGTCTCGTAATAATTCGTGCGGTCATACCACGTCGAACCGTTCGGGCGTGTCCCGTGTTCGGTCAATTCCTGCGGAATGTTGGTATGTTTAGGGGTGCCTTTGAAAACCAGATGTTCCAGCAAATGCGCCATTCCTGTTTCACCATAGTTTTCGTGTTTCGATCCGACCAGATAGGTGATGTTAACGGTGATCGTTTGTTTGGATTGATCGGGGAAGAGTAAAACGCGCAAGCCGTTCGGCAACCGATATTCCGTGATGCCTTCGACTGAGGTGACGCGTTGCACGCCTTGTGGCAGCGCATTGGCTTGGGCAAAGGTGGCAACCGGGCTGACGGCAAAGACCGCACAAAGAGCAAGCAACGCCGCCGCCCAGGGCCGATTTCGATACTTCATAAATTGTTCTCCAAGTTGAAAATTAGTGACACTCACAATACTCGTGAAGCTGCAACGAAGGTGTAGTGTACCGTACGGGAGGCACTGAGAAAAGTTCCCATTGATTCCTGCCCTTGACACTCCGCAAAGCCGCGTGGTATCCGAGACCTTCAATTCTCCAACCAACTAGCATGAGGACATCCATGAAGCTTTTCAAAACGAAGCACGGCATTGTTGCCGAAGCCAATCAGCAATTCTATCAACTCGCCGAATCCGATTGGGACACGCTCTTCAATCGCGCGAATTTGCTTGCCTCTTTGCAGGATGAGATCGCGCAGTCAACCCCAATCGCAGAACCAACGGACATCGCTGCGCCCATTGGCACGCAGGAAGTTTGGGCGGCGGGCGTAACGTATTATCGCAGTCGTACCGCGCGGATGGAGGAGTCGAAAGATGCAGGCGGTGGCAGCTTTTATGATCGCGTCTATTCTGCCGAGCGACCGGAATTATTCTTCAAAGCCAATCCGCATCGCGTGGCGGGGACGGGTGGCAGCGTGAAGATTCGGCAGGACTCTCAATGGAATGTGCCGGAACCGGAGCTTGCGTTGGCAATCAATGCCAGCGGTGAAATCATTGGCTACACGGTTGGCAATGACATGAGTTCGCGCGACATCGAAGGTGAAAACCCGCTCTATTTACCACAAGCGAAAGTCTACGATTTAAGTTGTGGATTGGGGCCTGCGGTGTATTTGACGAATGAGCCATTGTCGCCCGATGACAAGATTCAATTGGAGATTTTGCGGGGCGGGGAAGCGGCGTTCAGCGGCGAGACTACGCTGGCACAATTGAAACGCACGCCAATGGAATTGGTGGGCTTTTTGTACCGCGACAATACCTTTCCGACGGGCGCGTATTTGTTGACGGGAACGGGTATTGTGCCGCCGGATGCCTTTACGTTGCATTCGGGCGACGAAATCCGCATCACGATTGATCACATTGGAACTTTAATAAACTTCGTACAATAAAAAACGAGCCGCGAATTGATGCGAATTAGGCGCGAATTTACTTGGGGTTGGAACGACCAAATCGCAATTTCAACTCACCTTAATTCGCGGTCAATTCGGGTCAATTCGCGGTAAAAATCCTATGCAATTACACGGCAAAAATATCATTGGTAATGCGCTTTCCAGCGCAGGCGATAGCATTTTTCAGGGCGTTAATCCCGCCACCAGCGAAAATCTTGAGACCTTTTTTTCTGAAGCCATCGAGGCTGAAATCAATCAGGCCGCAGCGTTGGCAGCACATGCATTTGACGCCTATCGCGCCCGGAGCAAAGACGAACGCGCCGCGTTTCTGGATCGCATTGCGGACGAAATTCTCGCGCTTGGCGACGATTTATTGCACCGCGCGAATGCCGAATCCGGCTTGCCACTGGATCGCCTGACGGGCGAGCGCGGACGCACGATGAATCAACTGAAAATGTTTGCTTCATTGATTCGTGAAGGCTCGTGGGTTGAGGCTTCAATTGATACGGCAATCCCCGACCGTGCGCCTGTTCCCAAACCGGATTTGCGCAAGATGCTGATCCCTCTCGGTCCCGTCGCTATTTTTGGCGCGAGCAACTTTCCGCTGGCCTTTTCGACTGCCGGAGGCGACACCGCTTCGGCCTTGGCGGCGGGTTGTCCTGTCATCGTCAAAGCACACCCGGCGCATCCTGGCACGGCAGAGCTGGTTGCTACTGCCATCATCAAGGCTGCAAATGCGACCGGAATGCCCGAAGGCGTATTCTCAATGGTTCACGGCGTGAATTATGAAGTGAGCCTTGGACTGGTCAAACATCCACTCATCAAAGCAGTTGGCTTTACCGGATCGTTTCGCGGCGGCAAAGCCTTGTTTGACGCGGCGGCAAACCGCCCGGAGCCGATTCCGGTTTATGCCGAAATGGGCAGTGTGAATCCGGTCTTTGTTTTACCCGGAGCGTTGCGGGAGCGTGGCGATGCGTTTGCTGAAGGGGTGAAGAATTCTGTCACGATGGGTGTCGGCCAGTTTTGTACTTGCCCTGGTTTAGTGGTCGGTTTGCAGAGCGACGAGTTGAGTCAATCCGTGGCGAAGCTGCAATCGCTGATTGAAGCCGCTGCCCCCGCGACAATGTTGCACAGCGGAATTCTCAGCGCATATGAGTCGGGCATCGAAAAACTGGTAGCGAGCACGGCGGTTGCGCCCGTTCGCGCGGCTTCGGCCTCCGATCCCGCGAAAACACAGGCGCGCGCCGCCGTCTTTGTCACCACTGGCGAAGATTTTTTAGCACACCCGCAATTCAGCGAAGAAATTTTTGGCCCTTCGACGGTGGTTGTTTCCTGCGATTCACGCGATCAGCTTGAAGCTGTCGCCAAAGATTTGCAGGGCCATTTGACTGCGACGATTCACGGCACGACAGAAGATTTGCAGGAATACAAATGGCTGGTTTCGATTTTGGAAAATAAGGTGGGGCGATTGCTTTTCAATGGCTTCCCCACAGGCGTTGAGGTTTGCCCTTCGATGACGCACGGCGGGCCATATCCCGCGACGACGGATTCGCGTTCGACTTCGGTGGGAACCGCAGCGATCAAGCGGTTTGTGCGCCCGCTTAGCTATCAGAGTTTTCCGAATACTGCCTTGCCGCCGGAATTGCAGGACAGCAATCCGTTGGGGATTTGGCGTTTGGTCAATGGAGAATTTGTGAAAGATCAATGACAGTCTGGATTCGGACACGCATTGGGTCTTTAGACTCAGCGTTATGAAAGATCCAAATGTTTTTGATTTAGTCTGGGCTTGCGGGAAACCTGAACATCAACATCCTACTTGGGATGGTGCAGAGCGGTGCTATCAATCCACCGATCCACAGGTTGAGCAATTGCAAAAAGCAGTAACCAAACTGGCGCTTTCCTGTATGCGTGCTTTGGATGCGCTGCGGTTGTTGCTCCCCCCCGATCACCAGCGAGTCAAAGAAACATACGAAACCATTCATCATCAACTCTGCCAACAGTATCAATCTGCGGGCGAGCCTTATGGACACGGAGAGGAAGCGATGTGGAAATGGTTGAAGGAACGCGCCGAAATGTAGGCGTCATCTAATATCCGCACAATTTATGAAACCGCTGGCGGGATCCGCTTCTTTTGGGAAGTGCGTCCCGCTTTTTTTATTAGCGCAAATATCCGCGCAGCAAAATCCTTCCAGTGGGAAACGAGTAATTTCCCGGCGGTTCCAACGAAACAATGAGCCGATCAATTTGGGCCAGCTTGTCGCCTGGTAATTTGATCTTCACTGCTGCCGAGTGATTTTCCGCCTGGAAAGTTGCCGCCGGGATGAATTGGGCATTGTTGGTAAAATACCAAAGATGAAATACTTCTCCTGCGGGGGATTCAGGCAAGTTATTGAGGTACACCTGACAAATTTGTTTGGTCGTATCCCAAAATACTTTAGCCTCCACCTGGCTGCGCTCCATCTCTTGAAACGCAAGAACCCTAATGTGCGAGGAAACTAACTCAGTAGCGGTTTGTTTCTCCTCCGACAGAGTTTCCTGATAGCGATTGTTTTCTGATTTGAGCTTCAACTGTAGCCCGGTCAGATGGTAGATGTACCAAACGACAAACACCAACACGACCGCCAATAAGATTGAAAACACCGGGCGAGCCGTTCGCCGGGGGACCATCTCATCTTCGGAAGATTCAGGGTATTCGATGAAACGTGGATGCCCGTAACTTATGGAGAGAGCTTGTGACGGGCCTTCCAAAACTGCATTCATCGGCTCAAAGTTTTTGGAGGTTGGAATTAACGTGGCAGTCTGCGCCGCACGTTTTTCAGATTTGCGAAATGCAAAGGTCGAAGTGAAATGGTAGATCAGATTTTCTGGAGTGGGGGAACTCTCTGTCATTGTCTGGCTTTCGGTGTCGAAGGCCAGGGAACCTAACGGATGAATTGTTCCCCATTCCCGAACATTTTCTTCTTTCATACACAATCCTGTGAGGGCTGGATTGGATGGCAGCAGTTCGTCTATGGGTACGGGTGCAATGTAAGTACGAATGCCAAAGTCGTGCGATGACAATCGTCAGAAGTAGTTACTGCTTTATTTGAGGGTTCGCAAAAACGCCACGATCATCCATCGCTCTTCGTCGGAGTAAATCATCCGACTAGAAGGGTGACGGTCACGATTCATACTGACTTTGAAAAACAACTCACCATCGGTATTCGCCTGCACCACTTTACTCGCCAGATTGGTGGATTGCTTATATTCCGGCTTATTGAAAAAACCATTGCCTTTGCCTTCGGCTCCGTGACAAATCTCACAGCGGTTTTTATACAGATATTGGCCCTTTTTGACGGTTTCCGGCGTCACCTGAAACGGATATTTCATGCTGGCATATTCCGCTGGTGCTTCCCATTGCTGTTTGATTTTGCCATTGACCATTTCAATCACTGGAGTAGGTGCTGGCGTTGGCGTTGGAACCGGCGGTGGTGTTGCAAAATCTTTGGCTCCCTGAGTCCCGGTGACCGTGAGCATTTTCCCGTCATTCAAATGACGCATATTGGAAGCCGGGTCAGGTGTTGCTCCCGGCGCTGGTGCGGGTCCTGTAACTCCTGCTGGAAGGGCTGCAATAGATGCACCTGGTCGTGCTTGCGGCAACTCTGGGGTTGCGGCTGCATTTGGGATGGGGGAGGTCGAAGTTTGACTGGCGGTATTAGGTGCTGCAGGCGCTGAAGCAGCCGGATTTGCCTGTGCAACTTCAGTCACTGTTCCTTTCTGACAGGCCGTCAGCAGAAAGACCGAGAACAGGAAGACGCAACCGATGAGCCGGGCGGCACGCGGTGTGAGGGAAATATTACGGCACATATAAAAGTCACTTCTCCGATTGTGAGGTTTCGCGGGGCAGTTTGAAGGTGCAGATTATAGCGAGGTTTTTTGATTTGCGAAGGAAAATCTTTCTTTCATCAAAAGGCCATTGATGCTGTTCCGGCGGCGGCGGCCAGCCGATGAAACGGGGCGCTCGCGTCGAGGTTTAACCCTAACGTCAGCGGTGCTAGTTTCTGCGGGTTTTGTTCTAATGCTGCTGCCAACGCCTGCGAGAAAACGGCTTGATCGGTTGGTTCTCCAATCAGGAGAATCCGCGCGAGTGGTTGTGATGGATGAAGCCGGTCCCGGTAAAAAACCATGAGGCGGAAAAACTCATCTTCTCGTTCATTGGGTTCACAAACTACTTCGCGTACGAGAAGCGGTTCCTGTCCACGGGTCAGCACGACGGCGAATCCTCGCTCATTGATGCTGACTAAGGCCTGATCTTCATTGCTGTTCAAATCGTTCCGTAAAAGCCATTGGGCTTCCCCCAGATGTTGCGGAATAATCGTGCCTGCCTGCCAACCGAGTTGAGAAAAGATGCGTTCGTATTGCCCTAAAACCTGCTCATGCATTGCTGCAACCAAGTAACGTGGCTGTCCTTGTTCGCCACTTAGAGGCTGAAATGAAAAGCGCATGTCGGCTGTTTTTAAATTTGTTGTCCGGCTGATTTTCCAGGTCAGCACCTGTTCCAGTTCGGAATGAGAAGCTGGTTTTTGGTCTAACGTGACAACTAAACTGTGTGCGCTTCCTTCCGGCAAGGTGACAGATAATTTGAGCTTCCGCCCGAACCCCGCTTTTTCTGTGAGCGCAGTTAAGGCCTCAAGGAATTCTGCCTCGCGGGTGATATTGGGATCAGAAAGTGAGACTTTAACCAGCCCCTCCGGCAGATTTTGCACGCCTAATTTTTTAGGTTGAAATACACCGCCACGCTTTTGTAGCTCAACCAGAGCGAGATGCGATGGCGTAATCGCCAGAGCGATGCTTGGCAGCGTTGGGACCGTCAGGAAATTCCAAAGTGGTGAAAACATAAATCAATATTCTTTGAATGCGCGACCATCTGTTCCAGAGCCTTCGGCTCCGCTTCGTACGTTAGCGATGCCTACAGGTACGCCCGGACGGTAAGGTTCTGTTTCCATTTCAAGTTCCCATGTCTCGTTGGATTTTGTCAGCGGGTCCACCGGGATGGCGCGCAAATATCCGCCGGAAACTAAATCCTGTAAAGATTGGGCCCCTTTTTCTTTGTCTGCGGCATACTTGTCTAAGGCGCGGCGCATTTCGTCCAGATCATTCATTAGGACGACCTCTTTCGCGCGTTTGACGTGCGTGACGTAGACGGGAACGGCCACTGAAACCAGAATGGCGATCACTGTCATTACAATGACCAGTTCCATCAAGGTGAAACCTCGCTGCCCCGAATTCTTTTTCGTTGTCAATCGCATATTACCAGTCTTTATACTTCGTGCCGTTCAAAGCTGCATCATTGCTCTTGCTGTAAACGTCATACACATTTTGCCCGCCCCAGGAATCTGATTTGGGATCGTCTTGAATCGAACGCGTCCCCCATTCTTCTTTCCCGGTCATGGGGTCTCTGGGCGTGCGACGCAGATACCGAATCTTGCGCGTGGTGTTGGGCGGCGTGATCCCCTCGACCAGCGTTTCAATATTCGGCGGATAGCATTCGTCATTCACTTTGCGGTCCAACGGGCCGACCGCTCCGCGTTCACAGTCAAACTTGTAGCGATCAATGGCCTGCCGAATTTCACGCAGCGTTTGCTTCAGCTCAGCCTCGCGTTGGCGTTTGAGGTTGTTCTTGGTCAGCGGCACCACAGACGCCACCAGAATGGAAAGAATAGCGAGTGTGATGATCAATTCGAGGAGGGAAAACCCGCCTGCTTGTCCAGAATTGCTCGCGTAGTTTTTCGCTGGGATTCCCATAGTTATTTTGCAAGTTGGGAAATCGCCGCCCGTGTAATTTCAAATTGTGCCGGAGCCACACTGAAAAGCGGGTTCGTTTTATCCGCGAGGAGAAAACGCGTTTCGTCAGTATTGAAGCCGATCATTGTTTGACCGGCGGCAATCGCTTTGAATTCCAGGATGAGTAGTTTACCCGCTGCCGACGATGGGATCGCTTGTTCGCCCATTTGCTGCATCGTCACGAACAGGTGTCCACTTTTGTCCTGTTGCGTCATGTCGGGATTTTTGCCCAGCATTCCGCCATCCCGGACAGATCGGAGTTGCAATCGGTTGGTGTCGTAATTGAGCGCGATATTGGCTCCGGTCATTTTTGAGTTGCCATCAACTGCAACCACTACAATAAAGGTTTCCCCTAGTTGAAGCTTTTTGTCCTTGTTGAGTTTCAAGCTCAATCCCAGTTGCGAAGCGGCGCTGCTTTCATTGGAAAGAATCTCAGCTTGTGGGATTGGCGTTGTCGCCTTACTCATTTCTTTCGACTCATTTGAAGCCTGTGAGGGATTCGTACCTTTTTCTTTGGGCTTCTTTTGCACCGGGACTAACGACGGACGGTATCCAGCAGGCGGGGTAAAAGGTTGGACTTCAAATCCGCCTTCGGTGGGGTTCGTTGGCTTGGGAGGATTCTTCTTCATTTCCTCCTGTGCTTTGAGCCGCGCCGAATTTAGTGCTTCGCGCTGTTCAGGCGACAGCACTACCGGCTTCATTTCAGGTTTATAGCCGGGCGGTGGTTCATGGTCAGGATCAGGAACGCCGACCTCTTCACTATTGGCTTCCGTGATTGCTCCATTATTACCCTGCGGGTCAGTACCAGGTTCCGTTCTGTTCGCCGCCGGTTGCGACCTCACGGGGGTGTCGGTTGGTTGCGTTACGGCTGGCGTTGAGGGGGGCGGAGTTTGCTGGACGATGGTCGGGGTTGGGGCAGGTGCCGGGGATGTTACCGGTGCCGAGACAGGTGTTGTCTGTGCGGCTTGCGGCTGAACCGGAAGCCCTTGTTGCGCCGCAATAATACGCCGATCCTGGTCGTCTTCTTCCTGTGCGCGATTGATGATTTGCTCAATGCTGACGCCGTTGCCGCCCAGGCCTGTGCCGCTTTGTTTTGCCAGGTGGTCTTTTTTCTCCAGTTGTGGCGCGCGAATAATATGTGGAGTGATCGTGATAATGATGTCGCTCATATCCGATGACTCTTTGGGCGTGGTGATAAACCGACCCAAAATCGGAATCATCCCCACGACGGGAATTGAGCTGCGACCATCGGATTTGTTTTGTTGCTGAACGCCCGCGACGACTGCGGTTTTGCCGTCCGGTACGCGTGAAACCGTCGTTAATTTGCGCTGCGTAAATTCAGGGGTGAGTTCGCTCGCACCCGGCACCGTATTTGATGACTCTAATGTCATCTTCATTTCAATGTAGCCTTCGTTCGTAACGGTCGGCGTAATATCAATATTCAAACCGACATCCTGATACTGAATACTATCAAATCCGCCAAATCCGGTATTCAGTCCAGTATTCAATCCGCCCGTGTTTGTGCCAGTGGTGGTTCCGGTTACACCTGTATATCCAGGGATGACTGTAGACCCCAATCGAACTGGTACGCGACGACCAACGTTCGTTTTGTTGCTTTGTCCGTCAATGGCATGCACATTAACGCGGCTCATCAGCTTGGCATTGGTCTTGTTTTGTAAGAGCGACAGCGTCGTAGGAGGCGCAGCCAGCAAGGCTCCAAAGCCCGACCCCAAGCCAAAGGCGCTGCCGACGAGCGGAGCCAATACGCCCTGACCCAGGATGCCGCCGAGATTGGATAAACTAGCAGATGCCCCGGTTGCTGTTGTTGCGTTGCCACGAGAATCAACGCCTGTTCGATAGCTTAACGTCTGAGAATCTAACGAAACCTGGTTGCCAATTTGTTGGCTGGTGTTGTGCGAAACCTCATAGATTTCAACATCAATTGCAACTTCGGCGCGATTCTTATCAATGCTGTCCAGCACATCCTGCACCATCTTCAGGTCTTCGGCTGGGGCGCGAACGATCAAGGCGTTGAGTTGCGTGGAGGCTGCGATTTGTCGCATCAGCCCCGCGCCACCGCCTTGCAACATTTGTTGGACGACTGTGCGCGCTTCTTCCAACTTAGCATTATTGATATAGAACGTTTTGACGAGCAGGCGCTCAAATCGTTGTCGGTTGGTAGGATTATCAAAGTAGATGAGAATCGTGCGACGATCCAATTGCTCAAAGGTCAGTTTTTTCTGAATGAAGATGAAGTCTAAGGCGCGCGCCAACGTCGTGTTTTGTAAGTCTAAACTATACTTTGGTTCGTCGCGGAAGGTTTCGTCGAAGATCACATTCAGGTTGAGCTGTTTGGCAATATTCGTGATGACTTGTTTGAGCGGTTGTTCACGGTAGTTAATGACGGCGGCCAAATCTTTCGCGCGTCCCCGTTGTGGCTGGGGCGTCGCAATGTCTCCGCTGGTGGGCAGATAACTGCCGGTGTTCGGATTGATTTTCGGTGTTTCACCCATGCCGGACGCCGCCTTTTGCATTTCGATCATCCGCTTCATTTTGACCAGTGCTACTTCGTTGGTCTGATCATAGATCGCGGCTTGTTTATAGGACGTGTAGGCGCTGGCGAAGTCGCTTTCAGCCGCGAATCCATCCCCGCGTTTCAAATACATGATTGATGCGTTGGTCATTGAGCGAGCCGCATGCAAGCGATACTCGGTATTGCCAGGATCGGCTGCCAGCGCCAATAGAAACGCTTGTGCTGCCAGGTCCCATTTTTCCTCAACCTCGTATTTCATGCCTTCAGTAAAGTTCTTCTTCGCTTTTTTGGTATCTACCTTTTTATCGGCCAAAACCGCCATTGGAAGAGACAGCCACACGGTGAGGAGGAGTGTGAGAGCAGTTCGGAAATGATTTCGTTTTCTCATAACTTTGACCTTCGCTAGTAGGGCTTGGGGCAGGCAGCAGGCTTCGATGCCTGTGTTTCCCCACAGCTAATTGATTTGTTCGACGAACGTAACGCGGTTGATTTCATGAAGTGTCGTTTGTCCTTCAAACACCAGGCGCAGCGCTGATTCGCGTAGGCTGCCGAGACCTTCTTCACAGGCAGCCCGGCGGACTTCTGATCCAGGGCGTCGTGCAATGATCAATTCCCGAATATTATCGGTAAGATCCAGAAGTTCGTGAATGGCAGTTCTGCCACGATAGCCAGTGTGATTACAGATTTCGCAACCAACGCTACGATATACAATCCGATCTTTATAACGCTGCGGATTCAATCCAGATTCAATAAATTCTTCATCGGTCGGTTGATATTGTTGCTTACAGCGGGTGCATAACATGCGTACGAGGCGTTGCGCCAAGACACAATTGAGCGCGGATACGAAGTTATAAACTTCAACTCCCATATTCATAAAGCGTCCGATGACGTCAATGACATTGTTAGCGTGAACGGTTGTGAACACAAGGTGTCCGGTGAGCGCGGAGTTGATCGCAATTTGCGCAGTTTCATTATCGCGGATTTCTCCGACCATGATCTTGTCGGGATCGTGACGCAGCATTGACCGCAACCCGCGCGCGAACGTCAGGCCTTTCTTTTCGTTGACCTGAATTTGCATCACACCGCGCAGTTGATATTCGACCGGGTCTTCAATTGTAATGATCTTGTCTTCGTCGTTGCGGATTTCGTTGAGCGCCCCGTACAGCGTCGTTGTTTTTCCTGAACCCGTTGGCCCGGTGACCAGCACCATTCCATACGGCTCGTGAATAAAGCGGCGGAATTTTGCCAGCAGCACCGGATCAAAGCCGACAACGTCCAGTTTCAAGTCCTTGAACGATTCGTTGATTTGCTCTTTGTCGAGAATACGAATGACCGCATCTTCGCCGTAAACCGAGGGAATGATCGAAACACGAAAATCCACGCGACGGCCTTTAATGCGCATGCGAAAGCGTCCGTCCTGTGGCACGCGGCGCTCGGCAATGTCCAATTCGGACATGACCTTGATACGTGAAATAATGGTCTGATGATGCTTGATGTCAATCGGCTCACCCGCTTCATACAACGCGCCGTCAATACGATAACGAACCAACACGTCGGTGTCGCGCGTTTCGATGTGAATATCGGAAGCGCGTTTTTCGAGGGCGGTGAAAACAATGGTATCCACCAATCGAATGATTGGGGACATTTCGGCATCACTCGACAATCGCTCCAGATCAACGACTTCTTCGCCGCCGCCTTCCGTTTCTTTAATGAGTGAAGCCCGGAATCCTTCCGTCGCTTCGGCATAAACGCGATCTGAAGCATCCGCCTTGCGCAGCACCCCTTCAATCGCCGAACGCGTCGCCACCGCTGGCTTGAGATGAACCTTGAGCTGCGCTTTTAGTTCATCCAATAATGGCAAATCCGACGGATCCGCCATCGCCAGGGTCATATGTCCATTTTCACGTTTGAGCGGAATGAATTTATTCCGCAGCATCATGTCTACGGGCAGTGATTGAATCAGTGCGTAATCTACCGGATATTTTTCGAGGTCAATAAAGGCGAGCCGATAACGCGCGGCCATTTGTTCGGCGCTGGCTGCTTCTGTGGGTTGATCAAGTTCTTCTTTTGCTTCTGCCATTTCGATCTCACATCCTGTTAAGCGGGAACGGTGATGAATATCTGGAATCACCTGTCCAGTTGAGTTTCAATCACTATTTATTTTCCTGCATTGCCAACCATCGTAAGCAGTGGCAAGTAAATCGCCATCAAAATCGTCACGACGACGCCGCCCATTGTGATTAAAATCGCTGGTTCAATAAAGGTCGTAAGTTGTCCCAGTTTCACTTCTGTTTCGGCATCGTAGAAACCAGAAACCTCTTCTAACATTTCACGCAATGAACCTGACCGCTCGCCCACTCCAATCATATCAATCGCCAACTCTGGAACCCATCCAGCCGCCGCCAGACTTTCTGTGAACGGTTTGCCTTCGCGGACTTTGGGAAGCGCGGGTTCTGTGTTGCGCAATAACTCACGGTTAGTGATGGAACTCATGGCAATCTGAAACCCTTCGACCAAAGTAATACCACCAGCCAATAATGTTGATAAGCTGCGAGTGAATTGAGCCGTTGTCATTTGCCGCACTAATTCGCCAACAATTGGGATTCTCAGAATCAAACGATCCATCGCCCTGCGACCATTTTCCGTTTTGCGCCAGGACCAGAGACCAAAGATTGTCGCCGCAATAGTTGGAATTAACCAGAGCAAATTGTCCCGCACCGCCGATGAGATGCCGATCACAACTTCCGTAATCATCGGCAATTTGGTGCCGACATTTTCGTAAATAGACGAGAATTGCGGGATGACGTAGGTCGTCAACACGGCAATCAGGATGACAGAGGCACTCAGTAGAATGATGGGATAGGTCAGGGCGCTGCGCAATTTACGTCTAATCGCAGCCATTGCCTTGGTGTAAGTAACATAGCGTCTCAAAATCTCATCCAGGCTGCCAGATCGTTCCCCCGCCAGAATTGAGGCGATATAGATTTTCGGAAATGTTTCGCCTTGCGCCGCAAAAGCTTCGGACAGCGCTGATCCTGATTTAATACGCGTTTCAACGTCAGCGAGAACCTCGCGCAACTTCACGCTTGGTGATCGTTGCCGCAACATTTGAATAGATTGTAAAACGGGTAGTCCCGCGTGAATCAAGGCCGCCATCTGCTGATTGAAAAGCAGGAAATCATCAATTTTGACCTTTACCGCACGCTGCGTCTTGCGAAATGATAGCCCCGTGCCGCCGGGTGCTTCCACTGAAAAAATACTGTAGCCTTCTTGTTGCAAGCGCAGCCGTAATTCATCAATAGACAAACCTTCGACGGTGCGGGTCACAATTTCTCCGGCTGGGGTTCCGAGCCTGCAAATAAACTCTGCCATTGGTATTATCTTTCTATCGTCCTTGATTCTGGGCTTTCAAGACTCAACGTAATCAAGCGGGGGGCCTGCTACTGAAGGGTACTGCGTAGGCTTCTCAATTTGAGGGGGACAATCTCAACAACGAATTAAGCGGAAGAGGCTGTTTCCTCTTAATTCGGTCCAGGAATATACCATATCTCCAAGGAGCGAAGCCAGCGAGTTTTTCGTAGAGGCCGCTTCCACTAAGCCGTCATGGAAAGGGAAGCGTTGTGGCTCGAACACATCCCTGACGCTCAGGGTAAAATGGAATCGAAGCACGCCTCCTTTCACGCTGTCATTCTGGATAGGTTTCACTAATTCAGTAGATTAGTTTGCTTTGATGAATCCAAGAGTGAAAATTGAATACGGGTTATTCAGGGCAAAAGAAATGCAGGTCAATTATCCATCGGCTGCGCCCCTAGTCGCGTGGGCGCAGCCCGACGGAAAACCGAGACTGGAATGGTCTCGGGGGATCAAAGGTCAGCGCTTCTAACTATCCCAGGCCGCGCCGACCTTTGTAAACCCGTTGCTGAAAAGTGACGAGCATTAGGAATGCCGCAAGCGATGGGGCACCACAGGGCGGCATCGAAACTGCGGGAGCAGTCCCGACCCTGGCTCAAGCCACCACGACCGCAGACAACGGGTAATCTTGGGGTGAGGAACAGGTATCTGACGCGAGTTCCAAAAGCTCACTCCAAATTAAAATCTGGAGAGCCTTTAAAGCTCAGATTTTCCCAGTGAACCGATGAATCTAGGACGATCAATAAAATCTTTGATGCCTAAGTACGACCTATAAATTTGCCGATAATGAGGTCTAGGAATAGTGGTTTGCGTGAAGCAAGAGTTACTTGAGATCGTTAAATTTATGAGGATTGCTTCCTACGCACGCGAGATATTAACTGCCAAACCTAAAGGCGTCAACATGTTTTCACCTGTCCTTTCAACTTTTCCCTAAGTTATTAATCAGCCGTACGCCAATCAAATATTCAGCCCGACTACTCACCATTTAATTTGTTCTTAAATGGCTTTGCGATATAAAGCACTTGACAGAGTATTGAATTTGCCTATACTGCTCGCTATGAGCAAGGTGCAACCTATACGCCCTATATCTGATCCGCCTGCGTTGCATGACCGTGCGATGGACAATTTGCGCTTCATCCGCGAAACGATGGAGCGCGCATCTGCCTTCACGGCTGTGCCAGGATGGGGATTGGTGGTGGTTGGTATGTTGGCAATGTTCGGCGCACAATTTACAACGCAAATCATCTTTCAAAAGAGCTGGTTGCTCAGTTGGGTGGGAATCGCTATAGCCTCATTGCTGATTTCAGTATTGGCCATGAACCGTAAGGCGCAGGCCGCAGATTCATCATTACTTTCGACGCCCGCTCGTAAATTCTGGCTGAGTTTAACGCCTCCGCTTTTTGCTGGGGCCTTGCTGACGGTTGTGATCTGGCAAATCAAGCGCCCGGATTTGCTCCCTGGTTTGTGGTTGCTTCTCTATGGAACAGGTATCGTTACGGCGGGTGCTTTTTCCGTTCGCATTGTCCCTTTAATGGGGCTGTGTTTTATGCTATTTGGAACGATGACCTTGTTTTTTCCCATTGCCTGGGGCAATTACATGATGGCATTAGGATTTGGCGGATTGCACATCATTTTTGGCATTATGATTGCGAGGAAATACGGTGGCTAAGCGAAACGCATTGCACAAAGAAGTTTTGTCAGAAAACGAAGAGGTCAGTCGCCGGAAAACAACACTGGCCTCCATTGCGAACGCTTCCGCCAAAGCGGCGGAGACAACCGAATTGGATCGCTTGATCCATGAACGGACGCGACTGGCAATTATTAGCGCCTTGGCTGTCAACGAAGCGATGACCTTTAATGATCTAAAAGCATTATTGAATACGACTGACGGGAACCTCAGCGTTCACGCGCGTAAGTTGGAAGAGGCTGAATACATCGTTTGTACGAAATCTTTTGAGGGCCGCATTCCGAAAACGGAATACCAGGTGACGGCCTCAGGGCGCAAAGCACTGGAACGTTACCTCAATCACATGGAAGCTTTAATTCAAGCTACGCGACGAAAATAAACAAGCGTCGTCATTTTTTTTGTACTGGGGCTTTATGAGACAAAGTAGTTTGCTTCACTCTAGCAATACAATGCAACGAGGGTTGCATGTTGCCATTATTATGGATGGCAATGGGCGGTGGGCGGCAGCGCGCGGTTTGCCCCGAACGGCTGGGCATCGTGTCGGGGCCGAAGCTGTTCGCCGAACCATCCAGGGGGCAATTGCCAGCGGGATCACCACACTCACACTCTATGCTTTTTCGACTGACAATTGGAAACGGCCTGTGGCAGAAGTAAATGAGTTAATGCGGCTCTTTCGCTTGCATCTCCTCAAAGAAGCGCGCCAATGCACGAAGCAGGGAATTCGCCTGACCATCATCGGACGTCGTGATCGTTTGCCCAGTGCTGTGCGGATGGCGATGGAAGCGGCGGAAGCCTTGACGCGGCGAGGCGACAAGCTCCACTTGCGCATCGCCATTGATTACTCTGCGCGCGAGGCGATTCTGCAAACTATCGGTAAAATTACCGCACCGCTTTCCCGTGAAGAATTCAGCGCACTGCTCAATTCAGATACGCCTGTATCCGAGGTGGATTTGTTGATTCGGACGAGTGGTGAGCAGCGTTTGAGCGATTTTTTGTTGTGGGAATCGGCTTATGCTGAATTGTATTTCACCAAAGTTTTATGGCCTGATTTTGGACAGCAGGATTTGCTTGTTGCCCTCAACGCCTATCACGCCCGCGACCGCCGCTTCGGTAGTATTCAGGCGGCAGAAGCAGCGTGACGACAACCATCGTAATTCCGGCAGGCTGCTGTTGTGGGGGGACTTGGCAGGACAACCACATCCGGTCTTGATTGCGATGCGCGTCAATTGATCTGCCCGCTTGCGATTGGCTTTTTTCCAATTCGCGCTGCCTATCGTGAGCGGGTAGCTCAACTTTTCAAATAGTAGTTTTCAGGGAGAACCTTATGTTGATTACTTTTCCGGTTCGTCAGAATCGGTCAGTGGAAGTGTGTCATCGCGCGGTAAATCTATACACCGATGAAGCTTTGCAATTTATTGATCTGACCGTAGCGCTTCGGCAATTCGTTGAGGAGTCTGGCATCAGGCAAGGTTTCGTCAACGTGCAAACGCGACACACGACGACTGCGATCATCATCAATGAAAACGAGCCAT